>JAPKCI010000017.1 GCA_028823035.1 Rubripirellula sp.
CGGGCTGATGGAAACGGGCTGATGGAAACGGGCGCAGGTGTGCTGAGCGCCCACGCCAGAACCGCAACAGGCAGCACTTGCTCGTCCCGCTGTTGCGGCAGTCGATCTGCAGCCGACTGGCAGGCTACGAAGATGTCAACGACGCCGAGCGGTTGTGTGTGGACCCGTCGCGACGCCACGTGGTTGGCGGAAGGACGAGTCAGCCGGATAAACAAGCGGCGCCGAGTAGCGAGGTCGGCCGATTCGAGACCGAGACGCTCAGCAGCAGACGCAATCTCACGGCGCTGATGAATCTCTCCGGCCGCTGGATCGACAACGTCCACCGGCGACGACCGCTCAAAGAACTCATTCTGAATCTGGACAGTTCCGTCAGTGAGACCTGCGGACGACAATAAGGCACGGCCTACAACGGGCACTTTGAATGCCTCTGTTACCATCCGCTGTTTCTGTTCAACCAGCATGGCGACTTGGAGTGCGCGATGCTGCGGCGTGGTAACAAGGCCAGCGAGAAATGCCGGCGGAATGTACTGCCATCGGTGATCGAGCGCTATCGCTACTTGAGCATTCCGAAGTTCTTTCGCGGCGATGCGGCGTTCGCCATTTCAGCGATGTATCGTGTGCTGTAGAAAGAAGGCTATCGCTACGCCATTCGCCTCAAAGCTAACGCCGTATTGGATCGGAAAATCGAACAATTGTTCACCCGTCCGGTCGGACGACTTTCCCGCAAGGCCAAGGTCTTTTATCGCAGCTTTCAGTAGCAAGCGAAGTCGTGGCAACTTCCTGCGGCGACTGGCCTTGCCCAAGTCGGTGCGGAACTGGTCGTCGTGCCCCGCAAGCTGTTCCATAAGATTCTGCGGCGGATTGCACGGCTGAAAAGAAAAAGACGTTCACCTGCACCGGGATGACGCGGTGTTTTGTTGCAAATTCCTGAATTTGAATCGGACATCGTGATGACGGATCGCTCCGGTGGTCGTTCACTGTCACTTTCGGGGGCAGACGTTTTCTGGCACGCGCGGCAATGTGAACAAATGGTAGAACGATGAGTTCATTCCGAGCTATCATGGAGTGAACTGGCGCCACTGTCGGTCGGGAAACAATCCATCTGGGAAATGTCGGTAGCAGAAATAATGAAAACTACGAACCGCCGGCGAATTTTAGTCTCCACGATGGCGACGATCGGGCTGCCATCGCTGGAGTCATTTGCCGAAAATCAGAAGTCGATAGCAAAACCGAAGACCTTTGTGGCTGTTGGTAGTTTCTTTGGTTGGTACCGAAAAGAGTTCTATCCCAAAGAGATTGGAAAGAATTACACCATCCCCAAGATCATTGCGCCCATTGCGGACCACCGAAACGATTTCACTATCTTTTCGGGGCTTGATCATCGGGCTAAGAATGGCCATGTCGGCTGGGTCAATTTTCTTTGCGGTAAAAACCTTGGAGACTATTCCCTTGACCAACGGATTGCCGACAAGATCGGGCAGAAAAGTAGGTTTCCTTCTCTCCAGCTCGCTGTTGGAGGTGTAGAAAATGAAGGCGGCAGTATCGGCGGCAGGACCAGTTTCACCCAGCAAAAAATCCCTTTGCCGATGATGCGTCGGCCCAGCGTTCTATATAGTCAATTGTTCGTTTCAGAATCGGACAAAAAACGTGCAGAGTACATCCTGCGTAGTGGGAAAAGCTCTCTTGATTATGTCCTGGACGATGCGAAGTATTTGCAACGCAATGTGTCTCAAGCCGATCGCAATAAGTTGGACGAGTATTTTCATTCGCTCCGTTCGGTTGAGAAGAGACTCAATCAGAAAATCGAGTCTGTCAATGATGTTATCGCGCAAACCGATTACAGGCTTCCAGATTCAGATTCGGATCCGATTTCATCTAGCATGATGATGGAAGCAGCGCCCTTGATGTACGATCTTATGGCGCTCGCCATTCAGACGGAGGCCGCGCCTGTGATGAGTCTGATGTTGAATGGTTTAGGCGCTGTATTCACAATTGACGGTGAAGCTCTAAAGGTGGGTTATCACTCATTGTCTCACCATGGCAACAAGCCGGAGATGATTCGTGACCTGCTGAAGATTGAATGTGAACTGATGAAGCACTTCAATGATTTCTTAACTCAGTTGAAAGAGAAGAAGGATGCTCAGGGCAAGCCCTTGCTTGACAGCACAGTTGTGCTTTTAGGTACAGGAATGGGAGACGCCAGCCGGCATGCGAATGATAACCTTCCGGCTTTGGTCGCGGGTGGTGGCTTTGACCACGGAAGTCATGTATCGCTTGACCCAAATGAATACCTGCTGGGAGATCTCTATATCACGCTCATGAATAAGATGGGTGTGAAAGCAAATAGCTTTTCCAATGCCAGTCGTAGTCTCAATGAGGTCTTCGTTTGACCAGCGCCACGGTATTTACGCACGATCGCACTAGAAACATACAGTTAGCTTGTGTGTTGATCTTGGCTTTTTCCTTGGCTTTCCAGAGCGTTTCAGGAGAAGACACCGTTGCGAATGAGAACACCGTTGGGGGCCATCCGCAGAAGACTCTCAATAAGTACTGTGTTGAGTGTCACAACGCGGAGGTCAAAGAAGGTGACTTGGATCTTGATTCAAAGCTGAGTGATTGGAGCTCGCCCACAAATTTGAAGTTATGGGAAAAGGTTTTGCCTGTAATTTCGGACGGATCGATGCCGCCTGCCGAGAAACCGCAGCCTTCAGACACCGAAAGAAAGATGTTGGCAAAGTGGCTCGATTCATCGCTGCGGGAAAATAAATCTTTTGGCGGCACCTTGGCACGCCGGTTGAGCAAAGAGGAATACCAAAATACCATCCGCATTCTTTTCGATCTTCCTAAATATACGGTCCCCCTTGGCTTTCCTGACGATTCGACTCGTCATGGATTTAATAACACGGGCGAAGGACTTATCATGTCTCCCACTCTCTTGGGAGCCTATATCAAGGTTGCCAATCAGGTGGCGGATGAGCTCGTTCCTGTGAAAAAGATCGCTGAAGAGTCGTCGACCAGAGTACTGAAGCCAGACGATATGGTGGCGAATTATGCGGCTGCTGCTAAGTACAATAATGCGTTGAGATTTGCTTCCAGCGGTACGCAAATCATGCGCAGTTGCAGTTGGCCGAAACGGATGACGGTTAATACTTCGGGAATCTATAAGATAACGGTGAGGGCTTCGAGTTTTCTTCCAAGGTCCAGGAATCTTATGCCGAAGGAGCCCATGCTGCTGGAGCTTCGCGCGCGAGATCTGGCGGTAGGAGAACGCGAGATGCTTCATCGTTTCCGGCTTTTGAAAACAATCAGCGTTGCGTCAGAATCCCCCCAAGACGTTTCCTTTGAAGCTGAGCTTTATGAAGGCGAGACGATTTTGGTTCATTGGAATAATTCGCCATTGAGTTACGGGGGAGGGCAGAACAGGAATCTGGGTAAACACGTTCGTAAGCGTTTTGAGAACGATAAGCGTTTTTTAGCTGCGTGGCAGAAAGTTGTCCTCGAGAATAGTCACGATCCGAAAGAGGGCACTTTATTTAACTACGGTGACTTAAGAGGCATGTCGGGCTGGGAGCAGTTCAAGAAAGCCATCCAGGATAAAGACCTGGACATGAGCCATGCGACGATGGATTCCGTTCAGACGAAGAAGTTAATCGCGTTATTTGCCAGTCAGGGGAATGTACTTGGTGAGGCGTTTGCTTATGACTATTTTGAAAAGGGTCCGGCATTAGATCTTCATGAGATCCGTGTTGAGGGTCCTCTTCGCTCGGTTGACGGCCCCCAAGATGAAGAAGTCAAAAAAAGGCAACGGCGTCTGTTTGATGTACCAAATGAAGCGTTGTCCAAGGAAGGAAATGTTGCAAAACTTCTAGAAGATCTGTTGCCCAAGATATTCAGAAAGCCGGTAAAGAGCCGCACCATCGATGTCTATTTGAAAATGGTGACAGAGCACTGGTCGAAGGGGTACTCCTATGAATCTGGACTCCACCTTTTGATTCGCAGTATTCTCATCTCACCACGATTTCTGTATCGTTCCTTAGATGACGGGCCAATGGATGATTACGACCTTGCGGCAAGGTTGTCTTACTTTTTGACCCAGGGCCCCCCCGATAAAATCCTCATTGATCTGGCCAGACGCGGCCGTCTATCTGCCGTTCGTCCGTCCGAAGTGGATCCTTCGAAATTGGAATACTGGGTTTTGCGACGAGAGGCGAAACGTCTTATGCCGACAAGCCATTCGGCCCCCATGGTACAAAGCTTTACAAGTCAGTGGTTGGGGACGAGGCGGTTGGACAGCATCATGCCCGACGCTGTCTTCAACTTCACCGCAGACGATCTCGATTTGGCAAAGCGGGAGGTCGAATATTTTTTTACCGAGATGCTTAAGACCAATCGTCCTATGACGGACTTCATAGACCCCGGTTTTACTTTTACCACACCTGCATTCGCCGAGAAAATCTATCAGGTAGAAGATGATAAGACAAAAGCGAAAAAGGATAGCGAGAACAAATTTCAGAAGATCACTTTAGCGCGAGATGGGCGTTACGGCGGTCTTCTCGGTATGTCGGCGGTGATGACCACGACGGCGAACGGAGTCGATACACAACCTGTACTTCGGGGAGTGTGGGTTCTTGAAAACATTCTGGGCATGCCTGTTCCGCCGCCGCCGGACGATGTCCCCGCCCTGACTCCTGACACACAGGGAGCGAAAACCCCAAGGGATCTATTGGCGGCCCATACGACAAAGAAATCTTGCATGAGTTGTCACAGGAAAATTGATCCTCTTGGTTTCGTTCTCGAGCACTTTGATCCTGTTGGGCGTTGGCGTGACAAGTGGCCAGAATCAGGAACTATCATTGACGCGTCGGCAACACTGCAGGATGGGACAAAGGTAGAAGATGTCATCGAACTCAAGCGTTGGGTACTGACGAATATTGATCTCTTTTCGAGATGTCTTGCGGTCAAGTTAATGATCTACGCCACCGGCAGAGAGCCAAGCTATATCGAGGTCAAAGAAATAGAAGACATTGTTAAATCCAACAGGGAAAACAAGCACGGCTTCCAAGATATTTTCGTGGACCTGATTTTGAGTGAGACGTTTCGCTCGAAATAGGATGTCTCGTACCATCTGGGCGGTCGCTTGGGCAGCCCATTTTTTTAGATTCGGCGAAAGCTCAGCCCGTCAATTTCTATCGCAAGTAGTGCAATCCCGATGAGCGCGACGGCGGTGAAAGCCAATGAAGCACTTCAAGCACTTTTGCGCTAACTCTTCTCCTACTTGCCTTCTCTCTCTCTTTATGAATTTAGGTCCTAAAGAATATAGGCAAAGTGCTTTAAAGCATGTTAGTGCTTCAAACAAGTTCAGGAATCGGGTTCCCTTCGGACATCAATAGGTGGGGGCGACCCGTCTGATCGTGGATCATGGTCTGGGGATTGATGCCGATTTTTCGATACAAGGTGGTAACGACATCCGTGAAGGGAATGGGACGCTCGGTTACCTTACCTGCTTGACGATCTGTGGCTCCCAGCACAATACCGCCGGGCATGCCACCACCTGCCATCAATCCCATCGACACACTGGGCCAATGATCGCGGCCACCCTTACCGTTGACCTTGGGGGTGCGACCGAATTCGCCCCATGCCAATACGGTTGTGTCATCGAGCATGCCGCGTGATTCAAGATCTGTGACCAGTGCGTGAAACCCATGATCGAACAGTGGGCCGAGATGCTGCATGCGATTGTTGTTGTCAGAGTGGGTGTCAAAATCGCTGAGCGAGACACTGACGACGCGAACCCCGGCCTCGATCAATCGCCTTGCCAGCATGAACTTGAGTAACGAGTCAGGGCCCTCACTGGTGTAGGATTGGGTTCCACTAGCAGCTGTTTTAGGCGTGTATCGTGAGACAACTTGCTGATTCTCTTTGCTGATGTCCATGGCGTTAGCGAACGCCCCTGACGTCAGTACTTTGTAAGCTTGCTGATTGAATTGATCCATCGCCATCATGGAACCCGATGGATCCAGTTCTCGCCTGAAACGATCTACGTTGTTAAGCAGCGTCAGTCGGTCTTCTAGTCGAGAGACTGGAATGTCGTGAATGAGGTTCAGTTCCGTTTTGTGATCATGTCCCAGTCGCTTCAACTCGCCTTTCATGCCACTTTCGAGTTCGCGTTGCCACATGTCAGAAATATCAGGGCGAAATGGCTTGCAACCGATGCCAAGAAAACCAGGCCGGGCACTGTCGCGGACCAGAGGGCGACCCTGCATCAGGTCAATGAAATTTGGGACGTCATCCTCGGGTGTCCCCAACAAGTGCTTGACCACACATCCTAACGCTGGACGTCCACCTAGTGATTTCAGGTCTTTTTCCCGATAACCCGATTGGCATTGGAATGCGTGGTGCTTTCCATCCGATCCCACCAATGATCGCAGAAAGACCAGTTTGTCAGCGATCTTTGCACACTGAGGCATCAATTCAGTTAACTGAATGCCAGGAACACGCGTGCTGATTGGTGCAAACGGGCTCCGCAGTTCACTTGGTGCGTATGGCTTTGGATCGATCAGGTCCATCTGCGGTGGACCACCATCAAGATGGATCACGATCAATGATTTTTTCGATCCGGTTTGGCCTGTGCGCGCCTCCTCCGCCAGAATCTCAGGCAGGCTAAGGCCTGCAATGCCAGTCGATCCCGCCATCAGAAAACTGCGGCGGGACAAGCCGGAACAGTTTGCAAAGGCTTTACCTGAAGTGAGGCGGATCATGACAGTTGGGTCTCAGGGGGGCTCTTGAGCAAGGCCTGATTCTATCAGGTCCCAACAAGCGAAAGGGAGAGCAAAACAAGATCACGACAGATCGAAATCCCCCTATTCTCGCCTCGCTTGGGATCGCCTCTGGTAACCGAAAATCGATTTCGTGAGGGGGGCGTTCGCTCTCAGGGGTCACTGACATGCCAGCGCAAACAAACAGTCCTTCACTGGTGACAGCGTTTTTTTGTTGATTACCTTTCTCGCGAGCGGGTCCAACGGTATCAGGGTTGTGCAGGAGGCCACTGCTGAGATGTTCACTGACCACTATCCGATTTCACTTACGCATTGATTCAGGGCCCTGCACAAAAGTTTCGTGCAGGACGACTTCGCGGATCAGGGATTGAAGCGGAAATTCATCGACTGTGGCGGTCTCAACAATATCATCGACGGCCACCGCATCGGCTGGATTCAGATCACGTGACAATGCGAACCGTAGCAGGTGGGCTGTGAATGCTTTGGCAAATCGCTGTTGTTCCTGTTCCAGCACACTCTTGAAACGGACGACACCATCAAACGGGTGCTTGGTCATCAGTGTTCCACCGGCATCGACTGTCCGACCATTCTTGTATTTGTCACGCCATCGCCCAGTGATGTCAAAGTTTTCAAGGGCAAAGCCAAGTGGGTCGAGTCGTGAATGACAACTCGCACAGTCGGGGTTTTTCCGATGAACGGCAAACTTTTCGCGAATTGTCAGATCATGACCCCCGTCCTCTTCATTCAGCGGTGGAACATCATTGGGTGGTGGTGGTGGTGGGTCATTGAAAATGACTTCAATGACCCAGGCTCCACGGGCGATCGGATGCGTTCGTTTGGGTCCCGACGTCATGCTCAACATGGCCGCATTGGTGATGACGCCACCATAGCGAGGGTCTTCCACTGGAACACGTTCGAAACGGGCAGAACGCAGCATCCTTTTTACCTGTTCGTCGAATTCGCGTTTCAGGTCCTGTTGCCGTTTTTCCGGGTCGACTGGACTTGGAACCTTCTGCAACGCGAGTTCGTTGTCTTGGATATCTTTCTTCAGTTGATCCATTTTCGTAGTTTGCGATTCACTCATCGCGGCCCCGATATCTGTATCGGAAACAAAGAGATTGTTTCCGGTAAAGGCTGCCGCGACTTCTTCGGCTTTCAAGTCACGGTCATACAACCGTGCCTCGTCGATGCTGATCGACAGATATTTGTTTCCACCGGCTGGCAGATGTCGTAACCCGAAAATGACGGAGGTCTGATCTTTTGGAAAGGTGGCTGAACCTTTTTGAAACGATTCGCCATATGGCTGGCCATTACGGTAGAGCCGCGTGGTGCCATCGTCTTGATAGACCATGACCAGGTGCAGCAGAGTTTCCGTTTCCGTTTCTGCGGTTGAATCGGGGAAATCATCGGTGCGGCTGAATCCATTGCTTCCCGAAATCCAGTGTTTATGTTTGCGTTCGCCCAGGACAATCGTGTCAAAGAAATCTCCTGGCCCCTGGATCCCCATGGCTCCACCACCCTGTTGATTGACATCATGCAATCGGAACCGGATCTCTAGCGTCTTGGCTTTCAGTTCAATCGGCAAGCTTGGGCTTTGCAGATAGGATTGATCCAGGACTGCCATGCCATTCTCGAACCGAACCTTGCCATGCGGGGTCAGTTCAAAATCATTGACGGAACTCTTGAAGTCTCCATTGAAATCCCAGGCGGCATAAGGTTTAAGATCAAGGGGAGGTTGAGACTTTACATCTTGGCGTCGCTGTTCGAGCAATTGTTTCCGGATGGGAGCAATCAACGTGTTCTGCTGATTTCGCAATCCGTCGATCACGGCAGTGAGTTCAACGCGTCGTTCCTCGTTCCTGCGATTGAAGTCCGCAACCTCCTCGCGATTCAGTTGGGGAGGTTTTAAATCGGATTCATACCAGAATTTCAGAAACTCACTGCGATAGGTGGCCTTTGGTGACAGAAGTTCTTTCAAAGGGCGATTCTCAAGGAATACCATGTCAAACAGCAGCAGCGGCTCAAGAACCATCTGCAGACTGGCTGGTTTCTGTTTGTCCAGACTGAACAGTCGGTATTGTCCCGGATCGGGAGTCGCAGCCAAAACGTTTTCGAGCTGCATCCATTGGGCAGGGAACGAGTCCAGGAACCTTTCAATCTTGGGGTCTGCCATCATCCGATCGACGGTTTGTTCAAGCACTTCTGGCTTGGCCAATTCCCCCTCCTCCGCGAGGTCAAGCAACGCTTTGTCAGGTCCACTGCTCCAGAGGAAAAAGGAGAGGCGTGAGGCGAGTTCGAAGCTTGCGTCGGATGGGTTTCTGGCGTCTGTCCGGTACAGAAAGAGAGGTGAAGAAAGGGCAGCAGAGGCCACTTTCTTCATGCCCGCGGTAAATGGAATACCCGCCTCGATGCTTGCAAGTGTGTAGTCCCGGTAGCGATCTAACGTTTCTGTTTCCACCACGCTGCGAAACGCGCTCCGCAAGAAAGGCTTGAGGCGGCGTTCAATTTCCAGAGCCAGATTTGTTTTGTCGTCCGGTTCGGCAAAAAACTCGTTCCAGATGCCGACGTTCTGAGCATTGAAATCAGGGCTCTCGGTGATCGAGACGCTCAACCGCAGAAAGGCATCCAGCAGCAATGGTGACAAGGTCAACTGGTTGGCCTGATTGTCAAAGCCATGAGCGGCGCGAAGATCTTTCGGATAAGCGGTGACCGACTCCATCCCGCCAGAAACTTCCAGCGACTTGCAGGTGACCTGCACGCTGCCGGGCATCTCGCGAGCGCCCTTTTGAAGGTAATTTTGCTCGCGGACCATCAACTTTTCAGGCAGCCGGAAGACATCCAGCTTTAAACCGAACAGATCTTTGACGGCGTAGTTGTATTGAAAACGATTGAGTCGGCGAATCGGGATGTCCGGTAGTGGAGCGTTCGCGGTGGACTCGCGTAGTAACTCCTTGAGGCTCTGGACCGCAGTCTTGCGTACAGAGTCAGCCAGGCCGGGTTCGTCCTTGGGCGGCATGTCGTAGGAGTCAAGTGCCTCAAGCATTGCCAAAATCAACGCCGGTTGACCGATCAGATCGGTGTGGTTCTTGATCGCCTCAAAGTCCACCTCTCCATTAGCATCGTTGCCACTGTGGCAATGGACGCAGTGTTCAGCGATCAGCGGTTGAACCAAAGTTTCAAACTGCTCAGCCTGAAGATTGTGAGCAGACAATGTGAACAACACACACGTCCACCAAGCCGGGGGCAAGGGCCAAAATCTCAGTCGCATTTTCACGATGCTCATGTCCACAGATCGGAAATGACGCCGGAACTGTCAGCAAACTGTTCGATTTCCAGACCCATCAGATTAGCAATCGTCAGCCACATGTTTGAATTCAGGGTGCCGCTGGCAGACTGAATGAAGCGGCCCTGTTTGATTTGTCCTTGTGCTCGCCCGGCTACGATCAACGGCAAGTCATAGTATTGGTGAGTCGCACCGTCGCCGAGTCCCGCCCCATAGGTGACAATCGAGTTGTCGAGCAAACTTGTCCCATCGGCGTCCTTGATCGCTTTCATTCGGGACAGGATGTAGGCATATTGTTCCATGTGGAAGATGTCAATCTTTTGCACTGATTTGTAGCCCTCGCCCTTTTGGTTGTGGGTCATGTTGTGGTGCTGGACGGGATCGGGAAAGACACCCTCATACAACAGGGAAGCATCCCAGCGTTCTGGGCCGACCATGAAGGTGCAGACATTGGTGATCCCCATCTGCAACGCAAGCAACATCAGATCAGCCTGCAGCCTGATGTATTCTCCACGGGGCAGAAGTTCGTTTTTTGGAATCGTGATGTCAGCGGCGGAAACCAGTTTTTGCAACTTTTCGATCCGAACTTCAATGTCGCGAATCATCGCCATGAACTCGCCAAGTGTTTCGCGATCCCTGCGACCCAGTTTCTTGGACAGTGATTTGGCATCGGCGAGCACAAGGTCAGTCACGTCAGTGACATGCCGACGATAGCCATCAGCCAGAAACAGACGCTCATACAGCTTTTCAGGATCCTTGATCGAGGGAGCGATCTTGTCGGGACCGTACCAGGAAATGTTATTGAAATAGATCGATTCCTTGCCCGCTTTGAATCCGTTGCAACTGATTTCCAATGAGTTGAAGGCGGTTGTGTATCCGACATGATCACCAATGACCTGATCCAGACTGCGACCATTGGGATGTTTGATTCCAGCCGCCTGGGCCTGCTCGGGCGACAAACTGGTCAAGTAGCAGGACGCGCCCTGTGCATGGACGTCCTGTCCGTTCTTGAAGGTCCGGTCAAGTCCCGTTACCAGTGAGATGTCTTTGATGTGTTCTGCCAGAGGCTGCATCGTCGAGGTCAGTTCCAGCGGATAAATTCCGGGCTTGTTCTTCTTGCGTAATTCGCTCTTGGTTTTGTCTGCATTGAATCCGCCGACGAAACCGGGCAAATCGGCCATCTCTTCCCCCGGAAAAAAGCAACGTCGCACGAGCCCATTGGGGACGTACATGATGACGAGTTTCTTGCTCGGTTTTCCCACCTTATCGTGCACACCACCGGTACCTGCACGGTCCTCAACCGCACCTGCGATCGAGGGCAGGAAGGGAAGCGTTAGCACCGCCCCTTTCGTTTTCAGGAATTTCCTTCGCGTGAACGTCATAGCTTCCTCTTTGCCAAGAACGGGGATGTACCAGCAGGGGAGTACCCGGAAAAAGTAATCCGTGATGCGTGCGAAACTTGTGCCTTGAGTTGAAGGGGCAACCCAAATTGCCAGCGACTGCCGCACCACCCTATTCTAGCCTCGTAATCACCAAGGGAAATGGATCAGCGTGCGATTCTTTGGCTTCAAGTTCCATTCCAATCAGCTTTCTAGCCTCTCGGTTCACCGCTGACCGGCAGAACGATAGCGTGATTGCAATCCGAGGTCGGTCTACCACCAAAAAACGGCCAATGGACTCAGTTCACCCCAGTTGGGCCCAGTGGGTGCGAAATCAGCAGGTTAGTAGGTTTTGGTAGGCCTGAACGCCGGGCTTGGATGCCATGCATCGTGGTCCGTTCTGGTAGACGTCAATCAGGGCGGTCTTGTCCTGACGGAATCTGCCGAAGCCCGCTCTGGTGTATGTTCGCTTTCCATGAGGTGTTCTGCCAAACTGTGGGGATTGACGCTGGGGTTGTGGAAATCCCCACGCAGCCTGAATCTAGCTCAACTGATGTTTGAACGACGATACGGAGAAACTGACGTGATGCGATGTTTTCTGAGTCTGTTGCTTTTGATTCTGCTGCTGGGAGGTATCAGGCTGGACGCCCACAATTCCAGTTTTTTGCCGGGCGACGCCTTCTTTCACACGGTTTTGACTGATGAACTTCTTGATCAGATCATGCACGAACAGAACCCGGTGTTTTCCTATTCACGGCCAGACTTTTTACCGCGGTCCTTCTGCGGCAACGCAGGTTTTTCGAGGCTTGAGTTTCAGGATATGCCAGCGACAGTCAAGAAACACTTGCGTAGTGTCTATGATGAGTTTCGAGAAACGATTCCCTTGCAAATTGAGATTACCGACGAGGTTGTTTTCCAAGAAGGCGAGTTAGGTGACGTCGAGATACAAACAGGTCGGCAGAGCAGACGCGAAATCAATGGCTTCAGCGTTTTCGTTGTGAATTCTGATTTCGATTTACAGAAGCGTCGCTTTGGCCTGAAATACAATGAAGACTGGGCCGACGAAGTTGCTGCGTTTGGACATGACCGTAGTCACGCGCAATTGGAATCATTCATCCGATCACCGCAGGGTATTGCCGACGACTGGCGTGATAGCCGACTTGTTCCTGCCTTGACTGCGGAGTGTCCTGCTACCACGAAAAACAATATGCAGATCGCAGTCCGCGTTAACCGGAAATTTAAATTTCTGGTCGTTCCACACTCGGACTTTCAGAGACTTTTTAACGCGGATGACGGTGAGTTCATCTACGAGATCGCGGAAACGGGAGTCACTCGCTATACAACTCGGCGGAACCGCTGGATTCGTCAACAATCCACCGACTGATATGCCGAAGACACGCAAGGTGGCAGGACGCTCAGCGATGACATGAGCGGGTCACCCTGATGCCAGCAACGCGTGAATCCACATCATGCCAGCAGTTCGGACAGAGGACCCTTCTGGTCCTTGTCTCGGCCAATTGCAAAATCGGGTTGGCCAAAGTGCTCGACCGGAAAACCGGCCAGATGGCATAGGGTGGTCAACCAGTTACCAATCGTCTGGCGATGGTTAGCACTGCCGTAAGCGGGATAGGCGAGGTAACGCCCCTGAGACTTTAACCTTCCGCCCAGATTGCCTAGCACCACCATGGGCCACTCGGTGGCCGTGGAATGGTGCTTGTCAGAGTTGTCACTAAGGTAAACGATCAAGGTGTTGTCCAGCATGGTGCCATCACCTTCGGGAACCGCTTCAAGCTTTCGAGCGACTTCTGCAATCAGGTTGAAATGAAAACTGCGAATCACGTTTCGGCATTCCTGGGATGACATGCTGCCACTACTGGCACCATGCCCTACGGAATGCACTTTCGGTGTGATCCCCAAGCCCTGATACGACGAGTTCAGATCACAGGTATGGATCGTCACCACGTTGGTTATCCCGGTGATCAGCGCCGAAGCGGCCATGTCAAAGTGGGCTTCCAGTTGATGAGTGCTGTATTTCGAGGTGTACTTGTCAGTCACGGCCGGGGCATGCTGTTTCAGGATGTCTTGCATCCCAACCAGTTTTAGTCTGCGATCGCGGAGAGCTTCAAAACCACCCAAATAGTGGTCCAGTTTTTCACGCCCCTGTTGTGGAAGCTCTTGTTGCAGTTTGCGAATGTCATCCGACATGGTGTCGAGTACATTTCCGGTCCGCAGATAATTCCGTTTTATGTCTCCGCCCGCCGCGATGCTGCCGAACAGATTTTGGAACGCAAGTTCGGGGTTGCACTGGAATGGCAGTTGGCGATTCTTTCCTCGTGCACTGATTGATGGATAGGCCGTTCCCTGACTGCCGTCTCCCATTTTCAGACCGACATGATTGAAAACCGAGGGTAAACGCTCGGACAGGAACCCGTCGATTGTCGCCTCAGTCGGTTGGCTATGCGCGCTGGATTTGTAAGCTCCCAAAGCACCATAGTGCGATGAGTGTCCCGGGTTGCACATTCTGCCACTGAGCCCCTGCAGAATAGTCAGTCGGTCACGGTAGGGTGCGAGCGGTTCCATCCCTGCGGCCAACTCGCGATCTGCCAAAGATTGATCCACAAGGCTGTTGCCACCGTGCTGCAGCCCTGCCGGATTGATGAACTCGGCTTGTAGTCCGCTCGATTTGACAACAAACACAAACCGCTGAGGCAGACGGGTGGGGGCACTGTCTTCCTCTGCCTGAGCGTAGTGGTGCAGGAAGGGGGCAAACGCGAGACCACTGGCTCCCAGAGAAAGACTTTGCAGGACAGATCGGCGGGATTTCATGTTAAGAACCGATTCCAAGGTTAATGAAGGATTACACAAGCGGGTAATTCACGCCGTAGGCGTGCAATCCCGTCCGCGGTCAAACGCGGACAGTTTTCCAACCCAAGGTATTTTAATGACGTCAGGTGTTGCAGGCTGAGGATACCGCTGTCAGTCAGTTGCTCACAACCGCAGAGAGTGATTTCCTCGAGATGTTTCATGTTGGCAAGGGATTGTAGGCCTGTGTCGGTCACTCCTGTGCAGTTATCAAGGTACAGTTGCACCAACTGCGAATGATGTTTCAATTCGTTAAGCCCCCGGTCATCGATCAGTGCACAATCTGCAAGATTCAGCCGCGTCAAAGATGACGCGTGGTGAAACGCCTGTAGCCCTTTTCCGGTGATTTGGGCGCAGTGCCACAAGTCAACATCAGAAAGCGATTTCATGCCCGCGAGATGGGCGAGTCCCTTGTCGGTGAAATTATCGTTATCTGACAGATTCAGTTGGATGAGTCCAGAGTTTGCTGACAATGCCTGCAGGCTACTGTCCGTCAGAGCGCGGATCGAACCGACGTTCAAGTGTTGTAAATCAGGCAGATTTCGGAAAGCCTCGATTGCACGGTCGGTAAGTACCAGGCACTGAAACAGATTCAAAGTCCTCAGTGACTGTTTTTCTTCCAGTCGAATCAAGGCATCATCGGTCAGACGTTTCGATTCATGGAGGTCAAGCTGAACGAGACCAGCGGGTAACCGCAATGTTTTGCCTTCATGCCACCAACAGAAAGCGACATTCAACGTCTGCAGTTTTGCGAGTTTACTGAAAACGACATTGAACCCCTCGTCGGTAATCTTGTGGCAGCCGTACATTTCCAGATTTCGCAACTCGGTCAGATGGGCCAGATGCTTGACGCCATCGTCAGTAATCGTGTCCTGCCCATCAAGATCGAGTGACTGCAGTCGGGTGAGACTGCCGATCTGTTCCATGCCATGATCGCCAAGTTGGCCGCGTCCGCAGGACAGATCCAGATGCAACAATCCGTGAAGATGCTCTAGGCCCTTGCCACGAAACGAAGCATTGCGAGACACGTTCAGGGACGTCAGCAGCGGAAGATCACCAAGTGGCGTCAGATCTGTTGCCCAGCCAACTTGCGCGGCAGCAAGATGTTCGAGCGACTTCATGGACCGCAGTGTCTGAAATACATTGGGTGTCAGCCGGCGGCAGGAAGACAGGTCCAGTGACTTTAACTGTGGCAACTGCAAGAGATGGGCGACTCCTGCGTCAGTGATGTTGCCGCAGGACGTCAGGTTCAGGCTGCTCAGGTCGGCGACAGACGCGATGCGTTTTAAATCATCATCGCTCAGTTTCGAACCCTTTTCTTCAAGCAGTGACAGAACGGTGTTGATCGTCAATTGCTCGGCTCTGGCTCGTGGCAGACCAGCAGTCATGGCAACCAGCAATAGCAGGGCCGTCAGGAAAAGTTGCAGATGTCGAACATGTACTGGAATCATTTTCGGTACAGAAACGAGTCCGAGGTTAAGAGTGTGACGAGCGTTTCTTTGAAACTGCCGCCGCTGTTCAGATAGGTTTCGTCCATGGCGACCAACGTCTGCGAATCACGCAGGGACTCATTGCGTCCCATCCAGTAACGAAACATGTGTCTTAAAAACGACTGACGAACCTTTGGGGATTTCGACAAACGTTCCATCATTTCACGGGCATCGGATACCTCGCCTTCCAGGCCTTTGTCACCGGTGAACTGAATCGCGCCGCTGGTATCCACCGGTTTGCCCTTTTCAGACTCGCGGAAACGTCCCACGTGGTTGTACGCTTCGAACGGCATTCCCAGCGGATTCATTTTGCGATGGCAACGCCAGCAGTACTCCTGCCGAACCCCGCTGAATCGCTCTCGCAAGGTCTTGGTGTCATCATCCGGGATCTGCGCATCGACCGTGATCGGTACCTCAAGGATACTGCCAGCGAGCAGTTTCTCGCGAATCCACTTTCCTCGACGCACAGGATCGTTGTCAAAGTTTCCACTGTGCGCGACTAGCCAACTCGGTTGTGTCAAAATCCCGCAACGTTGGGCACTGGGGACGGTGATCGCTATCTTTCCCTCGTGCTCATATTCAAACGGATCAAGATTGTAACTTTGTGAATCGTGCCTGGCGATGTACTTTTTCCGATCACCCGCTCGTTTGATCTGGTCCTCAGGGTTCGATCCATTCCAGTAGCTGACAAACACCTTGTTGGTGGTCAACAGTTCCTCAAAGACATCCTGATCTGCTTCGAGGATGTGCAAAATCAGGGCGTCCGTGTCATACATTAGCCGGACGGGGGTGTGACTGTGGAACTGCTGGAAACCGTCACGACTGGTGAATTGCTCGACGTCCTTGAAAACGGTTTCCGCTTTGTGATACCCGAAGAACTCTCGAAAGAACTGCAGGATCCGCGAGTTGGTCACGGAGTCGATGTTCGAATTGTGGTTTGGGTTCAGGTTTCTGGATCGGGTTCCCAAAATTTGGCGAACCACGTCTTCGACATCTTCACGAGTCTGCAATTCACCTGCTTTCATGCGTTCCACCAGCCATCCGTGAGAAGCATGGCGTCTCAGTTGTTCCTGTGTCATCGCCGTTTTCACCAGCGGATCACTGTTCTTGGTGTAGCGTTCGATGGTTTCAAATTCATTGACTCCAAAGGCCGGAGTGTTATGAAACGCATAGTGAATTGCACCCACCAATTCATGGGATGACAGGAGGCGTCTGCCATCAGGCTCAGGCTCGCTCATGCCTGTTTCCATTCGGTAGACAAACTCTGGTGAGATTGCGATGTAAATCAACATCGCCTGCAACGCAGTGGTGTTTCCCAATTCCGCATTTTTCAGGTAGACGTTTTTCCAATAGTGCTCAATATCCTGCTGACCTGGTGCCCGTCTCAGGAACAAATTGAATGCGACCTGCAATGCCTCGCGGAAATCGGCTTCGCTGACTGCATTCTCAGTTTCCATGATGCGGTGAAATGCAACCGGGATTTTTCCCCGTCGCTCATGGCTGATCGTCTCTACGCCGCCCACAAAGCTGCCATGATTGTTTCCGTGCCGACTGTCCTTGTTCTTGACTTCGGTAACAATCGTGACAGGCAAGCCCAATGTCAAAATCTCGGCCATCGATTCGGCATTGGTCAGAAGGGCCTCAAGGGATGCCTGGTCAGCCATGATCGAAGCGTAATCGGTGAATCCGGACGCATGATGCACGTATTCAAAGAATGGATTTGCGAATTTCTCATTTGCAAAGTAGCGTTTCGAGATGGCTTTGCCTTTGTGCGGTCCATTTTGGACTCGATTGCGAGCGTCAGCCTGGTTGCCCCCACCAATTTTGACGGAAATCCAGTGCTGTTGTCCGTAGTGCGGCCCCCACATTCGACGGTAAATTCCTGGACGTTGCCTCCATAATCTTGAAGGTGTGTAGGGCTTCTGGTCGATTTGACCGCTGAACAATAAGTCATGGTCGACCAGGTTGCCGAAGTCGGGTAGCAGCATCTTTTCTTCAATGCCGATTCCCTGTCCATGTTTCTGCAATTGAGATTCAATAGCGTTGACAAAGTGATCCCGCTCTATCGATGTGGGTGCGTCACTTCCCTGCGGAGGCATTTCACGGAATAAAACCTGCTCTTCGATTTGTCTCCAAGCCGCAGTTGTCTCTGGATCGTCCCAATGCTGCGGCAGTTGTGCAAAGCTGAGTCCGGATTCTTGAGTATCCGATCCGTGACAATCCACACACCATTTTTGAAGAAATGCAGTCAAGTTGCTGCTTGGTTCGGCAACCTGCTTGGCAGGTTCGTCTGCATTGACTGATTGCGCCTGTACCCATGCAGTGACGATTACCGTGAGCCAAAGCAGCACACGCCAGAACGCCCTCTCGTTTACCGAAACAGCAGGATCGTGGGACATGATTGATCAGGCCATGATCGGAAGAAGATCACGGTTTGAAGGCGGGGTAAAAGAGTTCAACGGCAGGCAGAAAGATACCATCTTAATCGACAATGGACCTGCGTGAACGGATGGTTGGAGGAATCGTCCGCGAGTCACCTCTGGATTAACGATATTCTTCCGGTTTCTTTGGTTCAACGCCCAGCTTTTTATAATTGAAACCGCTTGCCAGTGGCTCGTATTTGCCGATGTAAGAAACCTCGCTGCCAGGATCAATCTGACTTTCCATCTGCAGTCCCCAGTAGACGGCGTTGATTGTCAAGCGACGCAGACCAGCGCTCTGATAATCTTTGGCACTTCCCATGGTCACGTGAAAAACCCGCGAGGTTTTCCCGGAATTTCCCGTCCATGTTTTTGTCCAAGCGATTGGCAAGGGGATTTTCTTGGGGTTGATGCCATCGTCATGGTCACGTCCCAGCAAGGGTTGCCCCTCAAGCAGTGCGGTGCAATCGGCCGCCAAACCCTTGCCCTCTGGATACGTGCGGTAAACATCCGATGGACCCCAAACATCGGTCACACCCGTCAGGATCGGGTGCTTGCGATTTTCTTCGACAATCAAACCGCGAGTTGAGTCCGCATGCCAGTTTCCATGGTGACCTCGGAAAGAGCCTCCCAAAACATCGTCCCCGAAACGGACTTTGCGACCGTTCAGTTCATAGGGAAAGTTTTCCAGAAAGCCATGGTTTGCTGTCCGTATGCCAATCAGAGGTTTGCCTGACTCGAGATAATCGATGACATGTGAGATCTGATTGTCGGGCAAGGTAATCAAGCGACTGAACAGGATCAGTAAATCAGCTTTTTGCAGATGTTCGATTCCTGGAATGCGGTGTTGTACTGTCTTGTCTTCCCAGCGAATCTTTTGGGTTGGATCAACCTCGTCGTTTTCGTTCATTGCAAACAGGACCGTGCAATCGAATCCGTGGCGTTTTGACAGTACCTTCGCGAGCATCGGCATCGATTGTTCGCTGCGGTATTCTTGTTCTGCGGCGACCAGCACAATGTGCTTGCCCTTGCCGGGGCCCTCACCACCCGGATATGTCAACCAGAGTGGACTCTCAGGGACGGGGTGCGATGTCAGATCAGCCGAGTACTTGTCCGCAAGTCGTTGCCAGTACTCGTGCCAGTACTTGTCGTAATAATCGTAGGCAGCGTTCTGGATATGTTCAGGGTCGACGACGACGGGAGAATCTTCGGGATCAAATTGCTGCAAGTGATCTTTGCCAGCACGTTTTCGTGGCGACACAAAACGCCATTCCGAATCTCCCAACACCTCATGACAAAGTTGGGCCAGCGGAAGGTCATAGGCCTTCAGTTGCTCTCGCGTCTGGATGTGATTGTGATCATGGTCCATCGTGCGATTGGTGTCGTACCAACATTGGAATCCTTCAGCCCAGTATTCTGCCCGGTTCTTGGATGCATAGCACTGTTTCGGACCACCAAAGACAATCATTATTTTGTCATCGCCCGTCACCGTAACGCTGGCGTTGGTCGGCTTCCCATTGACCAGAATGTCACCACCATCGAGGCAACGCTTGATCAGAATGGGGGATTGGTCGGGAAATGACTCAACCAAAGCATCAAACAGGCGGACGGGTGTCTTGCTCTTGACCCGTCGAAACCGCTGCGCAGCCCGACCGTCATTCCAGATGCCGTTCTTCTTGGCCGATTCAAAACACTCCGTCAATCGGTCCTGCAAGGATTTGTCGAAACCTGCTCCGTGTACGACATGGCCAAACTCATGGATCAAAATGCTTTCTAACTGCATTCCGCCTTCAAACTCCAAAACGTCCTCTTCGGCAAACACGACGGTTGGCCGATTGTTTTTGTTGGTCAGGAATCCACGGCTTCGCCAGTTGTAGAAGTCTAGTTCTTTACCGGTCTTGTTCGATTTGAACTGCGGTAACTGTGACGTCAATTCGTCGTGGCCAATCAGAATGCACAGCACCTTCTTTTCACGTATGCGTTCCGCGATTGCGGGACTGATCCGTTGCATGATCATGCCAAACTGGTAGGCAGCTTCGAGATGTGCCAGGTCCGATACTTGCTGCGACGTTGCAATCAGTACTCCTTCGGCTTCCGTGACTTTGGAGTAAAAGTCTGTGTCCAGATCGTACTCGTCTGCTTGGGACTGATTCAGTGATTTGACAGCGTAGGCGGTTGCAGCCGCCGATGTACGGTTCGGCAGAGCATGGATCACGGCAAACGACAGAAGGGCTACGGGGAGCAGGCACAGACGCATCTTGATCTCGCGAAAAATGGCAGGCTGGTCAGTAATAACCACCATGGTACCGCGTTCTACCGGAGTCTCGCTATCTGTTGCCGGTCGCGGAAATTGACATCGCGGAAATAACCAGCTCAGATGGATGAAACACTGGTCTTACGCCTGAAGACAACCTCCGGATTCTCGAGCTCAAGCAGGCCAGAAACTGACCCGTGCAGGAACTGAATCAGGTAAATTCTAAAGCGACGATTGTCCCGGATCGACATCCTGTGGCCAACAGATCAAATCCTCTCAGGCCATCTTGGGGTGGACGAAAGACGCCTTCTTGACCGTCAGTTGGAGTGTTCCAGATGTTGAGGAGAAGCAGCTCGTGATTCTTTTCAGGTCAGAGATGACGGGTTTCAGCTGCATTGCTTCGGAACGGGATGTGTCTGACGGCTTCAGGAAACCTTGGGGCGATATGGCATGCTGCCATGACTATCCCCCCCCGTAAGGCTGGGTGTGGTTTGCGTTCACGGCAAATTGGCCTTGTGATGACGATCTTATCGACATGTCGAAAACGTAATGCAGTTGCCTGCACAATCACTTTTCAAACATACTTAGATTAGAACTTCCCATGCTGATTCACGCAGGATACGTTATTCGGCTTGGGCAACTGCCGGCAGCAGTACCTTCTGTTTCTTTTTGAGCCATCATTATCAGTTATCGTTGTCTGTAAGCGGACAGCCTTTCCGCCAGATGAAATCACAGAGAAAATCGCCCCAATGTCAATTCAATTCGAATGCATGTCATGTGGAAGCACCATTGAAGTCCCCGATGACAGCGTGGGTCAGAAAGCAAAATGCCCTGCCTGTTACAACGTTATGGAGGTGCCTGCTGTTCAGATTCCTGATCCCGAACCATTCGATGATTCGCAAGATCCCGTCAATCCCTATGCTTCAACTTCAACGATCGACTCGTTGGACTCTGGAGCACTTCAGCCAAGCACTGAAATCTCCGTAAGGCAAATTGATGTCGGCTGGACGTTGACTGCCACCTGGGAATTGTACAAGGTTCACTTTGGTGTACTCATTGGCTTTTTCTTGATTACCACCGCTGTGAGTTTTTTGAGCCAATTAGGTTTCAATTTATTGGATCTCCTCGCTAATGTAATGACTGCGGATTTAGGGGAGGAAATGCAGTTCCGTGTAAAAGTGCCATTGAGTGTTGGGGGTTTTATACTGATCCAACTCGTGAATATCTGGTTCTCGATCGCGTCGATCAGGTTTTTGTTATTAGTCGCGAGAAACCAACCGGCCGATTTTTCACTTCTGCTTAAATCTGGCCCTTATTTCATTCGAACCGCCATAGCCACATTGCTGTTTCTTGTGGTGTTTTACGGCGGCTTAATTTTATTGATCATCCCGGGGGTTTATTTTGGCCTAACCTACTGGAACTTCGCCTTTTTTATCGTTGATCGAAATTGTGGAATCATGGAATCGTTCAAGCTTTGCCGTATACATGCAGAAGGAAATCGCATGAGCATTCTGGTGCTTATTCTGATTTCCATGGGACTCGGTACGCTAGGTTGTCTGGCTTTATGTTTGGGCTGGATTGCGACGACTCCGTTCAGCATGTTCATGTTTGCAATCGCCTACTTGACGATGACGGGGCAACCGTTTGTTCAGCCGAGAGTTCCTGCGAACGTTTGAGGCTTGACGAGAGTCCATTCCTTGCAGCCTGTTGATGAGTTGCCTGATCGGCGAAGGCTGTGAAAATAAGTCCGTAAAAACAAGTGCCGGCACGCCCTCGGACCGACAAAGAGCGGCCTCAAACTCTACCTCAGGCAGGAGAGGGGTTGGCGGTTCAGGGCAGATAGAACCTGACGTTGACCGCTGCATCAATGGGCAACTTTCGGCCGGCAGGTGTCAGTTTTCCTGTTTGCTGATCGATGGACATGGAAACGACATTCCCGGTTTTCTGGTTCCCAACTACCAACCATCGACCATCGGCAGTGATTCCAAAACCTCTTGGTATCTCTCCCTCACTTGGCGTGTTTCCCAGTGACTGAAATGTTTTCTCTGCAGCATTAATCGAGAACATGGCCAACGAGTTGTGCCCTCGGTTGGATACATACAGGAACTTTCCCGCTGGGTGTACAAGACACTCGGCCGTGCTGTTGCCTTGCCCCTTGGCTGACTCAGGAATCGTGTCCAGCACTTGCCCCAGTTTCAGCGTTCGTTGTTCACGATCGTAATGCAGCAGGGCAACTTGCGAGGTCAATTCGAGGTTCGAGAACGCAATCTCAAAGTCGGGATGGAAACAGAAATGCCTGGGGCCTCCACCGGGTGGCAATTGCAGAAACGCCTGTTGCGAAGGCTTCATGGTGCCAGATGCCGGGTCGACATCGTAAAGCAGAATCTGGTCCTTCCCGAGATCTGCCACAAAGGCCTGCGTCCCATCCTGATTGAAGTTGATGGAATGGGCGTGCGGTGCTTCCTGCCTGCGGGCATTCTCACCACTGTGACCGTTGTGCTGAAGGAACGAGCCGACTTCTCCCAATGATCCGTCCTCGAGGATGGGGAACAGGACGCAACTGCCGCCCGTGTAATTCGCCACTCCCACGCAGCGACCGCTTGGATCAACCGTGACGTGGCAAGCAGCGGCACCGCCTGTTGATCGCTCATTCAGTTTGGTGAGTTTTCCATCGGGACCAATCGAAAAAGCGGCAATCCCGATCGACTCTGGACCACCGGAGCCGATTTCGGACACGGCATACAGCAGGGGACGCTGGGGGTGAATTGCGACAAACGACGGATTCTCGAGGGACGCTGCCAGGACGGGGGTGCCCAAACCGCCAGCCTTGTCCATGGGAACTACGTATATTCCCTCGCTGCTGGAATCACCCTGTGTGTAGGTTCCTACATAGGCGGTTGTCTGGGCCAAGGCTTGCAGTGGCATGATGGAGATCAGGAGTAAAGTGATAGTTTTCATGACAATCTCATGGTGTGTAGGTGCTCAGTGGCTGATCGAAATCGTAGCTGATACGGGCGATCCTTGCGTAGAAAGGCAATGGTTTTCCAGTTTCAGTGAACGCTCGTCGTATTCTGGCAGATACTATTCTGGCAGATCCCCTGTGCCGAAGGTCACTGCGTAAGCTGTTGGCAACGCCGACGCCTCGGGGCGTCCTTGGGAGCATCCTCGGAGCGTCTGATCGGGACCGACGATGTTCATTCCGTCGTTCATTCCGTCGTTCATTCCGTCGGGCAATGTTCCCAGCAACGCGGGATTTAGCAGTAAGATTAGTCCTAAGAATCGAGCTCTGTGATCGTTGGTTTGGTTGCAGCGATTTTTGTAGACGAATATCGACTCAAGCGAACCAATGGTGATTGCGATGCACATGAATAAGGTTTTCCGAGGCGGGCAGACCATCAGGATTTTTTTTCTACTTGGGATCGCTGCTGTTGTTCTTGGGCAACAGACCACTCTGGCTCAGCGGTTACCTCCGCCCGCTTTAATGGTCAGCGAAGATGATCGTTCAACTCCTCTGAAGATTTCGGCGGTCGATGCGATGGTGCGTATTACCGGGCACCTTGCAGAAACCCGGATGACAATGACGTTTTACAATCCACAGTCACGCAACATGGCTGGTGATTTGTTCTTTCCCTTGCCCGAGGGGGCCACTGTCAGCGGATACGCCCTCGATATTGAAGGCAAGATGGTCGATGGTGTTGTTGTTCCCAAGGACAAGGCCCGACGGGTATTCGAAATTGAGGCAAGAAAGGGAATCGACCCCGGGCTTGTTGAATGGGTCAAAGGAAACAACTTTAAGACGCGAGTCTTTCCGATTCCACCGCAGGGAACACGGACGGTCATGGTCCGATATGTGACGCAACTTGTCCGGGTGGGCCAATCGCAGAATTATCAATTACCGCTCAATTTTCGGGACGAGATCGGAAAGTTTCAGTTGCGAGTCGAGGTGATCAAGCCGACCGCTCCGCCAAAGGTAAGTTCCGGCAAGTTAGCTAACTTTGCCTTCGATAAGTGGGAAGAGAATTTTGTCGCAAAGAAGACGCTGAAAAATCAGTCGGTGGTCATGGATTTGATGGTTGCCGTTCCCAACGTTGGCACCAAGTCAGTACAAGTCGACAAGGATCAGGATGGGACACATTTCTTTTCGACCCGGTTGACTCGGTCGAAAGTGGTTGACACTCCAGAGACGCAAAAACCGCAGCGAGTAGCATTGTACTGGGATGCCAGTGGTTCGATGAGCCAAATCGATCGATCGAAAGAGTTGTCGGTTGTCAAACAGTTTTGCAAGCGATTACAGAACGTGACCATCGATCTCGTATCGTTTCGCAACCGGATGAGCCAGGTCCGGACCTTTGAAATTCAGGATGGAAAAACGAGCAAGCTTCTCGCAGCGCTGCGGAAAGTCGATTACGACGGCGGAACTCAAATCGGTGTCCTGACGCCCCTTGAAACCAATCCAGACCTGTACCTCCTTTGTAGTGATGGACTTTCAAATTTTGGCAAGGAAACGCCAAAAAAATTCTCTGCTCCGCTGTATGCGATCAGCAGCAGCACCAGTACCAATCATGCGTTCCTGCGGTTTCTGTCTCAGCGCAGCGGTGGTGTCTATTTTAACTTGAGCCGTCGTGATACAGCCGAGGTTGCCAATGCGATTGGAAAATTGCCTTTTTCCTATCTCAGAACCGAAGTTGTCGCAGGTCAGGTGGACGGAATTTATCCATCCATTCCGCAGCCAATGTCGGGTGATTTCGTTTTGGCTGGGCGATTGGCTTCTACCAGCGCGACGATCCGTATTCATTATGGCATTGCAGGTGGTCTCAGTTCCAGTGAAGAGTTTGTCATCCGGCAGGACGATGCATCGCAAAGCGGACTCTTAAGGATCCTGTGGGCGCAAAAACGGATTGATGAGTTGATGATGGCGCCGCAGCGAAATGAAGATGCCTTGATCGAAACAGGGCAAGAGCACGGCCTTGTCACGCAGGGTACATCACTGATGGTTTTGGAAAACCTGGACCAGTATCTGGAATATCAGATTGAACCACCGGCAACGCTTCCCGATGTCAGACGTGAGTACTTTGCCCAATCGAAAGAACGCAAACGCCAGCAGCAGATGGACAGAGAAGGCAAGATCGACCAGGTGCTCGCCTTGTGGAATGAACGCGTCAATTGGTGGAAGCGTGATTTCAAATTTGCGAAGAACTTGAAAGTCAAGGGATCGAGACAGAATGCGCCAGGTGGTCTTGGTGGGATCGGTGGAGGGGGTGGTTTTGGTGCCAATGGTGCCTTCGCCCCCGCTCGGCCAAGCAGCCAGAGCGATGACTCAAGTCCCGCCGCAGAAGCAGCTGATCAGGTAATGAGGGTCGAAGGGATGAAGATTGCAGAATTTGGTAATGTTGAAATGTCTGCGGCGAGCTTTGGACGAGCTCAGCAAGGCAAACTCGACAGGGGAGAAGATTTCGGTGAAAGGCAAGGCCCAACGATCAAGGTTAAGCCTTGGGATCCAGAAACGCCTTATCTTAAGATTCTGAAAAAAGCAGCGAAAGCTGATCGGTACCGTGTCTATCTTGAGCAACGCGTCAAGTTTGCGGAATCACCGGCCTTCTACCTCGACTGTGCCGACTTCTTCCAGCGATCGAGTGACCCGGACACGGCGTTGCAGGTTTTGTCCAATATCGTCGAACTGGAATTGGAGAACCCTGCATTGTATCGAGTGGCAGCGCATCGGCTGTCGCAGACCGGGGAACTCGAGTTAGCTCGGATGTTGTTCGAGCAGGTGCTGAAGATGCGTCCCGAGGAACCACAGTCACACCGTGACTTGGCGCTCGTACTGGATCAATTGGAGGATTTTGAGGGAGCAAGTGAATTGCTCAATGGAGTTGTGCTTCGCGATTGGGATCGATTTGAAGAAATCGAAGTCATTGCTTTGATGGAGTTGAATCGAGTCCTTGCCCGCGCTGGACGGGCTGGGGTGAGTATCCCAACGGTCGATGCTCGTTTGATCAAGCTGCTCGACGTTGACGTGCGTATCATCCTGACCTGGGATACAGATATGTCGGACATGGATCTTTGGGTGACCGAGCCATCAGGAGAACAAGCCTACTACGGAAACAACAAGACGCGGATTGGCGGGCTGGTGTCACGTGACTTCACCGACGGGTACGGGCCCGAAGAGTACATCCTTAAAAAATCGATGAAGGGTGAATACGCAATGGATGTCGATTACTTCGGGGCGAACGGCCCAAGCCTGATTGGGCCAGTGACGCTTCAGATTGAGGTGTTCACCAACTACGGGCGGATTGATGAGGAACGCCAGACACTGACCGTTCGTTTGAATGAAAACAAAGACAGGTTCCGTATCGGAAAGGTGAGTTTCTAACCTTGCTGAGATGGTTGGCACCTGTTGCCATCGGCAGTGCATACCTGATCAATGCTGACCCTCTGCCTGGACGTCATCGACCTGATTCTTGCGTTATACTCGATGCTGGAATCTCAAGTCGTCCAAGCCGTTGTCCAAGCCGTTGTCCAAGCCGTTGTCCAAGCCGTTGTCCAAGCCGTGGAACCAGCATGAATCTTTACCCTCGCCTCGTTGTCCGGGGCATCGCAGTCGTCTTTCTCTGTGCCACTCAACTCGTCGCACAATCGCCTGCCACTGTCGTTGACCGGAACAGTGCCCTGGAGCATGTTTCCGCTGAATTTGTCATGGCGGACGGTCCATCTTGGGATGGTTGGTCTTTGACGATTCCTGATGTCAAAGGAGGGGAACTCGTCAGGTACGTCCCCAAGAGAAAAACGCTTCAGACGTTGCTGCCCGATGCAGGCCGCATCAGTGCGTCTTTTTTTAATCATGGGCGGCTTTATCTGAGCGACAACGGCAACGGAAATGTTGCTTTCCTTGATGGACGCGAGAAGGTTGTCATTGCAGATTTCGGATCCTTGCAGACAGCGGGAGAAAAACGGGAATACCGCCCTAATGATCTGGTAGTCGATCATCACGGCGGCATTTACGTCACTTTCACACCGCAGGGAAAGGTCGTCTATGTGTCGCCCGATGGACAGCTTGCCGTCGCAGTGGAAAGCGTACCGACCCCCAACGGCGTCACGTTGTCACCCGATGGTTCGACGCTCTATGTCTCGTCAGTGGCTTCCAAGCAGATTTGGGCGTATGACATCCACCAGCCAGGACAGCTTTCGAATCAACGCAAGATCGCCGTGATGGATGATGGTCCTGTGCGGGGAGCTGACGGAATGGCAATGGACCGCGCAGGCAATATTTATTGTGCCGGTCCCAGTGATATCTGGATCTGGAATCCGGCTGGTCAGTTGATCGAAAAAATCGCCTGCCCAACCAAACCGATTAACTGCACATTCGGCGACCAAGATATGCGGTCGCTGTACATTACCGCTGCTGGTGGGCTCTACCGACAAAGGATGAAGATCAGCGGTCGCGGACCGTCACCTGCTTCACTGGACTTGAAACCTGCTGCCGAGGTTGCTCGAAATCAGGACGCCTCGACGCCACCAATCACGCTGCCGTCCGATCTGATTTTTCAACCTGATGTTGTGTTTGCTCAGTATGGAACACGAAAGCTGTTGGCTGATATCATCAGTCCGAAATCAGCAGCATCAGGTGACCGCTTGCCGGCTTTGGTAGTGGTGCATGGTGGTGGATGGCATAACGGTGATAAGACCAAGTTTCGTGCCCTTTCGATTCGATTGGCCAGTCTCGGCTACGTCGTCGCTGCCATCGAGTATCGACTTGCCGGTGAAGCCGCGTTCCCAGCGGCGATGCATGACTGTGCAGCTGCCGTGCGTTTTCTTCGCGCCAATGCTGAGCACTACCACATCGATGCCGATCATATCGGAGCTGTTGGTGGATCGGCGGGAGCTCATCTGGTCGGATTGATGGCTTCCGGGGGTGGGAATTCTCAACTTCAGGGCGATGGTGGTAACCAAGAACAGTCGTCAAGAATACAGGCGGCGATTGTCATGGCCGGACCCATGGAAATGTTGAGCGGCAGCGTGGCCGACCGCTCACGCAGCGGTCAGGGATTTTCAAATTCGAACAGTTGGCTGCGTGGCACTGTCGACGAGAAACCGGATCTGTATCGCTTGGCCGATGCCTTTGTCCAAATCGACAAAGGTACCAGTCCCATTCTTTTCATGGCCGGTGAATTTGACAAACCTGAAAGAAACCAGCGATCACGTGACCGGCTCTCAGCCCTGAAAATCGACACCGACATCAAAACTTATCAAGACGGCAAACATGGTTGCTGGAACCGTTTGCCGTGGCTTGATGAGATGGTGGTCGACATGGACCGCTTTCTTCAAAAACACTTGAAGTGAATTGAGTCGCTGGGCACGCTGTTGGACATCATCAGTCACTTGCTGTAGTCAGCGCCCGACCAACTCTTCAAGACTGATTGCTGCCAAGCTTCTAACGCAGTTGCCAGTTTGCGAACACGTGGGGAGTCCTGCTGACTCAAATCGTTTGCTTCCATTGGATCGTCGATCAGGTGATACAGTTCGTATTTTACCTGTCCCTGTTTTTCAATCCGATGCAGTTTCCAGGGCCAGGCGTTCCAGGCAGCGTGTCCGCGCGAATCCAGATTTTCGAGTTTTGGGAACTCATTTACATTCTTGAGGATGCGTTCGGGATGCGGGTTTGGATTGCCTGCCATCTCGGCTTCCATTAACGCCTTGATGATTCGATCACTCCACGTACCCTGACCATCACGGAAGCCGTGCCAAAATCCCATCCCGGGACGTGTGTTGCGTTTGCCAGAGATTACGTCAGCCAGATCAATTCCATCCAACGGGGGCTGATGTTCCACGTTCGCGAGGCCGATGGCAATGAGCGTAGGGTAGAGGTCCGCGGTGAATGCAGGAGTCTCAACTTGCTTTGCCTGATACTTTGCCGGCCACTGCAGAATGGCGGGCACACGTAGGCCACCTTCATAAATGCTACCTTTCTTGGCTCTACCGCCCGATGATGCTGGAACCAGTCCGCCGTTGTCACTGCAATAAAGGAACAGGGTGTTGTCGCGAATACCCAGGTCTGTCAGCGTTTGCTGCAATCGGCCGACCTGCTGGTCGAGCAGTGTGATCTCGCGAAAGTAACCCGGTTTCTTGGTGTCTTGATCGTTGTAAAGTTTGCTGGCCTGTGCCAGATCCGGCAGTTCTTCCTGCGGGTCATGTGGCGAGGGAAACCACGTCACGGTAAACATGGGGTGATCGCCGTTATGATGCCGTGTCAGAAAGTCGATGGTGGCATCCATGCTGATCACCGTTCCGGGACCCTTGATTTGTTCGTAGTGGCCGTTTCGACTGAGGTAGGGATCGTTGTCAAAGAAATTCAATCCCGAAAGCCATTCATCAAATCCCGCTCCGCCCGGATTGGTAGGACTGTCGGGCTGTACCGAACCGATGTGCCATTTACCAAAATGTCCGGTGACATAACCCACACCCTTCAATGCCTCGGCCATGGTCATTTCATGAGGACGCATGTAATGTCCGTGATTCGGCACGTTAGTACGAAATGGATGACGCCCCGTCATGAAGCTGGCACGCGTGGGTGAGCAAACGGGGGCACTGGCGTAAAAACGATTGAATACAACGCCGGTTTCAGCCATGGCGTCCAAATGAGGCGTCTGCACAAATGGATGGCCCGTGTACCCGGTGTCCCCGTAACCGTGATCGTCAGCCATCACTAGAACGATGTGGGGTCGTTCATCGGAAAACCCACGTGAACAAAGGCAAAACAGGCTCAGAGCGGCAAGGCAGATTGGGTTCAGTTTCATCGTCAGAACTCGTTTATCTTCAGCACACGGAAAGGGCTTGGGGCAATGTGCGTGATTTAGTTCATTCGCACATCACACAAGTTTAACGCCCGCCCGGTATTCTGTGCGGCAGGATTCACAGATAACTGATGCGTCACCGGGTTTTATCGTGAGAGTGCTTCCGCCAGATGCTGCACGACCGGTTCCTCAAGCATTGCATGTGGCAATACATCCAGTTCGATCATCTGCAAATCATCCGCCAGTTCGCCCCATCCCATGTTTTTGTCGGGAAAGAAGCTGTAATTTGATTTCGGTGTCACCAAAGTGAGCGTACCTGGATAGCGTTGGGGTACGTAGGCAAAGGCGGCCGCCTGATTGAGATCCATGATCGGGGTTTTCGTTGCTTCGTCTGCGTTTTTTGCAGGTCTAAACAGCCATGGCAGTGTCGATTGTATCAACAGCCTCAGTTCGCCGCTCCGCACCACCTGGAACTTACTGGCAAAGTAGGCGGGCCATTGCTTCAGTTTGGTTCTCAGCAGATTTCTCGCATGAAAATAGCACCTCTGGCTGAACACTGAAATGAAGCCGGGGTGTTTCATTTGATGGAAATTATAGGTGTCCAGGAGAGCCACCGATGCAACCTCATGCCCTTTCGAACTCAACAAACGTGCGACTTCAAAGGCGATGGTTCCTCCGAGGCAGTAACCCGCAATTCTGTAAGGACCTGTCGGCTGGGCCGCGAGGATTTCGCGAACGTATCGATCGGCCATGTCAACAACGTTTGTCAGGGGATCTGCGTTGCCATCGATCCCCTGTGACTGCAATCCAAACACCGCATGGTCGTTTCCGAGGTATTGAATCAGCTTTTGGTACAGGATCACATCACCACCTGCTCCGTGTACCAGGTACAGGCTGGGCCGTAACGTGTTGGGCTCGTTTAACGGGATCAATGAAGGCCAACTGCTGCCGTGATCCATTTGTTTTTGTTGAATGATCTTGGCCAGACCGGCAATCGTAGGGGCATTGATGAGCAAACCCAGAGGCAACTTTACATTGAGACATTCAGCGATTTCTTGGAATACAGCAACGGCTATCAGCGAGTGGCCACCCAGGTCAAAGAAACTGGTGTTGATGTCAACGATTTCAACACGCAGATGCTTTTTCCAAATGCGTGAAAGAGTCTTTTCGATGGGTGTTGCTGGCAGATGGCCCTGTCTGGAATGTATCGGCGTGGTATCCACATCTGGCAACGACTTGCGATCCAGCTTTCCGTTGGGAGTCGTGGGCATCTCCTTAAGAAACCTGAATGCTGAGGGGACCATGTACTCTGGCAACTTATTTCGCAACTGGCTGCGGAGGTCATCCAACTCGGGAGGCTGGTTGATGTTCTCAGGCACAGCAAAAGCGATCAGTTGCGATTCGCCTGAACCATCAGGTCTGGCAACAACAACCGCCTGGCTGATCGATTCGAGTTCGCTGAGAACAGTTTCAATCTCCCCCAGTTCAATGCGGAATCCTCTTACTTTGACTTGAAAGTCCACCCGCCCGAGGCAATCAATCGTTCCGTCTTGCCGAACTCTGGCCAGATCGCCGGTCCGATAGACCCGCTGACCATTGGCGAATGGGCTTGCAATGAATTTCTGGCGGGTTAATTCCGGTTTTCCCCGATAATCACGAGCCAGCCCGTCACCGCCGATCAGCAACTCACCCGGCACGCCCATTGGCGTTGGGTTCATCTGTGGATCAACGATGTAAATCTGGGTGTTGTCGATCGGCCTGCCAATATGGATGTCATCAGCATCAAGCACATGAGAACAGGTTGACCAGACCGTCGTTTCGGTTGGTCCATACATGTTCCACAGTTCACCGCAACGAGGCAGCAGTTCTTTGGCCAGTTCAGTGGGTAATGGCTCGCCGCCGCAAAGCACCTTCAATGAAGGACTCCCCTGCCAGCCGGTGCGAAGCATCATCCGCCATGTTGCAGGCGTGGCTTGCATGACAGAGATCGACTGCTCGGCAATCGCCTGCTGAATGGCCTGAGCGTCAATGATTGTTTCTCTTGGTGCCAATACCACTGTGGCACCAGTGATCAATGGTAAGTAAAGCTCGAGTACCGCAATGTCGAACGAGATGGTGGTGACGGCTAGCAACACGTCATGTTTTGTTAGGCCAGGTTTCCGTTTCATCGATTGAAGAAAATTGACTGCCGCTCGGTGTTCTACTTGAACGCCTTTAGGTTTGCCAGTCGAGCCTGACGTGTAAATCACATAGGCCAGGTGCTCGGATGTCGATTGCACTGCCGACTCATCCCATTCACATTTGCTAATCGATTGAGATAACTGATCAAGGCATATTGCCGGTGCAGGAAGTTCATCTGGACGCTCATGCAAACCACTGTCGGTGATGATTGCGGCAGCCTTGGCATCATGCAGGATGTAAGCAATCCGGTCCGCAGGGTAGGCGGGGTCGAGGGGGACGTAGGCTGCTCCAGACTTCAGGACGGCCAGCAGCGCAACGACCATCTCAATGGATCGATCCAGACAAACGCCTACCAGCACATCAGGGCCCGCGCCCGCATGTTTTTGCAGGTAGCCTGCCAAGTGATCCGATCGTTCATCCAGTTCCCTGTAGGTGATTTCAGTGCCATTGAACCGAATTGCGATCCTGTCAGGGGTTTGCTTGGCTTGCTGTCGCAATAGGCCATGCAGCGTTGCTGCATGGTCATAATCGGCAGCAGTCGCATTGAGTTCATGGACCAGGTGGTTCTGCTCGTCGCTGCTCAGTAACGAAAAATCTGCAACCTTCATGCCGGGATCGGTGACAGCTTGATCGAGAATGCGTTGGAATTGGGATATCCAACCATGTACATCGTCCGTCTCGTAGAGATCGCGGTTGAACTTGTATTCCAATACCAGACGATCGCCATAGTCGATGACGTCGAGTGTGAGGTCAAAGTAATTGAATGATTTTGTGGGCCGGGCAACATTTGCTGACAGTTGACCAAAATCACAGGTATTTGCGTTCGCGAGATTAAACGAGGCCGAAATGATGGGGACACGGCTTGTGTCACGTTTTATCTGTAACGTTCCCAGCAGATTCCCAAAGGTGAAATTCTGATGATATAGACTGTCCAGGACACTCTTGTTGAGACGTTCCAGGAATTCATGGAACGGCTCAGTCGGTGGGCATTGAGAGCGTAACGGCAGCATGTTGACACAGTGACCCACCAACAGGGATCCGTCACTGATTTTGGAACTGTTGATCGTAGGTTGGCTCGCCATCGGTACTCCCACAACAATATCTTCCTGTTGTGTTACACGCTGGATCCAAATTTTGAAGCTAGACAAAAGGAAACTGAACAGCGTGCAGTTCTGGGAACGACTTGCGTCACGCAGACGGCTAGTCAGTGATTCATCGATGAATGCGACCAGATGTCCAGCAACGTAAGTCTTGGTGGCTGGACGCGGATGGGCCGATGGTAGCTCAAATTCCTGATAGGGCTGCTGAAAAACGGATGTCCAATAGTTCGCGTCGACGCGAGACTTTTTCAGTTGCTCCGCCGACTGTGACCACTGTACATATTGTTCGTAGCTTTGAGGTTCACCTAATTCCGTGGCCGCCATCGTTTTGCCATCGCGATACATGGCACCCAGGTCACGCAGTAACGTATCCCACGACCAGCCATCCAGAACAAGATGGTGGAAAACAAACAGCAGAACATGCCTGGATTCTGATAGCTTGAAAATCACAAATCGTGAGAGTGGTCCCTGAGTCAGATCAAAGGGAATGGCGATCTGTTCCGCGATCAGACGAGATAGTTCGCTCTCGGTGCTTGCAGGATCATCTTCGGTGGAACTGCGGTCGTCGAGTTCCACCACGTTGATGGTCTGGTGAATGGATGGATGGATGTACTGGGTTGTCCCGTCAGCAGCAAACGTGAGTCGCAATGCTTCATGGCGATGGATCAATTCCAGCATGCACTCTTCCAGATGCGGAAAATCCAGTGCCCCATCGAGTGTGACTGTATAGGATTCGTGGAACGTTCTGGAGGCATCCTGTCCCATTTGCGAGGCCAGCCAGATTTCACGCTGCCCATCGGTCATTTCCAACTCGGATGGGGCATCGGATGGGGCACGGTCCGCTGCACCGGGATCAGAGAAGTCCTGAGAATCGGCTGCCGACACGTTTTCGGCCGGCGATTTCATCGCCTCAATCGCCTCCGCGAGTCGTCGAATCTGCTGACTCATTTCATCTAATCGCAGATTTAGCTGGCCAATAGCCAGTTCATTTGGTGGCGATTGGGATGGCTGGTTTTCCAGATCAGTGGACGGCGAACCGAGTTCGCTTAAACCAGAGGACAGTTGGGTCGCGACGTACTGGGTCAGGGTTTCGAGCGTTCCCAGTTCCTCGGCAAGTTGACGGAGCGTCACCGGCACGCCCCAGTCCCGTTCAATCCTGCGTGCAAATTGCGTGAGGAAGAGTGAATCAAATCCCTTTGCCAGAAAGGTGTCCGGACGACGCAGTTGCTCGGGGGCCATGCCTGAGAGATCTTCCAGGATCTTCAGCAGCGTGTCGTCGGTCCAGCGATCTCCTGTGTCACCCACTGGGATGTGGCCTGACGTTTGGGTGACCGCCTTAGGCCCGGACCGGGCGATTGAAATAGCATCAGTTTCGCAGTCCAGTGACTGTTTGGCTGAGTCTGGAATGCCTTGTTTTTGATCGCTTCGGTCGGGCTCGATCCAGTGCCGTGTTCGTTGGAACGGGTAGTTTGGCAGTGGCACACGGAACCGCTGCTGACCTCGATAAAAATCATTCCAGTCGACAGGCAAACCCGCTTTCCACAGTTGCCCCAGGGCTGTCAGCAAGACGGCCTGTTCGGGCGGTGGGTTGCCGTTTCGGGTACCGGTTGATTTGGGAAGCGAAGTAACAAGTGTCTGTTCCGCAGCGAAGGTTGGCTGTTGCCTGGTAAGTATCGTTAGCGTGTGCCCAGGACCGACCTCCAACAACGCGATGCCATTCATTTGCAGAATGGTCCCGATACCCTTGGCAAACATAACAGCTTGACGCAAGTGTGCGGTCCAGTAGTCAGGGCTGACAGCTTGCTCATCCTTGATCCAGTCACCCGTGACGTTTGAAATGAAAGGAATTACGGGTGGTTGTAGTTCGGACTCACTGAGGATTTCGTTGAACGGTTCAATGACCGGATCCATCATCGGCGAGTGAAATGCATGCGAAGTCATTAGTGGTTGACAGGCAATCGATTCCCGTTCCAGTTGGGCAACGATGCTATCGATTTCCGTTGTTTCTCCTGAAATGACACACAGACTGGGTGAGTTGATGGCGGCGATCGAAACGCGGTCGGACACGAATCGTCTGCATTCAGTTTCGGAACGCATGATTGCCAGCATGGAACCATGCGGTTGGTTCTGAATCAAACGACCGCGAGCGGCGATCAGACGCAGTGCTTTAGGTAGCGTGAACACGTTCGCCAAGCAGGCGGCGGTGTATTCCCCGACGCTGTGACCGATCATGGCATGAGGTCGAATTCCCCATGACATCCAAAGTTGGGCCAGTGAATACTCGGTTACGAATAACGCAGGCTGCGTAATGGAAGCCTGGGCGAGTCGTTCTGCTGCCGCGGGGTCATTCGAATCTGCATGAAAGATTGCCTCGCGGATATCCATTCCCAGATCATCCATGAGCAGTTCGCTGCATCTGTCAACCGAATCGCGATAGACGGGTTCGCTTTCATAGAGTTGCTGTCCCATGTTCACACATTGCGATCCCTGACCGGGGAACATGAATACCGGTTTTTTTGGTCCGCGCGTCAACGTCGTGTCTGTACGTCGATTGTCGTTGGCAATCCGAAGTTGACGCACTGCGTCGTCGTGATTCTGGCAGACAACAGCCCGGCGATGGGCGAAACGGCGTCGCCCGGTTTGGAGCGTGAATGCCACATCAGGCAGGGACACGGAAGGGTCACCACTGAGGTGATTGGCCAGGTTGTCCGTTGCCTGCTGAAGCGCGTCCGGCGTGTGAGCAGAAATCGTTATCAGGGAATGGCTTCGTGCAGTGCTGGATAGACTTTGGCCGGTCCGAAGTTGTGAATGGGGAGCTTCTTCAAGGACCAAGTGGGCATTGGTTCCGCCGATGCCGAAGGAACTGACGCCGGCGCGAAGTGGCCCATCGGGCACTTGCCAATCGGTCAGCGAGTCGACGACATAAAAAGGTGAATTGCGAAAATCAATTTCTGGATTCGGTGACTCATAATTTATTGTGGGCGGTAATTTTCGGTGTTGCAGGGCCAATGCAGTTTTGATCAGGCCAGCGACGCCGGAGGCCACATCGAGGTGTCCAATGTTGGATTTGACAGACCCGATGCCGCAAAACTGTTTTCGATTCGTAACTGCGGAAAACGCTTTGCTGAGTCCTGCCAACTCGATCGGATCACCGAATTTGGTGCCTGTGCCGTGTGCTTCGATGTAGGAAATGCTTTCAGGATCGGAGCCACCTAACGCGTGAGCAATCTGTATGACTTCTGCCTGACCATTTACGCTTGGTGCTGTGAAGCCAGCCTTGTCGGATCCATCGTTGTTTAAGCCGTAGCCACGAATCACAGCGATCACATTGTCGCCGTCGGCGACTGCATCCTCCAGTCGCCGTAACACGACCGTGCCAACCCCGTCACTGAAGATTGTTCCCGAGGCTCGGTGGTCAAAGGGTCGACAGTGGCCGTCCTGAGACACTATGCCGGCCTGTGCATATGTCCGCGAGTGATATTGCGGAAATGCCAGATGAGCGGCGCCGGCCAATGCCATGTCGCATTCGTAGTTCAACAGACTTTGGCACGCATTGCAGACTGCGACCAGCGACGTCGAGCAGGCTGTTTGAATGTTGACAGCTGGCCCGCGAAGATTCAAACAGTAAGCCAGTCGCGTTGCCAGAAAATCTTTTTCATTCAGCAGCACTGTCGGAAACTCGCCATGACTGCCAAGCACGTCAGGCCGTGTGCTGAGATTACTCATGTAATACGTGTTGATTCCACAACCGACGAACACACCGATTGGTCCCGGGGGACGCTCGTGGTCGTATCCCGCGTGTTCAATCGCTTCCCAAGCGACTTCCAGAAAGACCCTCTGCTGAGGATCCATGATTTCGGCTTCGCGGGGAGTCATGCCAAACAGCCCCGCATCAAATTGATCAGAATCGTCAATCACACCCCTTGCTTGATCTGTCTGTGCATTGGCTTGTGCGGGGTCGACACCCAGTTTTATGAAATCCTGTGGGGTAAATCGGGTCAGTGACTCACGCCCCGCAACAAGGTTATCCCAGAATTGATCAATGTTGCTGGCACCGGGGAATCGTCCAGACATTCCGACGATTGCGATACCTTCGAGCGAGTGTTGAGGGTCTGTTTTGTTCATCTCTTTTTCAGACCCGTTTTGCTCGACGCTTTTTGTTGGACAATGCTTCACGATGACGCTCTGCCTTGCTCTGCAACTGGGCTGTTCCATTCAGCGGATGGCGAGACCTGTCTGAGACCGAATTTTTTTTGGACGCATCAGCGATGTGGGTTGCTGGATCGGCACGGTAACCATTTCTGGCGGCATTCCCAGCAGAACTCGCCATGTTGTTATCCAGATGGACAGCCAACTGCTCGATCGTCGGATACTGGAACAACACAGCCATCGGCACCTGAATGCCGAATCGGTCAGTCACATCCGATTGGAGTTGTTCCAGCATCAGGGAGTCACCGCCAAGGTCAAAGAAATTACTCTGCACGCCGACTCGGGAAACTTTCATTGCCGAACTCCATAAGTTGGCTAGCTTCTGTTCGGTGTCACTGGAAGGTCCGACGTAATTCGGGTCCCCGCGGCCTTCGGCATGATCTGCGATGACATTTTGGTTGCCCGCGGCCTTGGGATCAGGAATGCCGGAAACGTCTTCAGCATCGGACGGCAATCGGGCAATTCCCACAAACAACGGTCTCATGATTGAATGATCGGGATCCTTCAGCATTCGTTTCCAGGATCGGATCATGTTTTCGAATGTCTGCTGATCGAGGAAACCACTCTCAACCAACTCTGCGGGAATGCCGACACCCTCAGACTGGAAAAAGGCATTGTCGCCTATAATTTTACTGTGGGAAACCTCCATTTCATATCCCTCGATTACCAATCCTGCTTTTGTGAATAAAACAGGAAGTCTGCGCCCTATACAGGGGTCACCACCATCTTGTCGGCGCGACAGGCAGTAAGCTTCATATAGCGGCTCGAGTTCGGTAACGCTGGGTGAGGTTCGCAGGTGAAATTCGAAATCGTTGGCAATGATTGCGATTCGACCGCCCGGCTTTAAGAGTGAAGCGACAGACTTTAATACAGCGACGGGGTCTGTCACATGTTCCAGAACCAATCGCATTACAATGAAATCAAAGCTGAAAGGATCGAGACCAGGCTGTTCTGCGGAGCCCTGATGGATTGCAACCTGATGATCCGTGGATGCAAATCGCTGACGGCACGCATCGACAAGAATCGGATCGATTTCGAGCCCGGTCAGGGAAAGTCCCTGAAGTTCTGTTGCAAACAATTCAAGCAGCCGTCCAGGGCCACAACCACAATCCAGCACTGTCATCCCGTCGGTCAAGCCGTGCCGCCGCAGCAGTCGTTTTTCCGTCTGCCAAAAGAGATCTACCTGAGCATCCAACCGGCGAATTTCTGCCTGCAGATTGGCTGCGAATTCGGCAACGTGATAAGAGCCTGTAATCGTCGTCATTGAACCGGTCGTTCTTGTGGGGATGCTAGCGGGTACTTCAACAGGCCTGCCGTCGCCATCGAAACAGCACTCGCGAATCCCCCAACACGTTTCGCGCGAACTTTGGGAAAAATCCGGAAACAGGTTGGCTTCGCGTATGTGAATCGAGCTCTCAGGTGTTCTTCGGACGATGCGCTCAGCACCGTTTCGAATACCCGACTTGTGAGTTCCCCCCCAGAAATGCAACCGAATCAAAGATTCGAAATCTCATTCCAACGAACGCACTTTCATCGTTGTTTGAGTGTAATCACCCTGCAGGCCGGGTCAAAAAAAGTTGCCTGCAAGGGAGGGTGCGGAAACATGGCACTGGGCATCCCAGCCGGCGCAACCGCAGGAATCAACTTCGAATGGCGGTGATTGATCGGTTAAATACTTGGCAATTACGGCAAATGCGGTGTTTTCCAGGCTGTCAGTCACCCTGCGGGATGGTTTTTCGGCAGTGGCTCGGCTGACCTTGCGAGATAAAACACATGGTTGCCGGGGATTCACGATTGATGCCCTTTTGATTTTCACTGTCTCGATCTGGTGAATGACGTCGAAAAGTACTTCTCACACACCGATGCCGGCGGGGCTAAACTGAGGGTTCGTTACTCAGACCTGTGCGAGGTTATTCCAGCATGTCGATCGATCGTCGTTCCTTTCTCGTCGCCTCTGCTGCCGGCTACGCCGGTTTGCAATTGGGGCGTCCCACGCCAGTTGTTGCCGACGGGGTTGCTTCGGCTAGTGGAAATGCAAAATCCGTGATTCTGTTCTTTCTCTGCGGCGGTGCCTCCCATGTCGATACGTGGGACATGAAACCGGATGCTCCCAGCGAATATCGTGGCCCATTTTCACCAATCGCAACTTCCTCACCAGAGATCCGGTTGTGCGAACACCTGCCCCTGGTATCCAAACAGGCTCATCATCTGGCAGTGGTCAATTCCGTTGGTGGGACGGTCAATACCAATGATCACCATGCCGGTTACTACTACAACCTGACGGGGCATGTTCCCGATGAAACCTTCAAGAGTCAGGGGAATGATCGCAGACCCTACCGTGATGATTGGCCCTTCATGGGATCTGTCGTGAGTTCGCGGGCAAAGCGGCAGACCACGTTGCCAAGTGCCATCACTTTGCCCCATATGCCAAGCCGTAAACCGTATACGAGACCGGGCCAATTCGCTGCCAAGCTAGGTGTCGAATTTGATCCACTTTATGTAGAGGGTTCTGTTGATGATCCCATGGTATTTCAGGCCCCATCATTGATGGTTTCAGGTGATGTCACGCGTGAACAGTTTCTATCGAGACAGGAATTATTTAAAACATTGGATCAAGCACGCAGTCAGTTTGAGTCTTCGCCGGATGTACGCATCTGGAAGCAACATCAAGAACGCACGATGAATTTGCTGCTTGCCAGCGAGACGACAACTGCATTCGATCTGGAACAGGAACCTCAGTCTGTTCGGGACCGTTACGGAACATCAGTCAATGCCATGAGTTTGCTGCTTGCCCGCCGCCTTGTGCAAGCGGAAATCCCGTTTGTTACTGTGTTCTGGAAAGAGAACGAGAAGATCAAAGATAAGTGCAAAAGCGCCGGTGGTTGGGACACACATGGCAACAACTTCGGTTGCCTCAAAGAACATTTGTTGCCCGAGTTTGATCAGGCGTTCTCAGCATTGGTTGAAGATTTGGCACAGCGGGGAATGCTGGACGAAACACTTTTGCTGGTGACCAGCGAAATGGGGCGTCAGCCCAAAATTGGGGATCGACGTTCGGGCGGTGTCAGCGGTGCTGGACGAGATCATTGGACCCATTGTCAGAGCGTCTTGTTTGCTGGCGGTGGCATTCAAGGTGGTCAGACTTACGGAGCAAGCGATCGCTTTGGCGAGTATCCGAGTGACCATCCCGTGACCCCTGCTGATATCACCAAGACGGTCTATCATGCGACCGGCACTCGCGATCTCATTGCCCGCGATTCACAGGGGCGTCCCTACAGCCTGCTGGATTCGGGGCATCCGCTTACGGCTTTGTTTTAGCCGTCCCACTGAGGGGTGGTTGTGCAATCCAGCTGTTGATCAATGTCCCATCAACAAGATTCCAGATTTTGATTTCACCATCATGGGCACCGGTGGCAACTTTTGTCTGGTCCGGATTGACTGCTGAAGTCAGGACCCAATCAGCGTGTCCCTTGAATTCGGTCGTTACCTGGTTTTTGGATAAGTCAATTTTCAGCAAACGCTTGTCACTTGATGGCACCAGAACACAATTGTCAGCGCTGGATATTTTGTATCCTTCGCCACCGATTGCTACCTCGGCAGTCTTCTTGGCATCGGAAATGTTCCAGCGGTGCAATTTGTGGTCGTTGCCGGTGGAGACAACCTGTTTACCATCGGGTAGTACACGGACGCCGCGGACGGCATTGGCGTGTCCCTGGTAACTGATTAGCAGTTGTCCTGTCTCGGCATTGAAAACTTTCGCTGACTTGTCGCGACTTCCTGAAACAAGTGTTTTTCCGTCCTCGCTCCACGCAATCGCGGTGACAAAATCGGCGTGGCTCAAAAGTGTCTGTTTTGTTTCCAGAGTTTCCATGTTCAGGATGCGAATTGACTTGTCCGCCGCGGCAATTGCCAGTTCTTTGCCGTCTGGTCGAAATGCAATGTCCAAGATGACGTCATTGCAACGGGCCAGAACGGCGGTGACTTCCTGGGTGCTCAAGTCGATGATTCGAACTTCGCCCCCAAAGCCTGGACTGCCGCTGGCAACTGCCAGTTGGTTTTTCCCCGGAACCAACACTAACGCATATGTCTGTTGCCCAACGTTGCCAATGCGACCCTTCAAATTACCTTCTGCGTCCCAAGCGAGGATCTCGTGATACCCGCCGCTATAAATCAGGTTGGCATCGCGTGAAAAGGTAAGAGCCGTGACTTGCAAGCGTGCCGGATAGGTAGCGGGTGAGGCCGGATATTGGCGGGGTGGTATCACGAAGGGCAACAGTTCCTGAGGATCCTGACCGTCAAATACGGAGCCCGCTTCGATCCAGTCAGCCACCACTTTGATCTGGGCTGCTGTGAGTGCATCACTCTCTGCTGGCATTCGTTCCGAATCATCCTCTGTCTTCAGTCGACGAAGTAATTCCGCCATTGGTTCTGCGGACTTTTCGAGCGGCGCAATTCCGCTGTCTCCCGCTTTGGAAAGCTCAGTGAATGAATCGATTCGATACCCGCCTTCAGCTTTCTTGGCGTTATGACAGGCCACACAGTTGTCCAACAGAATCGGTGCCACATCACGCCGGAAACTGACAGGCTCATCCTCGGCACTGACTACATTCCCCAGCAGGCTTGTGATCAAGGTGGACGAAAGCAGGAAACAGAAATTCCAAGTTCCGGAACGGGACAGTCGGTTCATGGTGCGGTAATCTGGCAAGTGATGTTTGGGTGAGTCGTGATGGGTTTCGCAGCGCCCGCACCAGAATTAGTGCTGAAAGATGAACTCGTCCGTGTTCAATAAGGCCCAGCAAACGTCCGCGAGTCCATCTGCAGGGGTTTCGCGTTTGCTGCAGTGTTCCAGAGCAGCCTTGCGTTCGAACTCAGTCGGCAGCCTGCAAACCGCGGCCAGATAAAGTTGATCCACAATTTCAGGAGGTGTTTTTTTCTGTTTCAGGGCGGTGCGAAAACGGTTGTCGCTTTGTTGCAGCTTCTTGTGAATCGTGGGGCCATTGAACAACTCGATTGCCATCCCCAGATTTGAATCGTCCGCCCGTTCGCATGCGCAAACGGTACTTCGTTCCGGTTGTCCAAAGACCTTCAGGAAATCTAACTTGACAAGGTCGGGGGCTGGCAACTGGGTCGCTTTTGTACCCGCTGGCAGGTTGGCAAGCTTTTCCTCCAACCCGGTGGCATGATTGATCGCATCGAGCAACTGTTCTGCACTCATCAATCGCGGCAGTTGGTGCGAAAAATAGATTTGGTCTTTGCGGTTCGACTCGTTGGCTTCGTAGCTTGCTTGATACGTGCGACTGTTCAGGATCGTACGCAGCAGGTGCTTGCGATCAAACCCATGTTCAACAAAGTCCTTGGCCAAAGCGTCGAGTAACGGGCCATTTGACGGCGGGTTGGAATCGCGGAAGTCATCCACTGGTTCAACAATGCCACGGGCGAAGCACTCGCTCCAGATCCGGTTGGCTTCGATCCGGGCAAAGTAGGGGTTGTCGACCTTGACAAGCCAATCGACCAGCGTGTCCCGACGATCACGATCGGCAGCCACCGCGATGGTTCCGGCAACCGGCAACCACGGTTGCATCTGCTGTCCGGTTCTGGGCTGGGTGACTTCACCCGAGGCGGCCGTCCAGACAAACATTTCGCCGGGGCGCTGAGTTTTGCGACGTTGCACGCGTTGAAAGAATGCGCCCAGGCCGTAGTAGTTGTCCTGCGTCCAGCGTTCGAAGGGATGATTGTGGCACTTTGCGCATTGTAAACGGGCACCGAGGAAAACCTGCGAAACCGTTTCGACGCAATCATTCATATTGGTTGCCGTACGATAGAAATTCGCGGGCGGGTTGGACAACGTACTGCCGTCAGCGGACAGTAAAGCGCGGGCGAATTCGTCGTACGGCATGTTTTGGCGAAACGCTTCTTCGACCCAGCGGTGGTATTTGTGGACACCTTCTTTACCCACCAGTTGGCTGGTCATCTTCAGAAGATCACCCCATTTCAACGCTCGGAATTTCGCGTACTCATCACGCTCCAGTAATCGGTCGATTAGGCGTTCCCGTTTGTCGGCAGCCGCGTCCTCGAGAAAAGCTATGCTTTCCTGCACGGTTGGCAGAAGCCCAATCACATCGAGATAGACGCGCCGCAGGAAGTCGGAATCATTGCACGTTGCCGAGGGCAGATATTGAATTTGCTGCAGTTTGTTGTTGACCAGCTCGTCAATGTAACTGGCAGGTTCTGGCGCAGCCCACTCAAAGTCAGGTTTGTGTTGGACAAACATGAGTGGGACCGATTCGATGTGTTCCAGAAACCGAACCAGAATCACGGTTTCACCCTGGGATTCCGGTTTGACCCACCCATGTTCATCAACTTTTGCTATCTCTTGGTTGGAACTCTCGTATACAACCAGTTCGGTAACGTCTCGCGAGGTCCCATCTGAGAAGTGGGCAAGCACGGACAATTGTTGTTCGCCAGCGGACAATGACATGATCCGTTTTTGCGTGGGATAGACTTCCAAGCGGACACAGCGAGGTGTGTCCGCTGGGTCTGCCTTGCCACCTTCGGCAATCCAGTTGCGAAGAATTGCATAGGCAGCATTCTCGGGGTGTAATTGCTTGCCGCCCCCGTGACTGACTTTCATCATTGGCTTCTGAAGCATCAGACTCTTTTCGGGTTCAATGCGATTGATGCGGCGTCCAAAGTCCTCACGAATCAATGTCAACGTGTCAAGCTTTTGATCGAACCCTCGCAAGGACAGACGGAACATTCCTTTGCCGCTAGGCGAACCGTGGCATGCACCCGAGTTACAGCCCTGCTTTGAGAGAGCAACAAGGACTTCAGACTCAAAGGCGATGTTGCGATGTTGCGCGGTACCCTGGATGCGGACTGGAATTTTGAATTGCTGCAGACCGACCTGAATCAGGATCTCTGTTTCACCGTCAGCTTTGGCATGCACAACTCCCTGACGGACCTCTGCGAGATTGGTGTCCAAACAGGTGATTGATGCGTCTCGCGTCCAGTCCTGCGGTGTCTTTTGATCGTCAAAGCCCGTTACAATCAATTGCCGACGGGCAGACTCGCCAGTCAATTGCAATTCAAGTGGATGAACTTCGATACTGGCGGGCATGGTGGCAACGGGAGGAGCCGCAACAGCCTGTTTGTAGACAAGGTCTTGCCCCTTGTACTGACTCGAAACCTGCAGGTTGATTACACCGGCGGTGTCTTTGTTATCTGCTGGTAATGTCAATTCAAATGCCGCATCGTTTTGATCGGCTGCAATCGTCACTGATTCACTCACTGACCATCCTTTGGGGATTTCTGCGAATGCGACAGTGACAGGTTGCGGGTCGCTTCCTTCACGATCAACGGTGAGCTTGATTGACTGTGTCTGTCCAGCGATCAAGGGTTGCGAAGACTCGATGCTTAATGTTACCGGGTCAATCCACTGAATTGGGATTTCGGTTTTCTTTAAATGGCCGTGGCCATCCAATTCCGAGTAGGCCAACAGTGATACTGAGTCTGGCTCAACTTTCGGGTCGGCTTTTGTAAGTGTTAGTTTGTAATTGTCTTTTTCGGTCTTGGTGGCCACTTTCCAATGACCGCTGGCGGCATTGGCCATCAGGCTGACGCCCGTTTTGAATTTGTCGTTGGTGCGTTTCAGAGCGAGAGTTGCTGCATGTTTGGGTTGCTGTCTGGCAAACTGTAACGGTGCGTCAGGGTCGAGAGAATAATATGCGTCAGTGGGAACAGTCCCGCTGAGCAGAATGATGCCATCACGCCAAGTGTCTGGAAAGGGAATGTGAGGACGTTTCGTTCGATGCAGTGACAAACTGCTGACGGGAATCTGGACGGTGGGATTTCCCGCAGTCATTCCACGAAGACGCACCAGTGAGGAACTTGTGGGCTGCCATGCTTCGTCTGTCGCCAAATAGATTTTGGCGGACTTTGACTTGGCAGGTACCAAAGGGTTCAGGATGCGAAGACCGGGGGATGGCCCGGACAATGAGAGGTTGATTTCGCCATCGTAGCCGAAACGATCGATTTGCAGATCAATCGCGCAAGCTCCATGTTCTGGCTCAATCAGATGCTCTTCCTTGAACTTGGCATCTGGTTTCAACGACAATTGAAAACTACCCGTCGGCATCACTTCGACCAAGTACCCATAACCGGTGCCACCTCGACCCAGCAAGTCCGAAGCGATCAGACGGAATTCACCATCATCCGGAAACTTGAAGTCGAAACTCCACTCGTCTGAATCCGTTACTTTGGATTCGGCAACGACTTTGTCCTGGGCATTGAGGAGCTGCATTTTGAGCAACGCCAACGAGCCGAGACTGCGTGTCCGTGACAGGAATCGCACGGTCTGATCCTTGACGCCCTGAATGACGTATTGATCCTGCTCGCCCGTTTTCGTGAATTGCCCGTTGATGCCAATGGGGTAAGCAAGCGTTGGGCGATCTTCACTCTCTAAATGTTGTGGTGCGGGACTCACCTGAATGGGTCGCCAGGCCGATGACTGTCCGTCATTGAACCGACAGGCAATATTCTGTCTGGGTGCGGACTCTGAGTCCTGAAGAACCAGTTCACTTGGGTTGGGATCTTTTTGATCGAGCGATGTGAAGCTAACAGTGGTTGTTTGGCCACGCTGAACAGCCAGAGGAAAACAGTGGCTAACGAGCGGAAAGTCACCAATGCGAAGGTGATAGGTGCCACCGGATGCATACCCGCTGTCGCGGATTTCGATCACATAGTCCCCCGCTGCTGTAAACTGGCGGCTGAAACGACATTCAGGGCCGACACCATCATCGTCAGCAATGAGAACCGGTTCTCCGTCTGCTTTAAGTAAACGGATGACAGGGTCCATGGCTGAATCCAGAGTTTGTGTCAGTGCCTCGACGGCAATCCGCTGATTCGCTTCGACGTGGACCCGGTAGTAATCCGATTTTGCACCATCACTGACACCGTCGATGGCAATCGATGCGGGAACACTTTGCGCCTTTTCAAGTTCGTGATTTTGGCCATTGTCTGCGACCACATCCAGATCATCGACCAATATGATTGTCGGTGCAGTGGTGCCAGCATTGGTGGCAGCCCATAATCCAATTGGTCCTAAACGTGTTTCGCTCGGCGTTTTGAATTTGATGATTGCCTTTTCGGCTTCGACCGACTCGATGGTGATTTGCGAGTTTGCGTGGTTCAGAAACCTGAGGCTTGAATCGAAGCCCTTTCCTGTCACGGTCAACTCAGTTGTTGCGCCGGGTTTGACAGACCGTGGCGTGACCGAGGTGATTGATTGCGCCAGGGTGGTCCCGCTCCAAAAACAGAACAGCACAGTGCAGGATAAAATGGTGCAGGATAGAATGGTGGAACGCATCGTGGGCATACTGGTTCGATGAAAGTTCGTGTTGTGTGTTGATGATTGCCTGTTTGCAAACGGCTCGCCATGTAACCCCACAGAGGGCGGCGAATGTGACCGATGTTCTAGGTTAGTCCGGGGATGGGTTGGCCGTGATAAATCTGATGGGGGCGGTCTTGGGCGTCACGCCACACTGCGGTGGCCGGAATACCAAGAGCCTGATAGATCGTGGCGGCAAAGTTTTCGGGGGTCACTGGTTGCTCACGTGGATAACCTCCTTGATCATCCGATGCGCCAATCACGTTGCCGCCCCGTACGCCACCACCAGCAAACCAAACTGACTGGACGGCGCCCCAGTGGTCGCGACCAGGAAGCTCGTAGTGTTTTTCCAGTAAACTGATTTGAGGGGTTCGACCAAATTCACTGGCCATCACAATCAGGGTATCATCCAGTTCGCCAGTGGACTGAAGGTCATCCAGTAAAGCGGAAACTGCCCGATCGGTCGGCGGGAAAAGTTTATTCTTGAGGTGCGGGAAAGCATTGCCATGTGTGTCCCATGTCTCGTCGTTTCCAAGGTTCACCTGAACCAGATTGACACCCGTTGAAATCAAACGGCGAGCCATCAGCAAAGACCAACCAAAAGAGTTCCTGCCGTAACGATCCAGTGATTTTTCATCGGCATGGGTCACATCCAGAGCATGGTGGACCGAGGAATCGGTCAACAGATCGATCGCTCCCTGACGTAAACGATCAAACTGTCGGGTTTCCGCGAAGTCATTCAAACTGCGGCGCTGGTTTTGCAATGTCTCGAGCAGTTCCAGTCTTCCCGTCACTTCTCGCATTCCCAGCCCTTGGGGAAGGCTCAACTGGGGAGCCTGAAAGACACGGGTTTCAGGATTGCCACGTTCTTGGTGATCGAAACTGTAAGTCGGAAATGCTCCGTACGATTTGGTGTGGAAGGGTGACGCATCGATCATCCAAGGGTCATGTTGCGGTCCCATTTCACCCGCGTCTTGGCCGGGAATCACACGTCCCGAGTTATGGACCAGACGTTCCGGCAGCACGACGGCCGGGGGCAGGTTATTGGATGATGTTTTTGCTCGGCCGGCGATAGCGGCAATGGACGGGCGATCGATTCGGCTTGGTTCATTCGGTTTGAAACCTGGAGGCAACTGGGAATGCCCGGTTAGAATCATATGATGACCGGCCGAATGCTCATTCGATCCGTGGGTCAATGAACGGCACAAAGCCCAGTGTTCACTGCGTTGGGCCAACATCGGCAAATGCTCGCAGATCTGCAGTCCCGGGGTTCGTGTGGAAATCGGCTTGAACTCGCCCCGGACTGTTTCGGGAGCATTGGGTTTCATGTCGAAACTTTCATGCTGTGCCAAACCGCCAGACAGGAATATGAAAATGCAGGACTTTGCTTTGCCTGCAGGCATGCTGCTGTCAGCTGATTCTGCCTGTCGTAAGCCGACCAGATGATTGATGCCCATTCCCAGCAGACCGATCGAGCCAATCTGCAACGCCTCGCGGCGGGCCATGCTTGGATGGTGGCAACTCCGATTTGGATTCTGCTGACTCATTCGCTTGCCCCTGTGTAGAGCGGTGAAATAACATGCCCGTTGCAGAGGTGATGAGGACGCTCCAGCGGATCGAGGATCTGTGTGTCGTGGTCGACGCCCAGAGCATGGAATGCGGTCGTCAGGCAGTCCGCTGGCGAGTAGGAACGTGTGATCGGATAAGCGGCCTGTGAATCGGTTTGACCAATCACTTGTCCACCAATCACGCCAGCGCCTGCAAACAAACCCGAATAAGTATGAGCCCAGTGATCGCGTCCTGGCAAGGTTTGACCTGGCAGCGTCGAAACTTTTGGCGTGCGTCCAAATTCACCCATGACGACGACCAGTGTTTGATCCAGCAAGCCGGAAGATTCCAGATCGTCCATCAACGCGGCAAGCCCCTGATCCAGTTGGGGTAACAGTGTGTTTTTTAATTTGCCCCAATTGTCGGTGTGGGTGTCCCAAGTTTGAACGATTCCCATCGCCGCTTGCACGACAGGAACTCCCGCTTCGATCAGGCGGCGTGCCAATAATAGGCTCTGCCCGAATTTGTTGCGTCCATATCGATCACGAACCTGGTCAGGTTCACGAGAGACTTCGAACGCCTCGACAACTTTTCCTGAGGTCAACAGATTGATCGCGATTTTCTGCTGTTCACGAAACGAGTCCGCGTCGCCATCGAGCGTCGTTGCACGCCGGTCATTCAGGCGGTTCAGCAATTCCCGGCGTGAATGCATACGGTTTGGCGTAATGCCTTCCCGCATACTGAGCGCCTGCATGCGGAACTTGTCATCGTTGGGGTTTCCGTTGATTTGCCACGGATCATGTTTGGATCCGAGAAAACCAGCATGCTGTCCCGGCCACGTTAGTGGTCCTTCGATAAAGTAATTTGGCAATGAGACGGCTGTTGGTAATCCATCGTTTCTTGGCCGCACAAAATCAAGTGCCGAGGCGAAATTCGGGAAGTCGTTGCGGGATTCAACGCGGTCCAAATCAGTGCCACCGCGTGGAATCGGCGTGGGGCGTCCAGTCAGGGCAACGTGCGTTGCCAACAAATGGTTGTGCTCGCGATGCGCTAAAGTACGAACGAGCGCCCAGCGTTTCATTTGCTTGGCAAGGCCAGGAAGATGTTCGCAGACAGCAATCCCCGGAACGGTTGTTCCTATCGGCTGGAATTCACCACGCACTTCTTCGGGGGCGTCCGGTTTGGGGTCGAGCATGTCCAGCTGACTCGGGCCCCCGCTGAGATGTACGTGCAAGACTGATTTGCCACGTCCCGCTGCATCCTGGACCTCACCACCGCTAACGACAGTTGGAATCCGTTGCAAAAGTGTGCCGGCAACACCAGCCGCTCCCGCGTAAAGCAAGCCTCGACGATCGAATGTGTACCTTGGCAACATCGTTGGGCTCTGGAGGGCAAGCAATGGAGGGAAGGAAATGGAGGGAAG
>JAPKCI010000150.1 GCA_028823035.1 Rubripirellula sp.
GCCAGAGCTGCGAAAGCCAGAGCTGCTAAAGGTTCAGCAGGGCTTGGGGCAGACGTTTGGGGCGTCCGGCCTGGTCGATACAGGCAATGACCGAATCAGCATCGACGATCAACTCATCGCCCCTGCACAGCCGGTATCGATGTCGAAGCCGGACCTTGCGGACCTCGATCAGGTCAGTGGTCAGGCTCAATGTGTCATCGAACTCCGCCGCCGAGTGATACCGGACATTCATTTCGCTGACCACCAACATCAATCCGGTCTCTTCAAGTTCCCGGTAACTTGTTCCCGCGGTTCGCAGCATTTCTACCCGTCCCCGCTCAAAATAATTGAGGTAGTTCGCATGATGAACTCGGCGCTGTCCATCAGTTTCGTGATAGTTCACACGCAACGCTAACTGGTGGGAAAGAAGTGAAGGTTCTGGTGGATTTGGCATGCTGGGCGTTTCCAGAGGCGGAATTGCGAATGTAGCCGGGAGTCTAACGGATACGACGATTGAGCAGGATCCTGCTCTTAAAGTCGAAACTGGGCAAAATGCAGTGACGAGGTTTTGTGTTATCCGGAATGTTCGGAATGACTGGCTATCAGGACTGGCTAGTTGCTAAATGAACTCATTGGCTGGGAAGGGAATTGCTGACCTCGATAGCAGTGCTATACCGATCTTTTTAATTGACCCTGACCAACATGGAAGTCTAAACTCTTTACTGCTGGTCAAGGCGGGTGAACTTAGACGCCCATCAAACGCACCAGCGAATTGGGTTTCCATGAAACAAAGGGTGAATCTGGAATGAGCATCGGGGACGATTCAGGGATAGCTGTTGAGACAATGCGGGGCCGGAACTTTCCGGCAATTCGCCAATTTACGATTTTCCTCGAGAATCGGGTTGGGCAATTGCTTGAAGTGGTTCGGCGATTCGAGGGCACTGGTATCCGCATCTGCGCTTTGTCGATTAATGATGCCGCTGAATGCGCTTTCGTGAGGTTTCTGGTCAGTGACGCTGATCGGGGACGAGACATTCTCGAACGCAGCGGGTTGGCGATGATTGAAACCGATCTCGTTGGCGTTCAGTTGCCAGCAGGGCCGCAACCCCTGCTCCGGGTCTGCACAGCATTGCTGCAAGCGGAACTGAACATCATTCAGGCCTACCCGCTCATCGTGCGACCGAACGGGCAGCCAGCTGTGGCAATCATGGTCGATAATATCGAGACGGCGATGCTGACGCTGGAAGAGAAAGGATTTACGATCATCACTGAGGGTGATCTGGAAGACGACGCGGACTTGCAGCCCTGATAACGATAGGTTGACAGTTGCGCCGATATCTTGGCGGCAGTACTGGTGAGGGTTCAGGCGACGCGACGACTGTAGACCCACCATTCAGCAGCGATCAGCCCCAGCATGGTGATCAAGGCCCATCGCCAATACTCGATGCGTTGGTCGACACCGCCCGTAGTTGAGGTGACGGATTCGTAACCAATGTCGATCTCTTTGACTGCTGCTATTGAGCTTTCGCGCGAACTGAACAGATTGACGGCGAAGCGGTCAGTCAGTTGTGAATTGTTTTCGATCAGATAATTGCCGGGAATTTCCGTGTCGACGATTTCAATCACTCCGCTTGGGCTTGGCGTGACAGTTTTCGGCGGCCCATCGTTGCAACTGACTTGGGGGGCATTCACGGAGTTTTCGAGCCGCAGTCGGACCGTTTCACCGGGGCGGTATGAAGGAGCGCCACTAGCATTGGCGGCACCGGCCAAATGACGCAGTACGTTGAACAGAAAGACAGGCCACGAACGCTCGGCGTACCAGTTGGTGTTGGTCTGTGGATTGCCCTCTTCATCCCAGGAAATGATATCGAAACCGAGTACCAGGTCCTGGAAGCCATCACGAGGTGCGATGGAAAGCACCGACCCGATATCTGCGCCGACAAGTTCAACGGTACCCGGCGGTCCTTCGATTCCTCGCCCACTGAAAATCAGCAGTGAGAACAACTCGAGATATCGCATCAAAGGGTGCATTCTTTCGATATCGACCAGATTGACGGATGATTCTTCCGTGGACCATTTCCAGCCGCGTATGTCGTTCCCGCCATCGATTGCAGGGGAAGTGGGTGTCGTGGCTGGTTCCTTTTCTGTCACAGGTTCTACCGACGCATCGGCAGGTGCAATTTCGCGTAGGGTGGAACTTGGTGCGGGTGGCAGCGCAGCGATGAAAAATGTGTTGGTCGCTGGCATCACCGTGGGTGCGCACCCATCGTAAATGATCAGGTCGTCACTTCCTGAGGAAGCCCGCAGTGCATACTCATCGGTTTGAAGGTAGGAGGGAGTCACGAAAGTCGGTGAACAGATTTTAGTTGTCTTCTCTGTTTGTAAACCCACTGACAGCGGTGTGTTACCCGCAGTCACGACCAGCACGGTTACGTTGCGAAGCGGACTTAAACCGGTATAGGCCGTATTGTCAATCTCGAGATCGTCTTTGTGGTCGAGGGTAATAGACAAACTGGCCGCTTCGTCAGTTTCAATGGTGAATGACAGACCTGTCTGATCGCCGGCCTCAATCTCGATGGCCTCCGCATCCATGAATTCGCCGTTCATCGACAGGGTTGCGGTGGTAGCGACATCTTGACTACCGAAATTTGAGATCGTCGCAAAGGCCTGAACTTCAGTCGGTTGTTCTGTGTTGCGTTCTGTAGAAAACGCAGTGATCGCCAAGTTGTTGACAATCGGCGAGCCCATCGAAATGAACTCGGGTTTCAGGTTGCCGAGACTAAACTCCGTAACGGTTTGAAAGCCTCCGTCGCTGTAGATCAGCAGATCAGCGGGTCTCGCGTCTGCGACCTGGATGTCATTCACATCGGCAATGTCGCTGGACCGACGTGGATTGGCTAGCCCATCAGCAGCTTTGAGGGCGCCGAGGATGTCTGTCGTGTGGTTGGTGACTTCAATTCGCTTCAGCGAGTTCCGTAGTCTAGCACGGTCGGTTGTAAACGACTGCACCGTTTCAGGACGATCACTGAACGTGATCAACATGGCGGCGTCGGTGTCGCTCATGGAGTCGATGTGGGCGAGGATCAGTTGTTTTGATTTTTCGAATCGGTTGACTGTCTCGCCATCATCGATGGCTTGCATGCTTGCCGAGGTGTCCAGTAGAAAAACGGTTCTACCCTGCCCAGTGGTTTCACCCTGCATGCCGGGTCGGAGCAACGCGATGATGGCCACTGCTACGGCGAGTAACTGTAGCAGCAACAATAAGTTGCGGCGCAGTCGTTGAAGCAAACTATTGACGTGCAAGTCTTCAATCGTTTTTGACCATAGGTAGGTGCTCGGCACCTCAACAGATTCGCGTTTGAGCTTCAGGAAATAAAGCAGGACAATGCCGACGGGAATGAGACCCAGTAGGCCCCATGCCAGAGGATTAGCAAATGATGGAATCAGGTTCATCTGACGACTCCACGTTCACGCAGGTATTTCGTCACGATCGTTTCCACAGGTGTTTCTGTTCGCACCGGCAAGTAGACGATCGAGCGTTTCGCGCAAAAGGTTTTGACAGAACCGATGAATGACTTGACGGTTTCCTGGTATTTCTGCAGTACGTAGGTATTGATCGTAACTTCGGCAGCATCGCCGTCCTCGATATCGATGAGGCGGCGGTCTCCCCTCAGTGGAGGGTCGATTTCTTCGGGTGAAAGCACGTGCATCACAAACACATCCATCTGTCGTCCAATCAACATTCGCAATGCCGTTTCGTAACCGTTCTTGTCCATCAAGTCCGAGATCAGTACCGCCACTCCGGTGCCGGAGTTGCGATTCGAAAAATCCTTGACCCCGTCGTACAGCGAGACGTTGTGTCCACTGTCGATTTCATCAAGGTAATTCAGCATCTTCCACAAACTGGCTCTTCCGCGAAGGACGGGTGCATGCCGACCGGGTGGGCCGAGTGCTTGAACGCTGACCCGATCTGCGCGGCAAAGGCCCACGTAACCGAGCGCCGCTGCCAACTGTTTTGCGACCTGCAGCTTGGTCGGGTTGCCGAAATTCATCGATTCGCTGGCATCGATCATGGCATAGAAATGCAAGTCTTCCTCTTCTTGAAAGAGCTTGAGGAATAACTGGTCAAGACGGGCGTAGAGGTTCCAATCGATCAAACGCAGGTCATCACCGGGAGCGTAGTGACGAAAGTCGTGAAATTCGACACTCTGTCCCTTGCGTTTGCTCTTTCGCTCGCCTTTCATGCGACCACGAAAAACCTTGCGAGACACAAGTTCCATGCGTTCCAGTTTGGCGAGCAGCGCTGGACTAAGCAGCTGGTCGGTTCGGGTGGTTTTCATGTTGTGGCTGTATCACTTCGCGTGTAGGTCGGCTCCGTGGTCAATCCTGATGATTGTTGCCGGGGGTCCTGAGGGCGGTAGTTGCGGGTTATCGCCAAAGCAATGGTAGACGTTCGTCTTTGTCAGTCATCTTGCCTGCAGGTCGTATCCCGCTTCCTTTTCGTTTCTGGAGGCTGTCTCCCAAATCGGCTCGCGCTGTCTCAGCAGCGGTCATGAGTTGTTTGACTACCTGAGGGTGGTCTTTGATAACGTTTTTTGTCTCGGACACGTCGTTGTCGAGGTCAAACAGGCTCAGCTCGACCTTGGCCTGTTTGTAGGAAACTGGTAGGCCTTGGATCCCGCCGGGGTTACCGTTGAGCGTGCGGTAGGAGTGAGGGAATACCAGTTTGAATCGGTCGTTGCGGACTGCCTGCAATTGGCCACCGCCGTAATAGCAGTAGAAGGCCTCGTGCGGCGATGCAGCATCGGCATCGCCGAACATCAAGGAGCGAATATCCTTGCCATCAATTTGATGGTTTGGCAGTTCGGCTCCGATCAACTTTGCAATCGTGGGTACTAGATCAATGGTGCTGCACAGTTGGTCGCACTCCGTGCCCGCTGGGATTTTTCCTTTCCACCACATGACGGTCGGTTCACGATAGCCACCTTCGAACATGGTGCCCTTGCCTTCACGGAGTGGCTGTGAGCTTCCCGCGTGCTGACCATAAGAAAGCCAGGGGCCATTGTCGCTCGTGAAAATTACCAGTGTGTTACGTTCCGCCCCGATGTCCTCTACCGCGTTCAGGATTTGCCCAACTGACCAATCAACTTCCATGACAACGTCTCCGAAGATGCCGGCGCCACTCTTTCCGCGGAAATCCTCTGATGCATACAGCGGAACATGAACCATGGGATGGGGCAGATAAACAAAGAATGGATGGTCAGCATTACGCTTGATGAAATTCACGGCGCGTTGCGTGAATTGTTTCGTCATCTGTTCTTGGTCTTTGGGTTGAATATCCGCGTTCGCGATGCGGAATCCGTCTTTTGCTGTGGCTTCGATCATCGGCAAAGCCGCCCACGGAATTGGTGCCTTTGGGTCCAGCGCTCGCTTGGCTACCGAGGCGGGATGCAGCGGCCACATGTCGTTGCTGTAGGGGATTCCGTAGAACTCGTCAAAGCCATGTTGGGTCGGCAGAAATTTGGGATGGTGACCGAGATGCCACTTGCCAAAAGCGGCGGTCGCATAGCCTTGAGATCGACAAAGTTCAGCCAGAGTGGTCTCGTCAGGGTTCAGCCCAATATTTGACTTGGGACCCAGTGCCCCTCGAATCCCTACCCGTGTGTGATAGCAACCTGTGAGCAACGCCGATCGTGAAGCGGAACAAACCGCAGACGAAACAACGAAGTCTCGGAAAACTCTTCCTTCTTTTGCCATCCGATTCAGATTGGGCGTTTGATAGGCCGTGGCCCCGAACGGATTGATGTCGGCATAGCCCATGTCGTCGATGAAGATCACAACGATGTTGGGTGGATCAGCGTCTGCTGCCAGCAGCGGTGTCGCCGCTAACCCCATGAGAACCGATGAAAAAGCAAAGAGAACGCGGATCAGCATCTTGTTGTTTTGACTTTGAGTTGAGATTCTCGGACGTCGCTGATTGTAGCAGATTCAGGGGTTTTTAGAGGCGGCGTTGAGGTGAGAATTGAGCTGGCATGGCGATATTTGGCCGCCAAATCCCAGTTCTAACCCAATGGACCTCGGGCTGCGTGTTCACAGCCTGCCGGAAATGCCCGAACTGGGGCCAGCCGTTGCCAACCGACGCGTCGTGTTCGCAGCGTGACGGTTAGCGGGCAAACGTCTTGATGGCTGCTGAGGCCCATGAACTGGCGCCCGCGACGACGGCTCGGATGACAACCGCACCCTGAACGTCTGTTGGTATTTCTATCTTAAGTTTGGCAGGTTGGTTGGCTTGGATTTCTGATTCCATCGTGATCAGCGTGGTTTCATTCGGATCGCCGTCAGTGATTGCACCCAACGGGCGGTCGACGGTCAATGAAAGTCGGCCAGCGATCGGGCTGAGCACGCTGATGTCCATGAAGTTTTTGTCGTGTTTGCGATCTGCCAAACTGAGTTCAAGCGATTGCGGATGCTGCAACTTCAAGGTTGGGTCGCCCAACAGGTTGTACAGCAGCATATGTTCGTGACGTTCATCGACGAGCTTTGTTCCGATCGGACTGATGATCGCAGCCAAGGCGTCGATCATCATGCGTCCCGTCGATGCCGTGGTTGTTGTCTCAGCCTGCATTTCAGTCAGTGCGTTAAGCCATGCGTCACCCAGTCGAGGCAACTTCTGGTGAAAGACGCCATTGATCAGGCCAACCGCTGCTGTTGTATTTCCGTACGGCATCGTGATTCGACTGCCCGCGAAAACGGCAATTGGACCGCCCTCGGTTAAAACCATCTTTTCTGCGATTGAATCTTCCGCAGCATCACAGGCACCGGTGTAGCAGGCAAGGATCACCGCGATCGGCGCGGTGCCTGGCGGACTCGCAAGTTTCGTGACACTGTTTCGATCCAGTACGGCGGCTCCACCAAGCGACGAAGCGACACGGTCCAGTTCAGTGACTTGACCATGCCCTGCATAAACCCAGAATCGGGCACCATCGTTGTACCGATCCAATACCGCGCCGGTGAACGCCTCGTCCTTGGGACAGAAGGGATGCCCCGGGCTCGCGTAAGTGACGATGGTACGAGTTTCCGTTGGTAACATGCTGGTCACGATGGTGCGAGCTACGGACTCGATGGCGGTATCGGCAACCTTGCCAAAGCCGCCCACGCCACCCACCAGCTGGACACGAGATCGCCATGGGCCAAAGTCCACACTTGCTTCACGGGCGATGATCCTGGTGATCCATTGTTTCAACTGGCTCGAGTTATCCACTGGAAGGCGGCCCACCGCTGCGTCGGGCAGCGAGTCTCGATCAAAATCGCCGTATAGCAGGTCGCTCGATAGCGTTGGTGGGGATCCCCATCTAGCCGTGACCGTTGTCGGGGCATACAGGATTGGTGTCTGGCGTGAAGGGTCGCACGTTGTTCCAATCACTGGCGCATCACCGACAAGCAGAATGTATTTGGTCTGATCGTCAGCGGCTTCCCTGATGGCGGCACGGAGCTGTTCGCCCTGAGCTGGTGGCTGGATCACGCAGATTTTCAACCCTTCTTGTTTCCGGTGGTTGATCCACGGTTGCATCGCTTCGGTAAACGCTTGCGGACAAACGACGACAACGTCCGGTGAATCGGCCCGCGTTGGATCGCAGATCAGCAGAAGTGGCAACAAGGCGGTCACGTAACCAATGACTGAACGCTGTCGACGGTTTGGAGTGAAATTCATGGGCCGAAAACAGTTGGGTTGATGAGCTCGTTCAAGGGCGTTGCCGTATCAAAACGAATCGACCGCTATTTTACCAGTGCAATGTCATCCCTCGATCGGTCGGGGCTGCAGCAGGGAGCCCGACCTAATGGTTGCGAACAGGGTAGCGTCTCGGATCAGGCCAGCAGGGCAAGACACCTTTGTGCACAAGAGGCGTTTGCTGGTTTCATTGTGGCAGAGGAAGACCATCGGTGCGGGGATTTTCGCGTTTTGGCAGTGATTCAGTAGCAGAAATTTGATTCGAAAATTCTCTGTTTGTCCCCTGTGATCTTAGCGGTGGACTGTCGGATATCACGCTTTGTGATACGATCCAAGCTTGGGTTGGTTCCCGTGTGACGAGAACAAACTTACGCACGATCCAACAGAAATGGTGGGAGAGTTGTGATCGGCAACCCCGCAACTTGTAACGCGAAAGAATGAGAGCATGATCGTTGCGACACGCCGCAGCTTCAGCACTTGGACTGATGGCAGCGACTTCGCTGGCGGATCGGGCTGGTTGTTTGAATGACAAATCGCTCTGTGTTTGGAAAGTCCGATGACGACCGTAGACCGGTGATCGGTATCACTGTCGGCGAAACTGCGGGTGTAGGACCGGAGTTGGCATTGCAATGCGCGGACTTGCCGGAGGTCACTCGCCGCTGTCGGCCTTTGCTGTATGGACCCAAAGACGTGTTGTGCAGGGTTGCTGATGCGGTCGGTTACCAGCTGCCAGATCAGATAGTGGATGTGGGACAGTTGGCAGCCACCGCCGTTGAGCCTGGAACCTTTACAATCCAGTCGGGCCGTGCGTCTTTCACCGCAGTGGAGTGCGCAATCAAGGATGCAATGAGCGGGAAAATTGATGGAATCGTCACCGGCCCGATTCAAAAGCAGGCTTGGAATTTGGCCGGCGTCGAGTTTCCCGGGCATACGGAATTGTTCGCTGACCGGTGTGGGGTAACCGACTATTGCATGATGCTGACCAGCCCACAGATTTCGTGTGTGCTCGTGACCATTCATGTGCCATTGACTGATGTTGCCCGCCTGCTTTCCGTCGAGGGGGTGCTGAGGGCGATCAAGCTGGCTGCTCAGGCCATGGAAAAGCGGCTGGGAAATCCCGCGCGGGTGACGGTGTGTGGCCTGAATCCGCATGCCGGTGAAAATGGCCTTTTTAGCCATTCCGAAGAAGAAAGGTTGATTGCGCCAGCGATCGCGCAAGCCAGGCAGTTGGGGATCAACGTTTCGGATCCTCTGCCACCTGATACTGCCTTTACCCCAGCGGTCCGGAAAAACACGGATGTCTACGTTTGCATGTACCACGATCAAGGCTTGATTCCGCTGAAAGCGTTGGCCTTTGATGATGCGGTCAACGTTACATTGGGACTGCCGATCGTGCGGACAAGTGTCGATCACGGCACTGCGTTAGGCCTTGCCTGGCTGGGAAGGGCTAATCACCGCAGCATGTTGGCAGCGATTCACATGGCAATTGATTTGGCGCATGATTGAAAAGTCGACCGAATCGAATCCCAGCCCCACGGCAAGAGGCATGGGTGAAGCATTGCAGAATAGCGACGGCAAGGTGAATCTGGCCGGTGGTTTGAACGCCGATGGTTTGAACGCCGGTGTGCCGGTGCCGCCATGCGGTGGGTGGCAGATTCTGGTCGAAGTTGTACTTTTGGTCAGCCTGTTCTTTACTTACGCGGGTGATGCGGCGCCGATGGTGAATGAGGCTCATTACTTGGTCAAAGCCAAGAATTTTTGGGATCCCGCCTGGTGCAACAAGGACATGTTTGTCGCCTCGGGAAAGGTTCACACGACTTTCTATACGCTGTTTGGATGGCCGACGCAGTATGTGTCTCTAGAGACGACGGCATGGATTGGGCGTTTGCTGGGTTGGGTGATGTTGGCGTTCGGTCTGCAGCGACTCGCGTGGGCGTTGTTTGGTCGGGCTTTTCTGTCGGTGGCAGTTGCCGTGATGTGGATCGCAGGCATCGAGTACGGCAATCTGGCGGGTGAGTGGGTTGTCGGTGGCATCGAAGCCAAAGTTCCCGCGTATGGGTTGATGCTGTTGGCTCTCGCCCAATTGGTTCAACGCCGCTGGAATTGGGTCTGGATTTTGTTGGGGACCGCCGCTGGTTTTCACGTCCTGTCTGGCGGTTGGGCAGTGGTCGCAGCGATGGGATGCTGGTTTGCCACGGAAAGAAAACGGGCGGATGGTGTGAAGCTGGTGACACCCGCTCTATTCATCGGCGGTGCGATTTCATTGTTTGGTTTGGTACCCGCCTTGGCGATGTCGGCCAGCACCGACCCGGATCAGGCAGCTTTCGCAGCCCGTATTTATTCGTACTATCGCATCAAGCATCACTTGTTGCCGTCAGATTTCCATTTCGCGTGGTACGTAAGGTTTGGCCTGTTGATTGCCATGATGGTCAGCGGGGCGCTGCTGTATGTATCGAGTGATGATCGGATCAGACGTCTGAACTGGTTCGCTCTCTCAAGCCTCGGGATTGCCGGCCTAGGACTGCTGGTAGGTTTGTTGCCGTTCGTGGCTCCCGATCTCGGCGCCAAGTTGTTGCGTTATTACTGGTTTCGGCTTGCCGATGCCATCGTGCCACTGATGGTGGCAGTTCTTGCCGGACGAATGCTTTTGGATCAACGCCGAGGACTCTGGGTGACCGGAGTCTCGTTGTTGCTGCTGGCGGTCTCACTGAGCGGATATTCAGCCTATCGCCGCTGTCTGCTCGCAGTGCCTCCCTCGGTTAGTAATGATCTGTTGGGGCGTGATGCGGGGGCGGCACCAGAGGTTCAGCAGCAGGTTTATCGTGACTGGCTGGCGGTCTGTGACTGGGCACGCCACTCGTCTGGCCCTGATGAGGTGTTTCTTACGCCGCGGCATCAGCAGACATTCAAGTGGTTTGCCCAGCGAGCTGAGGTGGTGAACTGGAAAGATGTTCCGCAAGACTCAACCGCCTTGCTGGAATGGTACCGGCGTTTCGAGGAAATCTTTCCCACATGGATTGCTAACCGACGCACTGGTAACGTTCGGGTGTCGATCAGGTATTCGACACTGCACGAGTTTCGTCAGAAGTACGCTGTTCGATACATGATCGTTGATCGTCGTGTCACCGGGGACAATCTTCCCCTGGTTCGGATCTATCCGACCGGCCCGGATGTCAATCAGACCTACGCAGTTTACGAATTGCCATAGGGTCCGGCAAACCCGTGAAGAATGTCAGCTGATCACGCACGGCTTGTCGCCACACAGGGTTGTGATTGGAACAGCAAGCAGACCCGGGTTAGCGAATGAATGCGGCTGATTGTCGCTGGGTCGCTAGCGGTCGTTGTCGCTGGTCCGTTAGCGGCTGATTGTCGCTGGTCCGTTAGCGGCTGATTGTCGCTGGTCCGTTAGCGGTCGTTGTCGCCGCGTCGTTAGCGGCTGATTGTCGCTGGTTCGTTAGCGGATGTTGATATCGTCCAGACGCTTGTTCCGCAGTTGTTCTTCCTCTTTGGTATCAGGAATGTCGTCGAGCGACTGGTCCTGCAAATCTTTCAGAATAGACGGTGGCTGGGGAGAATCATCTGGCGTAATCGATTCGGGATCTGGCTCTTCGGGATCAGGCTTTTCGGGATCGAACATGTCTTCGGTTCGCAAACCTTGACGTTGGCGTTCCAAGGCATCAGCGGAAAGCGGCTCTGCTTTATTGGTCAATTGTGCCACCTTGCCACCGGCTGAATCGAATACGCTGCCGACGCGGCCAGAGTCTCGCGTGGTTCTTTGCCAAGAACCGCCATAGGCTGGATAGGCCACGTCCTCGCCGTCAGCACAGAGCCGGCACCCGGTCAGAGGGGTCAGGCAAACAAGAAACAGCGTCGCAGGCAAAATTTTGCTGATCGCGACTGCCTTTGCGAGATTCATTTCACGGACCTTCGATGGATACGAAAAAACCTGTGACCATGGTGTGGTCATCGGTTTGTATCGGTCAGGGAAGATGTTCGCTTTAGGAAAGATTTGCCGATTAGGTATTTCGGTCAGCCATCGAATCACGCAGTCCTGCGTTGGCGATCACCAATTGCGTCAATTTCTGCCACTGGGAATCTTCATCGCCCACGGTGTCGCAGAGTAGTTCGGCATCATCCCAATCCTGTTCGTCTTCGATCGCAAAACGGAGATCATTCCGGTTCAATGCTTTTGGTACTGGTATGAATTTCAAGTGATAGGCACCAGGGGCACTTACCAACCAGGAAGCAATCGATCCGGCTTGCTGGTCATTCAAGCGGTCAACATTTCGTCGTAAACGGCGAAGCGTGTCGGCGTGACAGGCTTCGCCCGTCAGGCCCAAGTGCTCGATCGCTCGGACGTCACCGTCACCCGCTGTGTAGCCGACGTAGTCACAAGAAGACATTCGCGTGGCTTTTGACAGCATTTGGTCGATCAGTGTCGGATCAACGAATGGGCGATTAGCTGGCACGTAAACCACCCACTCGGCACCACTTGCGTCGGCGGCTTCGCATAGACGCTCGCAAACGTGGCTCATGGGCAGGTCGATGCATTTCACGCCAGCCAGGCCCGCAGTCAAAATGGTGGCGGGTATCTGAGCACCAACAACGTATACCCTGTCAACTTGAGCACATTCACTCAGTCGGCGAGCCATCCGATTGATCAGTGATTGTCCGCCAAGTTTACGAGCGGCAAACCGTGCTCCGGCCTGAGTTACACGCGGGCAAGAAAAGTCACCGAGGTCGATGACTGCAATTGAATGAACGCTGGACGATGGCATTGCTTTTTCCCTGTTCACAGTTGCAAGGTTTGGCATTCAGAATTCGATTGACGTAAATTCCAACTCATCGTGATAAGTATGACGCAAAAAATACTATGGGGTCTAGCGTGAAGTAAAACAAGAATTTGCAAAAAATCGAGATTTTCACTCAAGTCGCTCTTTCGGTGATCCGTGACTTCCTGCCAAAACAAATCAGGCGAACGTGGAAGGATCCGCAACTCGCCTCAAACAGCTAGTCTTGCTTGTCTGTCCAGTCCGAAAAACGGAGTTTTTACTGGTGCTTGACCTTTCCCAGATTACCAATCTTTTAGATGCTATCATTTTCCCATTGGTTGGCGGCATCGCGCTGCTGTTTGCCAAACTGAGCCGTGGTGAAACAGCTCGTCGAGCAGAAAGGCAGTTCTTTGCGGTGCTGGTGGTGATCACGGTCATTACTCTGCGAACCGTGATCACGTGTCACGAGATATGGATTGTGCACACGATGACTCTGGGCGGTCTGATAGTTGGCAGCTTGCTGATACCGGGTCAAACTGAGACGCCTGACCACGACACATCGGTCGCTGTTTAAAGTTACGCAACCTACGTTTTGCCTGATGCCCGAATCCAATTCCAATGTGACTCGCTGTTTGCCCGCATCAGTCGAAGTAATTCCAGGCGGCCCGGTGACTGGGACCATTTGCCCGCCCGGTAGCAAAAGTCTGACGAACCGCGCTCTGATTTGCGCTGCTTTTGCTCAGGGTCAATCGGTGTTGCGTGGTGCTCTGCGAAGCGAAGACACCGAAGTCATGATCGATGCACTGGCTTCGATCGGTGTGGGGATTGAAGTCTCCGATGGTGGTCGGACCCTGATCGTTGATGGCTTGCGAACAGTCGCAGGGTCTCAAGAACCGGTTGGGGCTGGCTCTGAGTTGCAAGACCTGTACATTGCCAATAGTGGCACGACGGTTCGGTTCTTGGTGGCAGCTTTGTCAGCACTGGGAGGCCAATTTCGTCTGCATGGGGTTGATCGTATGCACGCACGACCCATTGGGGATTTGATCGCTGCGATCAAACCCGTCATCGACGGTTCTATCGAAGCCCTGAGTCCCAATGGCTGCCCGCCAGTCGACATTCGATCAAGGGGGTGGCATGGTTCGGACATCGAGGTTGGCGGTGCGGTGAGCAGTCAGTACCTGAGCGGCTTGATGATGGCTGCCCCGATTGCAAGTTCACAGACAGCATCGGACGTGACGGAAGTCACTCGAGTCTCGGTGATCGGAGAGTTGGTTTCCAGGCCTTATGTCGATATGACTGCCGAGGTGATGCGGGCGTTTGCCGCTGACGTGTGTTTGCTTGAAGAAGACCTTGAAGAGGACCGATCATTGGTGGTTGCGGTGGGGCGGGCTGGTTATCGGGGGACAACCTATGAAATAGAGCCTGACGCATCTGCTGCAAGTTACTTTTGGGCTACAGCGGCTATTACAGGTGGGTGTGTGACAGTCGAGGGCCTCAGTCGCGATGCGATGCAAGGTGATGTCGGGTTCTGTCACGTGCTCGAGGAAATGGGGTGCGAGGTTCACGATGGCGAGCGAAGCATTAGCGTTATGGGTGGGCAACTGCGAGGCGTGGATGTCGATATGAATCACATCAGCGATACCGTGCAGACACTGGCAGTGGTGGCCTTGTTCGCCCAAGGACCGACGCGAGTACGCGGTGTCGCACACAACCGTTTCAAGGAAACCGATCGGATTGGCGATCTGGCACGTGAATTGCGAAAGTTGGGTGCGACGATTGATGAACATGAGGATGGCTTGACGATCCATCCCATTAAGGCTGCCGGTATCGATGGATCTCAGGGTTCAGTCGACCGACCGCAGAACGCGGAAGACCCCGCGTTAACCCAATCAGGCGTCGTGCTGGAGACATACCACGATCATCGCATGGCCATGAGCCTGTCTTTGGCAGGACTGCGAATACCCGGTGTGCGGATTTTAGATCCAGCCTGTACCGGGAAAACTTACCCTGAGTTCTTTGCCGATCTGGAGAAATTGACGGGACGCGCCCATCGATGGATACCAGCGGAACGGCTGTGAGTTATTGAATGTCGCCCGCCAGAAAAGCTTTGATTGCCAATGGCTCGATTGTTGTGGCTGCAAGTCTGCTAACGCTGTTGGTGGATCCGCGTTTTGCGTGGTTGCTCGTCTTCATGGGCTGCAGCTTGATCTTTTCAGGCTGGTCCGGTTTCTGCGGGTTTGCGGTGATCTTCCGCCACTGGAAACGCAACGATTAGACTGTCAGCGGCTCTTTGTCAGCGGCGACGGCTATGTTGCGGGCGTTGCAGTCGCACCGTTGGGTAAGACGGTATCGCCATCAACCGAGGGAGCGTCGGCTGGCGTTTGGTTTTCGGGCTCTGTTTTATCCCCCCCGTCGCCATTGGCAGCTGGCTTGGTGGTTTCTTTCGTGTCCGCCGTCCCTGTCTCAGCGTCTGGAGTCTCAGCGTCTGGAATCTCAGCGTCTGGAATCTCAGCGTCTGGAATCTCAGCGTCTGGAGTCTCAGCGTCTGGAGTCTCAGCGTCTGGAGTCTCAGCGTC
>JAPKCI010000151.1 GCA_028823035.1 Rubripirellula sp.
CAAAGTGAGTGCCGGCAACAGCAAAGTGAGTGCCGGCAACAGCAAAGTGAGTGCCGGCAACAGCAAAGTGAGTGCCTTTCCCCGAGGCTGGCTAGGTTTGGCTGGCCATTTTCGCGTTGCCATTTCCGCTGCCGTGATCAGTCAAAAAATCGCAACCGTTGGCGTGTTAGCTGAAATTCGGGGTCGGTGGTCGATAATCTCCCAGCTTGATCGTACGGAACCAGTCGATGGTCTTACGGAGTCCCTGTTCGAGGCCGACCTCGGGTTCCCAGCCCAGTTCGGACTTGGCCAATGAAATGTCGGGGCGTCGACGCGTGGGGTCGTCTGAAGGAAGCGGTTTCTGGATCAAGCGACTGGAAGCGCCGGACAGCTTGATGACTGTTTCTGCCAGTTCCCGGATTGTGAATTCAACCGGGTTTCCTATGTTGACCGGCCCAATGAAATCGCGGTCATTGTTCATCATGGCAATGATCACGTTCACAAGATCATCGCGATAACAGAATGATCGTGTCTGGCTTCCATCGCCAAAGATCGTGATGTCTTCGTTGTTCAAGGCTTGGCGGATGAAGTTTGACACAACGCGACCGTCGTACGGATGCATGCGTGGTCCATAGGTATTGAAAATTCGGACGATGCGAATATCGACTTGGTTGCTGCGGTGGTAATCCATGAACAGTGTTTCTGCGACGCGTTTCCCCTCGTCATAGCAGGCTCGGATACCGATTGGATTCACGCTGCCGCGGTAACTTTCAATTTGCGGGTGAACCTCCGGGTCGCCATAGACTTCACTTGTGCTAGCTTGCAGTATTCTGGCGCCGCAACGTTTTGCAACACCCAGCATGTTGATCGAACCCAGTACGCTGGTCTTGATGGTCTTGATTGGGTTGTACTGATAGTGCCCCGGAGCGGCTGGACATGCCATGTTGTAGATTTGGTCGACTTCCAGAAAAATCGGCAGCGTGACGTCATGCCGCAGTAGTTCAAAGTTGGGCTTGTCCAAAAGATGTGCGACGTTGGATTTTTGGCTGGTGAAGAAGTTGTCGAGGCAAAGGACATCATGCCCGAGTTCGACCAACCGTTCACAAAGATGTGAACCAAGAAAACCGGCACCGCCTGTGATGAGGATGCGTTGGATCATGTTGGCGGCCTTCGGAGTTGGGGAAGATGCGAGAAAACCGTGCAGGTGACTCAGGAAATGTTCAGTTCCCGGTTGTCAATCAAGCGGGTTTTTCCGATGTAACCGGCGATCACAGCTACCGCGGGGCGGTCGAGGGAACTAAGTGTGGTCAAAGTATCAGCGGCGACGATAGCGGCATAATCAATCTTGTCCATGCCTTGGATTGGCGTTGATCCGTGTTCAGATCCAACGGTGGCGGCTGCTGCGTTATCGAGTCCGAGCAGGGTTCGTCGCATGCATTGCTGGAGTTCCTCGATTTGTGTTTCACCAGCCCGAAACTCCGCTTCAGTTTTCGATAGCGCTTTCGAAAGTAGCAGGGCACGACGGCGCTGTTCCGGGTCAAGGTATCGATTGCGGCTGCTAAGTGCCAAACCGTCGGACTCGCGAAGGGTCGGGCAGCCAATGATTTTTGTCCCGACGTTCAGGTCACGTACCATGGCCTCGATCACACGCCATTGCTGGTAGTCTTTCTTTCCAAAGTAAGCATGGGATGCAGGAATGGCTTGCAGTAGCTTCAACACAACTGTCGTCACGCCGCGAAAATGTCCAGGCCTGCAAATCCCTTCAAGTGGTTTGGCCACCTCGGGAGGCTCGACGTAACTGCTGAATCCCTCCGGGTACATTCGTTCCTGGTCTGGGACAAAGACTGCTTTGACACCAGCGTTTTTCAGTTGTTCAAGATCCTCGTCCAGGCTCCGTGGATACTTGTCAAGATCCTCGTCCGGTCTGAACTGAGTTGGATTTACGAAAATGGTAGCAACGGTGGAATCGCAAGTGCCTGCCGCCTTTACAAGCGAAAGGTGACCTTCGTGCAATGCGCCCATCGTAGGTACCAACCCGACCGTACGTCCTTGGCTACGAAGTGACCATACGTAACGCCTCGCATCGTCCGGCGAGTGAATGACTTCCATGGCGATATTAGCTGCGTTTAGATGGCGGACGTTGCTTCTTCGAGTACATGCTCACTGACATAAATTGGCAGCGGGGGCGAAAACGTGACTGCAACCGCGATCGCATCACTGGGGCGGGAATCGATTTCAATGACTTCGCCACTGTCTTTCCTTAGACATAGTTGGGCAAAGTAAGTGCTTTGATTCAGTTCGCTGATGATCACGCTCTCAAGTTTTGCACCAAGAGCATCGGCAACGTTGACAACAAGATCATGGGTCAGTGGTCGCGGAGGTTCGTAGTCATCCTTGACACGCCGATCAATGTTGGTGGCCTCGAAAATGCCAATCAGAATCGGGAACTCGCGATCGCCGTCGACCTCTTGCAGGTAAATGACCTGATTCTCGGTCAACTCAGAAATGATGATCCGAGCCAATTGCATCTTGACGGGCATAAGATCGTTTGCGGCTACTAAGTGAACGGAAGCGATGGGACCAGCGGTCCACTACGCCTGTATTATAGCGTTTCTCAAGCCAATGAAAGTGGCCGATATCGCTCGGATGGAATTGCTGAACGGATGTGTGAGCGACGGTGGTGGATGGTCCGACAGGCGTGTCTTGGTCCAGACTGCCCAGCCTTTCTGGGGATCGCACGCTCTCTTGTGCTGATGCTCGAAAAAATTTATCTCCGGTCGCAGCTAACCTGTCGGGTCAGTGGTTCATTTTTCGAGGCGAAAGATCGTCGTGGCAAGCGGTGGCATGGTCACCGAAATGCTTTCTGGGCGATCATGGTGCCCCATTCCGAGGGTGTGTCTGCCCGGGTAGTTGCCCAGGTTTGTTCCGCCGTAGGTTGAACTATCGCTGTTGAAGATTTCTTTCCAGAAGCCACCGCATGGCACACCGACCTGATAATCGTGACGCACCACGGGTGTAAAGTTCGAGCAGACCAGAAGCGGGGGTGTTCCGTCGCTCCCTTTGCGAAGGTAGACGAGGATACTGTCTCGCGAGTTCTGGCAGTCGATCCACTCGAATCCTTCACCGGAGAAATCGAAGTGGTGAAGCGCGGAGTTTTCCACGACAAGCTGGTTCAGATCGGCGACTAATTGTTGAACACCGCGGTGGGTTTCGAAGTCCAACAATTCCCATTGGGGTCCATCGTCGTGATCCCATTCGTTCCATTGCCCGAATTCGTCACCCATGAAGAGAAGCTTTTTGCCGGGGTGTGTCCACATGTACGAGTACAGCAGACGCAGGTTAGCAAATTTCTGCCACATGTCCCCGGGCATCTGGCTCAGCATGGCGCCTTTTCCGTGCACGACTTCGTCATGTGACAAAGGAAGCATGAAGTTTTCTGTGAAGGCGTAGATCAAGCTGAACGTCAGATCGTTCTGATGGTGACTGCGGTGCACGGGTTCTTTTTGAAAGTAATCCAGCGTGTCATTCATCCATCCCATGTTCCACTTGTAAGTGAAGCCGAGTCCGCCTTCGGAAGTGGGACGTGAGACACCTGGCCAAGCCGTGGATTCTTCTGCCGCAGTAACAATGCCAGGAAATGACCCATGCACGGCATCGTTGAATTCACGAAGAAAATCAATCGCTTCGAGATTCTCACGGCCACCGTACTGGTTGGGTATCCACTGGTCTTGTTCGCGGCTGTAGTCGAGGTACAACATGGAAGCGACCGCATCGACGCGAAGGCCGTCGATGTGATATTTGTCCAACCAGAACAAAGCATTGGCGACCAGGAAATTCCGTACTTCGTTTCTTCCGTAATTGAAAATCAAGGTACCCCAGTCCGGATGCTCGCCCTGCCGTGCGTCTGCGTGCTCGTACAATGCCGAACCATCGAACTTTGCTAGTCCGTGGCTGTCCTTGGGGAAGTGGCCCGGTACCCAGTCGATGATCACACCGATTCCATGTTGGTGCAGGTAGTCCACAAAGAACATGAAGTCCTCAGGATTTCCGTGACGGGACGTGGGCGCATAGTATCCGACTGTCTGATAGCCCCATGAACCTGTGAATGGGTGCTCGGTGATGGGCATCAATTCGACATGGGTGAAGTGCATGCGGTGACAGTAGTCAACCAGTCGTTTCGCCAGGTCTTTGTAGTCAAGCCAGCCGTGTGTGCGTCCCGGACCTTTCTGCCAACTGCCCAAATGAACTTCATAGGTGTTCATGGGTGAGTGCATCGGGTTCCATTCCCGACGATTGGCCATCCAGTCGCCATCGTCCCACTTGTACATGCTCAGGTCAGATACGACCGACGCAGTCAAAGGGGGCAGTTCGGCTGCAAATCCCATGGGATCGCTCTTGTCGACCCACTCACCTCGCTCGGTGAGGATGCGGAATTTGTATTTGTCCCCTACTTTGGCATCCGGAATGAATAATTCCCAGACACCCAATTGCTCAACGGATCTCGCGCTGTGCGCTCGGCCATCCCAGCTGTTGAAATCCCCGACGACCTGTACGCTTTTCGCATTCGGGGCCCAGACAGCAAAGTGTGTCCCTTGCGTTTCATCGACCGTTCGGGCGTGCGCGCCGAGACGCTCGTAAAGTCGATGGTGTCGGCCTTCACCCATCAGGTGTCGGTCAAGATCACTGAAGATGGACGGGGCGGCATACGGATCTTGCATGTCGATTATTTTGCCAGTCTTGTTTGTCATCTGGATGCGGTATCTGGATCTTGCTGCATCGTCACTGCTCGCATCTTCATCTGATCTTGGTGCCGCGTCGACCGCCCCCTCGCAGATCGCCTCAAAAAATCCTGCCGGATGCAACCGTCGCATCGGGCGGCGTAGTCCGCTCGTGCGATCGATTATCCACGCTGCTCTCGCTTGGGGAAGGTAGGTTCGGACCGCAACGGCGGATTGTCCCAAATAGTCGATCGCATGCGGCCCAAGCATGCTGGAGGGGTTATCGTGTGTACCGTCGACGAGTTGGCCAATGCTGGACAGCGATACTTGAGTGTGCATTTGTGGTCCGCTATCGCGGCGTCAGGGAAGTTGAAACCGGTTGAAGTTGAAACCGGTTGAGGGGGTAAGGGGTAAGCAGCGAGCACACAGGTGTGGATTCAGTTTGATTCGATCAGGTCCATCGCTGTGAATCTGCGACGCGAATCGGAGACGGCGGCGGATGGTTTGCCACTGAGCAGCCATCGACGAAGTTGGTCTTTGGGTACTGGTGAAGATCGCGGGTGTGGGGGCGTTCGGTGCGGTGAATCGACACGCAAGCCGAGGGATTCGCGGTCGTCCACACTGGGTTGACTGTCCCGTGAGGTCCCCATGCTGACGAGCCGAGAGGAAATCAGACAGGCTTCGACACGGTGGATGGATAGAGCGTGGTCGACCCGACGCCAGAGGTCAGCGTGCTGAACGTCGATCCGACGCCCAAAGTGCTCCCAGACGAAATCGTTTTCACGCCATCGGGGAAGTGAGTCTGACAGCGATCGTACGAGGTATCGATTATTGCTCAGAAGCGTGACCGATGACGGGCCGTCGATTGCTTCAAGCCCACGCACTGCCGCCAGCAGGGTAAGACGGTTCAAATCGCCCAGGTCAACATCACCCGCGTCGAACACGGGATTGCCATCAGCTGATTCGAGTGAGAAATGCCAAGTTCCCTCACTGAGTGACGAGGCTCTCGCTTCACAAACGAGCAGATATTCTGAACAAGTTGGGGCGCTGTCTGCGTGGGATACACACACATTCGCTATTTTGGGCGGTGTTTTTAACATCACAGGAAGGGTAATCCGACAGGATGGGGCATGGTGTTATCGACGAGAACCTTCTGTCAATAAACACGTGTTGGGGAGGTGCGATCCATCTATGTTCAAGCGGGGTGCGTGTACGCCAGCGCGTAGGCAGTCTCCGCCTAAGAGTTTTCTTCGGCAATCTCAGCCTGTTCCCCAAACTCAGGCTACACAAAAAGGTTCGCCAAAGTTCTCAGGTGGCGTCATGAAACGCAGATGCCGCATGACCGATAATGATTCCTGCTTGTGCCCGCCGTGTCACTTGGATGCCCAGAGTGCAGCGACGGTCATCAGGACAGACACTCAATGGCGACTGGCAGCGAAAAGAATGCCAGAGAGTTGCCGATTCAGTAGGACTCCAAGGCTTGTCGTCACGAGTGGACGCCAGAGCAAGCCAGAGCAAGCCAGAGCAAGCCAGAGCAGGTAGTACTGACGATGGCAGCGATCATCTGGATTATTCAGTTCGACGTGGACTGCAGGTCATTTGTCGGACCCGAAAAGGGGGCTGCACGCAGAACACCACATGAGGCAAAGGAGCGTGTCAGGTTGGAAAGTTCCTCGCTGGAACTGATGGTCCCCAGTCCGATCCCTTCAATGGTGTCTGAAGCCAAATCACTGTGCAACAGGATTCGATGTTCTTGACTTACCTTCCTTAGCATTTCAGCCGGAACGAAGCTGGGGTCCCATGCGGGGAACTCACCATCGGTTGACATTTCGGTGAACGGTTGGCGTGACGACCCGTTGTCAGAGAGATTCATCAAGCTGCCGGAGGCGGCCTCGTCAAGTTTGGTCCACAAGACAATCGTTCCACCGGCGTCCACACGGTTGGCTGCCGCCAGTGCTGCTCTTGCGGTATTCAGCCAGGTTTGCTGCTGACCATTTCCATCTAGTGAAGCGATTACCAAGGGAGCGGAAGAAGCCGATTCTGCCAGTTGCTGGTACTGTCGCAGTTGTTTTCGAACCGACTCGGTGGCCCCTGCGATCACATGGGCAGCAAGCCCGGCTGAGTTTGAGGTGACGCAGAGCATTATCTGGGCACCCAGCAGCCACGCTGGTTCATGCGGGTCGGCCTTTGTGAGTTCGTCGCTGTCGCTTGGTTGATGAAAACGGTAGCGGGAAGCGGAGTCCGAAAAGGCAGGGAAAATGCCGTACAGATCGTGCGGTCTATCAAGGTCTCCCCAACGCCCGGCGGTGACCGGAAGGATGAAATCGGCGTCGACCAACATGCGATTCAGATAGATCGGATTTGCCAGTTGATCCGCGCCAAGATAACGAAGCGACTCTCTATCCGATGGATCATGCAAGTAGGTGTGGGCAGCGTCACCCACGGCGGCTCTGATCGCGTCAACCGTTGAGGATCTTGCCTCGTCTCCAATCACGACGGCAAGACTGCCAGTGCTGCAGTCCTTCAGATACTCCACCACTGCTTTGGTGACTTCAGCGACTTGGGGTGTGTTGGGGTCGACGGCAAGGGCGACCTCGTCTCCAGAGAGAATCGCTGCTTTGATCGGAGGAAAATCGACCGGCGAACTCAGGGCGGTCAGCGTTGCAGCCCTCACATCCGAGCAAGTAGCCAATTCAGCAGGCTCATATTGCCAGCTCTCAGCGGCAGTGATTTTTGTGATCAGACTGTCAAAATTCAACGTTGGTTCAGCCGGCAAGCTCATGCAGTCTCTCATTTTAAGAAAAAAGGTCCCGATATTTTAATGTCAGTGACGGGATAGCAGAAGGCAGGGATTGCCAATGAAACCTGCTCAAGCACGCTGCGGGGCTGATCACCGCTGGTTGTTCACCCCCGGTCGGAGTTGAAGCCAAGAGCTGTTGTCTGGTCCATTCTGCTGCCATGAATGCTAGCGTGGCCGGAAAGTGGTATTGCGACGTGAGTGATTTGATCGCGACAATCCGCCCCTATTGATTGCATGACTGATCGCACCTCTTGCGCGACTGACCCAAAATGGAATTTGGTGATCTCTCGGAAAACCCGTTCGCTTTATCCGCTCGCAAAGAGAAATCTTCGAGACGGCAAGCTTTGATCAGGGCGTTCCAGATTTTTGTGGTGGTTGCGTTGGCAACCGGTGCGGTGGTGATGTTGTCGAATCAAAGCAAACGCTGGCTTGCCGGTCGTTTGACCTTTGACTTCGAGACTTTGGGGGCGAGTGCAAAATCAGAGCGATTGAGCCAGATTGCTGAATTGGGCGTCTTTAGCGTCGAGCCATTGGTCAACAGTATGGTCGACAAGGACTCAAGGGTAGCACGCACGGCCTACGAGTTATTGAGGAAGGCACAAAATGACTGGACCGTGCTTCCAATGCAGGAAGAGGCATCGCGTCATGAATTGCTAATCGATGCGTTGAATAACATCGCGATTAAACTTCCGGATCATCGAACCGGTTGGGGCACGAGTCTTTTGCAGCAAACCTTACTTCTTGCTGCGGAAAATCCACATACCGCCGCTCAGATGCTTCATCAACGCGCGAATCATGCGATTGGTCTGTTGTCTTTGTCGGGACGGCCAGTTGATCGCGAGTCGCAGGGTGACTTGGATACTACACAGCCACGTCGTTTAGAGGTGCGGGCAGACCCTCTGCCGGTAGGATCTATCAAGTCGGTGGACGAGTGGACGACTTGGCCTCCGAATCAGGAAACCGGTGGCATGCTCTCGTCTCTAAGTGAGGGTCGGGGCAATGCTAATCAGCGGATTGACCAGAGGGGATCTGCGTTAGCAATCGACCGAGAACCGTCGGTCTACAAATCGGGCGCTAGCAGGCTGCAGCCTGTTGGCAAGCACGAAATCATTAAATTGAATGACATTTCAACGACTCCCCCGCCTCAACCCGCTCAGTTAGCTTCGGTTGACGGCCAACTTGGAGCATCCGCTCGTGCGGATTTTGTGTCACTGGATGCAACGTCACAGGTAACGATGGTCGATTCGCCGATGGGAACCTTTGATGATGCGTCGGTGATGCGTTGGTTAGGTAGCCCGCACTTGGTGTTGCGTGACAAAGCGAAACTGGAATTGGTATCCCGTGGGTTTGATGGGACTGCGATTGCCATTGCCACCAGAATTCAGACTGGTGACGTGCGGGAAAAAATGGAATTGATCGACGCCTTGAATGGAACGGGAATAATCGATCCCCGTCCATGGCTATTGTTGCTATTGCAGGATGAGAGCCGAGACGTGCGCCTGCACACCATTTCGATTCTCGGCAGCATGGATGATCCCGCGATTGCACGACGACTGCAATCTCATCTGGCTGATGAACGGGATCCAACTGTCGCAGCGAGAATACGTCGGGTTTTGGATCTGCGTTAGACAAAGCCAGATAGCAACGTTCTGATCACAACATCTATTCAGAGCGAGACGATGTCGGTTGAGCGGTTGCTACCTCAGCCCTTGCCAACTTTGTCTTCCATCCGACCTGCGTCACAGAGTAATGGGTCGCCCCTGCTGTGTGACAGCAACGTTGCTTTCGCTGTGTTACAGCACAGTTGATTCCGCTGTGTTACAGCACAGTGGCGGGGGCAACTGCCTGTTCTTTCACGAGTCGTGTGATCAGATCATCGACGGTGATGCCGTCTGCTTCGGCGGCAAACGTTGGGACGATTCTATGTCTCAGCACGGGGTGGGCTAGAATTTCGACATCGTCGATGGTGACGTGTGATCGGCCTTGCAATAGTGCACGGGCTTTTGCTGCAAGAACCAGTTGTTGGCTAGCTCGTGGGCCCGGGCCCCATTCGATCAACTCTTTCGCCCACGGTTTGCAATGTTCATCGGCGGGTCGGACCGCACGCACGGCGTCCAGTACCCAGTCTTTGACATGTGTTGGTAGAGGGACTCGGCGGACGGTTCGTTGAAACTGCAGGATCTCTTCGCCGCTGACTACTGCATCGACTGAACTATTGAATGTCGAAGTGGTGCGGTCAATGATCTCACCTTCCTGATCGCGGGTGGGGTAATCAACAACAACGTGGAACAGAAATCGGTCCCGCTGAGCTTCGGGAAGCGGGTAGGTGCCTTCCTGTTCAATCGGGTTCTGAGTTGCCAACACGAAAAATGGTTCCTCCAACAGATAGGTGTGTCCCGCCGCCGTGACGGCATGTTCCTGCATGGCTTCGAGAAGTGCAGCTTGTGTCTTGGGTGGGGTTCGGTTGATTTCATCCGCAAGCAGCATTTGGGTGAACACAGGACCACGTTCAAAGACAAAGTTCCTACGTCCGGTTTCAGGGTCTTCCTGAATGATTTCGGTTCCGGTGATGTCGCCCGGCATCAGGTCGGGGGTGAACTGGATTCGGCGGAATGTAAGGTCCATTGAATCTGCCAATGTGTGGACCATCAGGGTCTTGGCTAATCCGGGCACGCCCTCGAGCAGACAATGGCCACGAGCCAGAATTGCAATCAACAGTTGCTCGATGACGGCATCCTGGCCAACGACGACTCGCCCAACCTGTTCACGGATCTTTTCGCAGGCCAAAACAAGAGCGGTGGCATCGGCGGGGTCATTTTGTGACTCAATGGGAGGCGGCTGAACCAAGGCAGTACCTTTTTGCTGGGCAGGACAACGGGCTGGGGAAGGTTTCTATTATGGTCGGTTCGTCACGGCTCGCCACCTGTCTGCCAGAGGTTGGCTCCCGTATGCTGTTTTGATCGTCGATTTTGTCGTTCCCCAAGATTCTTTTCAGGGTTGCCATGCCGTCGTTGTTTGTTGTTCGTGGCCGGGATCAGGGCCACCATTTCCAGCTTTCGGAGTCAATTTCACGGATTGGGAGGGAAGCGGGCAGCGAGATCCAGCTTTCTGACTCGGAAGCTTCCCGCATGCACGCGGAAATCCGTGTGATGGATGACGGTAAGTGGGAACTGTTGGATTTGAATAGCAGCAATGGCACCCGAATCAATGGTGAAACGGTCGCGCGTCACACGCTGAGAAGCGGCGATCGTCTTGAAATTGGCGATACGATGATGATCTTTACCGGGTCAGGTCAGCCCAGTGAAATGGACGCCGCCCATGGTGTCGACATCGTTTTAAAGAGCCAGGAAGACGGCAGTCGAATCGTATCCTCGCTGTCTCAATCGGGGGTGGACTCGCAGTTGATCTCCAGCGGGCGGGGTGAATCCGAGAGCGATCGGTCACTGGAAGTCATGTATTTGACAGCCATTGCCGTCGGTCGCACGGACGATTTGAACGAAGTATTGGATCGTATCCTGACGTTGGTGTTTGATTGGGTGGAAGCTGATCGGGGTTGCGTGATGCTGCGGGATCCCGAGACCCGACATCTTCAACCGTCAGCTCGCTGTGATCGGGCCGGGCTCAATGTCAGTGATCGTCGCATTTCAATCAGCCATACGATCCTCGACTATGTGATGAAAAAGAAAGAAGGTGTGCGAACAAGTAATGCTCGCGATGATTCGCGATTTGACGCGGCCGCGTCCATTGTTCAAGCGGGCGTGCGGGAAGCGCTTTGCGTACCATTGCAGGGGCGTTACGACATTGTAGGGGCGCTCTATGTTGATACCTATACTTCACCGGGAAAATTGATGGCGACTGGGAACCAGTTGCGATTCACTGACGATCATCTGAGGCTGATCACAGCGATCGGTCATCAGGCGGCTTTGGCGATTGAAGATACGTTTTATTACTCTGCGCTGGTGCAGAGTGAGCGTCTTGCTGCCATGGGGCAAACCATTGCGACCCTGTCGCATCACGTGAAAAATATCCTGCAGGGCATTCGTGGCGGCAGTTATTTGATCGAAGCGGGACTAGAGAGAGATGATACCGACGCAGTACGACGTGGTTGGGGTATTGTGGATCGCAATCAGGAACGGATCTCCAACCTCGTCATGGACATGCTCACTTTTTCGAAAGAACGCGAGCCAGAGTTTGTCGAAGCGGATTTGAATGAAACGGTTCGCGATGTGCTGGAATTGATGCAGGCACGTGCAAAGGAGGTGGATGTACTGTTGGGGCAGAACCTTGATGAGTCCCTTCCGGTAGCGTGTTTCGATCCAGAGGCAATGCACCGGGCGATTCTGAACCTGATTACCAATGCAATTGATGCAACTTCGTCCAGTTCAAATCGGAACCGTGACGGTGAGTCTGGTGCAGAAACATCAGGTGACCTAGCGGCGGACGTCGCACCACAGGGAAAAGTATATGTTCGGACTGCCTACGATTCTTTGTTGGGTTGGGTCGTCGATGTGATCGATAATGGGCCGGGTGTGGTCGAAGAAGATCGCAAAAAAATCTTCTCCTTGTTCGAATCACGCAAAGGGATGCGTGGAACTGGGCTTGGTTTGCCCGTCAGTGCGAAAATCATGCGAGAGCATGGGGGTGCCATTGATGTGTTGGACGGAGAACAAGGTACTGGAATCTGCTTTCGACTGACCTTGCCGCCCGCAACTTCCGACTCATCTGAAATGCCGGCCCCGGAGGCCTCCAACTGAGTCCTTCGCTTGGCATGATGATTGTTGCCCACCTGCGTTAGCGACTTGGTAATCGACTCGCGTTTGAACGCGGCTAAGCTAAGGGCACTGGCCGGTGGCCCTGATAGCGAGCCTCTGCGTACTGCCGATACCAGTCGGGTATCCTTCTTGCCCAATCGCGTTCAGAGCTTTGGATCGGGTTTAAGTCGTCGCTGAAATGATCGTCTATCCGATCAGCAAACTGATACAGCGTCTCGCTTTTTCCCCGCACGATTTGGTGCTTTTTGAGTTTGCGATCGACACGCTGCAGCATTCGGTGACTGACTTGGTCAAGGTCATAATCCTCGCTACGGTTCGGACGCAGGAATTTTGACCACAACAGGAAAATCACTACACAAAAGAGTGGTAACTGCGCGACACGAAAAAGAATCATCAAGGGGTCAGTGATGCGAATTGACAGGAGCCATCCAAGGGTGCGTCCAAGAACTGTGTCGCCATAATTGTCACTGCCACTGTAGAACGCATCAAACAGGCTGTCGTTGTCGGCGAGTTCTTGGTTGCTGGTGATTGTTTGGTACTCAAGGCCTGGTGTAGATTCGACGGCGAACCAGCGTTTCGTCTCATCATCATAAGCTTCAACCCATGCGTGGGCATCTTGATTACGGGCCACCCAGTGCTGATCGTTCGACTCGTACTCGTCCACCACGTATCCAGTGACATACTGCGCGGGCACTCCGAGACTGCGCAACAACAGGACTGTCGCCGAAGCAAAGTACTCGCAGTGCCCGGCATGCTCGGTTTCAAGGAAATAGGAAATGGGATCGACGCCGCGTGGTTTGTCAGGCAAATCAAGTGAATAAGAGAAGTTTGTCTGGAAATATCGGCTGATGGCTTCAGCTTTAGCAGAAGCACCTCGCAGGGTTCCCCATTTTTCAGATGAGAATTGTCGAAGTTCTTCATCAAGCCGGGTTGGTAAATCCAGCAAAAGTTGCTGCCGTTCAGGACTCATGGAGTCAGTGGGTTGCTGCAAACTGACGCCCGCCACATAGGGTTCCGTTACGTCCACCCCCAGGATTACGATGCCATGGGGATTGACCAATAGTTGGTTGCTCTTGGCTTCTATCCAACTTGTGGCCTGCGGCAGAAAAACCCGATTGCCCTTGAGTGGGTCATTATGAATTTCAAGCTCTACGGTCGGGCTCCGGTTTTCCGTCAAGGGAAACGTGCTCATTTTCAGTGATCGGCTGTCTTGCCTCAGTACCCTTGAAGTTGTTTTCCCCGGTGACACCTCGCGGCCATTGAGGCTGGTGTCGTCGGTGTTGATGCGGAAATCAGTCTGCACGGTCAGCCATTTGCGTGATTGATAAGTATCGAAAACGCTGCCTCGCAAGTAGCCGGGGATAGGTTCCGAATAGACCTTCAAGGCAACTTCCCGTGGATTGCCCAAAATGGATCGTCGCACCGCCCCGAGGGTACTGCCGTGGACGTAACGTGTGCCACCGATCATCTGCTTGTCGCTTCCCAAGTTCATTGAGACCTGCAGTTGCTCTTGCAGTTTCTTTTGAACGAACGGCAAGATGGTTTGCGTCCCGCTGGCAATGCCGCTGGTTGCCATCAGTAACAGTGAGAGCGTAAGTAGCATCAATAATGGGGTCAGCCATGACGATGGCACACTGTTTGATTGAGCCCGTTGATCGAGTGCGTCTCGGTTGGATACCGGAGTGCTAAGCAGGGCATGTGCTGCAAGGCTGAAGCCAACGCAACAGGCAAGGGAAACTGACATTTGTGATGCAGCAGAGGTGCTCGCTCCACCTGCAGCCACGCATAGTACAACCACGACCAAGCCAAGGGGCAGCATCATGAAATGCCCGCGGGTTGGAAGTGTAACCCAGATCAACAATGAGATACTGAAGCAGGCGTGTGCCAGAATGTCCAAGCCCGCGAAAACGATGCCTTGCTGCGAGGAGGGGTCATCCGCGAACCGCCACAGACCACTGGAACTGACAGTGAAACCTAGCAGCACCACAAACACAATTCTTTTGCACCATCCGATCAGACGTGTTTGATCGCGAGTCCCACGTTGTCTTAATCGCCAGCGTCGGATCGCCGATAAGCTAATCGCACTCAATGCCAGAATCAAAAGCGGTACGATTGTGCGAAAGGTGGCGCCGAGAAACATCGCTTGCGCAACCAGCAGAAATGCGATCAGGCGTGTGGCGTTTGGGGACATCAGTTTCGCAAACGATTGGGGATGATGGTTTTGGATGTTGGGTTGGTATCGTTGGCTGACAGAAATGGGTGCAGTTGCCAGGCAGGATTCGCGGAGTGAACGGAAGTACCTCTGCACAGGGGCGTCACGCTCGGGCGTCACGCTCGGATTGGGAACATGCCGGTCAGAGTTGGTTGCCGATGTGTTTACTTGAATCCTGATTCTTGTCGGAAGCGGGAGTGTCGGTGTCGTCAACACGGATCACAGTGGCGCGTTTATTGTTGCTATAGTGCAAGCTCACTAGCTCGCGAGTGGTGAGTACCAGCAAAGGTGATCTTCCGGCAATTTCTAATAGGGTGCCGAGCTGGATGTCCGCGGTTTCTGAAGGTACGGGTTCAGCGGCGGCCAACCGTATCAGCATCGATTCTGCATCGGATCCCATTGGGGTGGTTTGAGGAAACGAATTGTTGTTGAGGGCTTCGCCCGTGACGTGCAGTTCCACCTGAACCGACTTTCGGGATAAGTCGTGAACTGCCGTGGCCGCCAACGAAAGCATCCGTTCCAGTGGTCGGCTTGTTCCTTTGAGGCCTGTTCCTTTGAGGCCTGTT
>JAPKCI010000450.1 GCA_028823035.1 Rubripirellula sp.
TGGTCGAAACTATCTCGGCAGCTGAGGCAGTCGCTTCCACGGGTACGATCGCAGCCTACGGTGATTATCGTATCGCTGAGACTAATGTCGCAGTCACCTTTCACCGTCAACGAGCAGACGCCGAAGAAGTTTACGCAAACCAGTTGATCGCCGCTGACAAGCTTTTTGTCGGCAATGTCTCCGTTGCAACGACAGCACACGATGAGCAGGTTGCCACCGCCACAGGTCATCACCATGGGATCAAGTCCGACGCTCAAACCGAACGTTGGCTAAACATGTATGCGGTTAATCTGATTGGCATGTATCAGGCCTATCTTGGTATTCCCTCGAATCAGATTAATACAACTTCGGAAGAGATCGACGTAGCGAGGCGGTACATTGACGTTGTGGTGCCGGCTGACAAAGCACTGCAGGACGCTTTGTCAGAAGCGTCTAAAACATTGCACAAGACAATGGCGTCTGAAACCGAAACCCAGATCAAAAGTAAAGCAGCCGCAGGGTTAACACTGGCCGAAAGCCTGGCGGACTCCCTGTTCACGTTCGATACATCCCTCGCCACTCGTTATGAACAGTTGCAGACAACGCTGGCCAATATCTCATACGTGTTCGCCACCGGCTGGATCGGTGCCGATGCAGCGTTCAGCAAAGCCGTCAATGAAGCTGATCGTGTACTCGCCCACGCGACATCCGAGAACCATAAAACTCTGGAAATCAATATCGCTGAACGCGAACGGCAGGCGGTAATCACGTGGGCCAATGAAGATGGTTATGTGACGTTGGACGAGCAATACAGCATTGACATGCATGCTGCCGAAGTTGACTGGATTACCAACACAGCGACGCTCTCGACCGGGTATGAGACATTCGCTGCTGACGAATACAAAAAGCTCAGTGACAAGTTGGTGGAGGCCCAGCAAACTGCAGCCGTTCAGGGTGAGGATGCCCTGAAAAACCATCGACATAATATGGCCAGCAAGGTCCGTGCGAAAGCAGAGTCCGTGTCGCAGGCGTTGACCACTGAGGCTAAGGACAGTGCCAAAGCGGCAACGACACTGATTACTGATACTGCAGCGGCAAATCGAACATTCGCTGAAAGCGTGGCGGACGCTGTCCACACGTATAAAACGGGTGTCGCATCCAAGCAGGCATCAGCCGAAGCCGGACTCAAGGGTGATAAGGCAAGTGAGCATTCCGGAGAGATCGATGCGGCCACCTATGAATCCAGAAAGGCGGCGAAAGAACAGCAGTTGCAACTCGCCTTGTCGCAACTGATTGTTGAGCGCGCGGGTGAGTTTGCAAAAGCGACCGACACGTGGGGAGAAGAATTTACCCGAGCGGGTGAGCAAAATACGGTTGATCAAAGCAAGGTCGTCAAGCAACGCGTCAATAGCGTCCTTGACGCTGGAATCAGTTATTTGACGGGGATGAACGCCGAGAACAGCACGCTGCGGATTGCTTACCGTACCGCCGATGAAGGGTATGTGGTCAGTGCGGCGGAAGCCGAACAGCAGAATGTCACAAATACCGGCGCTGCCTGGACATCGCTCATTTCTGACAGGGGAGCAGAAAACGTCGCGTGGGCACAGGAAACAGCGGGATACGAAGTTGACTACGTGATCGCCAGTGCTCAAAACGATGCACAAAAGAAAAGATCAGAGGCTGGAGATTCACCTACACGCGCAGAACGTTTTCAGATTCGTGTGGCTGATTCACGCATCGATTATCTGCAAAGCGTTTCCGGTGCGTTTGTGACTCATGAAGTCAGTGCCGCGGAAAATGCTTCCAAGCAGGATTCCGCTGACGCTGCAGCCGCAGAAAAACTTGACAATGACATCGGGTCTTCCCACCTCACCTATGTGCAAGCGGCGTCATCGCAATATCTGGCAAGGTACACGGCGGCGAGTGGACATGGTGTCACCTATGGAAATGCGCTTGCCAACCAGTATGGCGCACATATCGTTACCGATGCCGGAGCCCATCACACGGCAGTCATCACGGCGGCAAGCGGAGTTCGCTCGGGTGGATATGAGTTTGCCAAGGCTGACGCCAATTACTATTCAGAAACGGCAAAGTATGCTCACCTGAGTTTGAATCATGTCTACGGCAGCGAGGGCTCTACCTCGCCCAGCAAAGACTATTTGGAAGATTACAACACCGCCGTGGCCAACGCGACCTACACAGCGCAGTCTGCCCGGGTGAACGCCGCAGCAACGAGGACAACCACAGTCCTGCAAGCGGATCTTGACTACGCACTGGGGGTTGCCGATCTCGATCATGATTACACCATCGGTATCGCAGCAGAACAAAAGGCGTTAGCCGTTTTCAATGCAGGGGCCGCTCAAACATTATCCCATGGTGTTGCCGATGCCTTCGAATCGCATGACCTCAGTCAGGCCAGTGCGGCACACGATCGTATCATAGAAGACGCCGAGGCGCTCGAAACAGCGCTGATGAAGCAATACACGGAAGCGAAACAGGTTTACCACACGTTTGACGATGTGCTTGATGTCGAAGTGCAATATGCGATCGGAGTGGTCGACGGAAACCTGGCTTGGGCAGAAGTCGCAGGACCGGCGTTCATCGCCCATCAGACGGCGATTGCGGATGCCAACCTCAGCTACGTTGAAACGGTCAGTGGCCACGCGACGCTGGCTCGCAAGTCGATGGCAGATGCTGAAAAAACCTACGGTGTTTCCCAGGCTACGACGAATTACGATGCAACCGTTGCCAGCAGTGAGGCTGGCAATTCCGTCAAGGTACAGTTGGCTGCGGCAAGCTTTATCTTGCATACACAACGCAATTCCGCAGATTCGGCTTTGAAGTTGGCACAACTGGGTCTGCAGCGGGACGCCAAAATAGATGCCGGCTGGGGTAATGACCCAGTCATTGATGCAGACAAACTGCAGCAGGCTCGGGACGCCGCGACACAGAAGAAATCATCGGCATCCGGCAGTCATGATGCCAAACTGGCAGAACTTCGTCAAAGTTACCACCAGAGCACGACGGAAATTTACCGCGATTCGGGCAAAGCTCAGGCCGATCACGGACTGGTCATCGATTTGGCGATGGCGGGCATCGCCAAATCGTACGATGACGCTCTGAATGATGCCTCACGCGATCATCGCAAAGCGGTGATCGATGCTGATCAGGATCACGCGATCGCTGCCATCGATGCGGAGATTGCGGGTCTTTGGGGTCGAGCTCACAGCTTCCATAGTGATG
>JAPKCI010000152.1 GCA_028823035.1 Rubripirellula sp.
GATTTGCCGACAGCGACTCGCCTTTGTCGCTGACGTAAAAGGTTCCAGTCAGGAACAGGGTCAGGAATCAATTCGACTTCTTCGAATCGCCTTCCCACTGCAGTGTGCGGGCAAAAAACTTGGCCATGTCAGCACTGCTCTCTTTCCGATTTTTATTGAATGCACCATGCCCACTGCCGTCAGTCAAACGACGGTAGGTCACATCCTTGGCCCCCGCCAACTTCAGCGCTTTGACAAAATCATCCGAGTGGCTGACATCAACCGTTCGGTCTGATGCTTCGTGAAACAAAAGAAACGGTGGTGCATCTGGGGACACGTAGGTCATCGGAGCAATGGATGCCAAACTGGCGTCGGACCGCCCCCGTGACATCGGTCGCGTCGGAGTCGCCGAGGCAGCAACCGCTTGAACCTGACTGGAATAATCTTGCCACGGTCCGTCCCCTTCGAGTTCTCGATTTGTGGCAGAGATTCCCAGCATGGTCACCAGATGTGCACCCGCCGAATTTCCGTAGGCACCGATCCGCTTTGGATCAATCTGATAATCCTTTGCGTGGGCTCTCAACCAGCGAACGGCGCACTTCACATCCTCAATACAGGGTAACTTCGCAGCATCGAGTCGATAATTGACGGTGACGCACACATATCCTTTGCGTGCGAATTCGATCGCCTGCCCCAGAAACAAAGGGGTTCGTTTGTCACCACGGACCCAGCCGCCGCCATGAACAAAAACGAGTGCTGGCCGCAAGCCATCGACAGCACCCGCAGGTCTTACCAGATCCAGTTTCCAGCGTTGGTTACCTTCACGATAGGGAACATTCAACTCACAAACCAACGCATCGCCTGCCAACTTCTTGACCTGATCATCAGACATTCCACCTGAGCCTCCGCCGACTTGCCGGCCCTGCTGCCTGCCGCGATTGCGAATCAAACGCTGGGACAGGGCATTCAATTCCGACCTTTCCAGAAATCCATCGCTGTTGCCGTCAATGCGTGTAAAATTTGCCTTCATCAGGCTACGCGATTCCTTCAAGGCAATCCGCTGGTCCTTGTCTTGATCCATCTGCCGAAGCCATTGCTTGACCATCGCTTGACCGTCCTTTTCCGGGACATCCTTGTCGCCGGCGGCAGGTTGATCGCCGGCGGCAGGTTGATCGCTAGGTGGGGCTGTCGGCGACTCCTGACCCAACGCAATGCTGGCCAGTGAAACACACAAAATGGGAATCAATGAATGCAACCACATGGCATTTCGCCTCAAAACGTGTAAGTCAGATGCTCCGAGTGTCATCTGCGCGAAACAGAAAACTTCGTGATCGGCTGCTGGCATGACACCCGCCAGATGTCTTCGCCCCCGCCAATCGGTGCGTGACACCTACACGGTCAAACTCTCTACCACTGCTTGACTATCGGCAAAGCTATCCACTTCCAATCCCATCAACTGGGCCTGAGTGAGCCAGAGATTTGCCAGGGGCGTACCTTCGGGCATGTTGATGTGCTGACCGGACTTCACACGGTCCCCACCGCCCGCCATAACGATCGGCAAATCATTGTATTGGTGTGTAGCTCCGTCACCGAGCCCCGATCCATAAGTCACCAGTGAATTATCCAGCAATGAAGACCCATCAGCTTCCTGAATCGAATCCATGCGATTCAGGATGTAGACGTATTGTTCCATGTGAAAGCGATCGACCCGCAGCAGGTCGTCGATGAACTTTGTCTGGTTGTGCGACATTTGGTGGTGGCTACGGGGCTTGTCAAACAGGCTGTCAAACATAAACGGCGTATCCCATCGTTCGGGACCGATCATGAAAGTCGCAACGTTGGTCAAGCCAGATTGCAGAGCGACCACCATCAAATCACCCATCAAGCGAATGTACTCACCACGCGGTAAGTAGGTTCCCGGAGGTTCAGGAAAATCAACCATTGCCAGTTCCGTTTTCATCTGCTGCAAACGCTTCATTTGCGTTTCGATGCTCCTTAGCGCATCGAAGTACTCAGCAAATTTTTGACCATCGGTATAACTGAGATCCCGCTTGAGTTCGCGTGCATCTTCCAAGACAAGATCCGTCACATCCTTGGCCTGCGTTGCCTGACCTGTACCGAACAATCGATTGTACATTTTACGGGGATCGCGAATCGACGGAGCGAGATGTCCTGTGCCGAACCACGAAATATTATCAAAGTGAATCGATTCTTTGTTGTCACGGTGGCTGTTACAACTAAATTCCAGCGTGCTGAAAGGAGTCTCGCGTCCCACGTGATCAGCAACCAAATGATCGAGCGTGCGGTCGATCGGCCAAGCTGACCCCTTGATGGTATAAGGTTTTGCACTACTCAGATAACACGAAGCGCACTGAGCATGCACGTCAGTCCCCTGCTGGAATGTACGGTCCATTCCTGTGATGAGATTAATTTTTTGTTTGAAGGGTTCAAGCGGCTCGAGCGTGGGAGTCAACTGTTCGAGCGGTTTGACACCGAAGATCGGGTCCTGTTTGCCTAATGACTTGAAGAAATTCCCCAGATTTCCTTTGGGGATCACGTGGTCAGCCTCACCGGGAAAAAAACCCCGTCGCACCACACCAATCGGGACATAGTAGTGGACCATCCGTTTGGCAACGGTCGGATTGGCTGCCGCCAGGCCAACGCTCTCCAACCACGGCAGCGCAACCATGACGCCACCAACACTTTGCAGAAAGTTTCTTCGCGAAGTTGATTTCATTTCCAAGCACACATGAAGGAACTAGGGGGAAGTGGTCAGGCGTTGGTCGGACAACCTAACGCCACCGAGGAAGGGTCGACTGAAAATCACTTCCCTGATCAGCGTTTGGATTCGATAGTCGTCTGCAATGGTTACCGCGGCAATTCGATCCAGATCACTTTGATCCTGCGGGCCGAGTTCTCTAGCCAGAGCAAACGAGAGCAGGTGACCGGCAAAGCCGCGTACAAATCGATCTTTCTCAGCCAGGATTGCATCTTTGAAGCCGACAATATCCGAAAATTCATGACGCCGAAACAGCCGTCCCGAAACATCGATTTCTCGCCCGTTTTCATAAGTATCACGCCACTTGCCAATGGGATCAAAGTTTTCCAAAGCGAATCCCAACGGATCGATTTTCTCGTGGCAACCCGCGCAATCGGCTCGTTCCCGGTGAATTGCCAAGCGTTCTCGCAACGTTAAATCCGACTCCTCCCCCGATGGATTCTCATCCAGCGGTGGAACATCTGCGGGAGGCGGCTCGGGCGGCAAATTAAAAATCACCGTCGACACCCAGGCACCGCGAGTGATGGGCTGGGTGCGTTCGGGGCCTGACGTCATGGTCATGGTCGCCAGACTGGTAATCACACCGCCTTCACGTCGATCCGTCACTTCTTGACGACGAAAATTCAAGACGCCTACGCCACCACCTTTCCCACCGCCGTCCGGGCCGCCATAAGCATTCCGCAATAACGGAGAGCGATAGGTGAAGTCCGAATCAATCAACTGAGTGAGTGGTAAATTTTCAATCAAGACCGCCTCGAACAACAACAAAGGTTCCAGCATCATGTGCATGCTGTGGCGATACTTCAACATGTAGAAACCGGGGAACTTGTCTCGATCGGGAACCGATGAAATGATCCGTTCCAGTTGCAACCACTGCGAAGGAAAACTATCACAAAAACGCTTCAACTTGCGGTCTGACATCATCCGTTGAAACTGAGCCTGCAGGACTTCGGGTTGTCGCAACTGTCCAGCCTCAGCCAAATCAATCAGTTCACGATCCGGAATACTGCCCCACAGAAAAAACGACAACCGTGACGCCAGATCCAGGTCTGCGGATCGATCTGCGGTAGCGTCCTGAATCACGGTTGATGCTTCACGACCAGATGTTTCTGGCTGGAAGGAGGTTGAATACAGGTACAAGAAGCGAGGTGAAGCAATCACTGCCCCAGCCACCTGTTTCATGGCCTGCGGATAGCTGATCCCGTTGTTGATCTGGCGAGTAGCATAGTCCACATAACGATTCACAGACTCGTCACTCACAGCTCGGCGAAAGGCCCGCGTCAAAAAGGGGCGAAGCCGACGCCGCAATTCATCCGGGATCGAAGTTTCACTCTCAGGTGCAGCAAAGAAATCTCTCCAAATTCCAACATTGGGTGGCTTGAAGTCCGGACTTTCAAGAATCGACTGGCTCAAGCTCATGAACGCATCCATCAGCAGGGGTGACAGTGAAAGTTGATCGCCGCGATTGTCAAAACCGTGCTCGGCACGCAGGTCTTGGGGAAACGCAGCCACCCCGGCCAGACGCTTCTCGATCATCTGTGACTTCCCCAGAGGTCGGCTCCCCACCTTGACATCATCAGGCATCTTGCCGCTCGCCGGTTTGAAATAGTTCCCATGCTCGCGCATCATCCGCTCTGGAAGCGTGAACACAATCGACTGCAACTGAAACAGGTCCTTGACTGCATTGTTGTACTGAAAGCGATTCATCCGGCGGATTTCCGCCAACTCGAGCCTATCCTGCTGAGCCACTGCCAGTTCCAACTGCCGCCGCAATTCCTGCAACATACTGCCCCGGATTTTTTGCGGGAGTTCACCTTCATCCTCAGGCGGCATCTCGCCCAAATCGATCACTTGAATCAAATCCTGAATCAGTTCCGGATCAGACGCCAAAGAGGTTTGATCAACCAGTTTGGCAAGGTTGACATCCCCCATCACCTCATCGGCCTGACCGTGACACTTGACGCAGTTCTGACGAAAGGCGGGCAGCAGGTTTTTCTCAAAACCAGCCCGACGCGCTGCGTCAGTTTGGTCCGTTTCCTCCGCCGCCAGCGACTGCACAAACCCACCGCCCCCCACCAACCACGGCAGAGACAGCAGAACAGCGAAGAGGAACAGAGAGCGAGTCATTTGATTTAAATACAGCAACAAGCCAACGTTATACAAATAGTTCTTTGATCACACCTGAACTATCACCGTGTGACGCGACATCGACACCAACACCCCGCAATAAACTGAGCCACAAATTCGCCAGAGGGGTATTCGGATCAAGCACCAAATTGCGACCATGTTTGACCCCAGCACCCCCGCCGGTAATCAACGTCGGGCAATTGGTCAGATAATGAATCGAGTTGATATTACTGCCGTAACTCAACGACACATGATCGTACAACCGGCTACCATCGGATTCAGTGGTAGCTTTGAGCCGATCAATAAAATGGGCGAGCAACTCTGATTGTTTCTGATCGCGTGTCAGTGATACTTCTTTGCGATCGCCATTGGTGTAATGGCTCATGTTGTGGCCAGTGATAGTGGCCCCAAAACTCTTGATCAAACTCTCCACCGGCTGTCGGTACGTAAACACGCGAGTTGCATCAACCTGCATGGCCGCCACCATTAGGTCATACATGACTTTGATTTCTTCATATCCCGCCACGGCTCCAGACGGCTCATCGGGCAGCATCACGGGACGGGCTTTGGGAACGTCCAGCCACTGTTCTTCCTTTGACAATCTGGTTTCGATATCACGAACCGATTGCAGATACTCACTCAGCTTGTCGGCATCGTTACGTCCCAGGCCGCGCCCAACATCCTTCGCATCCTCCATCACGGCGTCGAGAACACTGCGTTGCTGCTTCAGCATGGCCTGTCGTTGCGTGAGTGGTGTCTTGCCATCCGAAAAAAGTTTGTGGTAAGCAGCGACCGGATTATCCAAACCTGCCACAGGCTTGCCCTGGCGATTCCAGGCGAGCGACAAACCGGGACCATGCCCTGAATTCTCTGCACCTTCACAGCCAAGCTGAATGGAGGTGAAACGCGTCGGCCGCCCCAACGTTTCAGCCGCGACCTGATCTGCTGAAACACTATTGTGGAAACTCTTGCCGGACTCGGCGTACCGATTGGCACCCGTCAGATAAAAAGTGCTACCCCAGTGAGCTTCGCTACTGAACTGATTGCTCAAATTCTGTAGAACTGTCACGTCATTGCGATGCCTTGCCAGCGGCTGTAAGCCCGAGGGCAACACATAGTCAGCACCCGTTGTCGATTTGTCCGGGAACCAATCTTCCTTGGTAACCCCCCAACCAAAACTCAAAAAAACGATCCGTTTCGATGGTGCCCCAGTTGCCGCCGCCGTTGCGAATCGCTTCCAACCAAGCGACTCAAGCATCGGCAAAGCAATGAAAGCCGAACCGCTGCGTAAAAAGTGACGACGCGGTAGGTTCATCGTAGTTTTCATTGGAACGTAAAAATAAAACGGGAGACACGCAAATCGAAACGCTGGCAGGTCAGCAGCGAACATACAAACCAGATCTGAAACCGGATCTGAAACCGGATCAGCAGTGACGGGTGAGTGGGCGTGGCAGCCCGAATCCATTTCGAAGGATGTCTCCTCGAAAACCGTCCGGGGCTATCAAACCTGCTCTTGGTACCAATTCCCCTGAGCCGACTGTTTCAACGACTGTTTCAACGACTGTTTCAACGACTGTTTCAACGACTGTTTCAAACCAGTCCTATGAAAACCAGAACAAGGCACTTGATCGGGTGTCATTTAGTCTAACACGGCCCCCGGCCAAGGTCATCTCGAGAATACCGAACGCCGAAAAAAGACGAGCCAGATCAGTGCTGTCTTTGGCAAAATCGTTAGCAATCCATTAAAACGAACCACCACCACCGATCAAGAAAACCGATTCACAGCGTCAAACACAAAGCCACGCATCTGTGACGAGACTACCTCGGCTTGCTCATCAGAAGCTTGTAGTGCCCTGTTCCCAGCAGATCGTCAATTCGATCTCGTAACTCGTTGGTAATTTCGACACGATACTTATCGCTCTTCAGATGCACCGTTTCGCCCTCACGCAGTTGCATGCTAAACAGCAATTCCTGAGAACCGGGATAGCCACGCACAATTTCACGGAGCCGACTAATCGTTTCTCGATCGTGGTCATTCTCGTTCAGGCGAAGCCGCATGCCGTGCGTGTACCGGGTATCGAGATCATCCAGAGGAGTCAATTCGTCGATGATCAGATTGGCCTCATCGCCGCCCCGTCGATCAACTTTACCTCGGGCCAACACGACCGCATCAGGCTGGATCCGATCGCCCACATCGACAAACCCTTTCGGCCACACGATGCAACGGATGGCTCCCTGCATGTCCTCAAGATCAAAGTTGGCGTATTTTGAGGGTGCGCCAATTTTGGCATTTTTTGTGTGAGCGAATTTGATTGAACTGATCATGCCACCGAGCACGACCTCGCCACGATCTTTGACATCGCCCAGTTTGTCCGTTGTGTGGGTACGGAAGGTCGACAATTTCTTTTCGTACTCAGCCAACGGGTGGCCTGCCAGATAGAATCCGAGGACTTCTTTTTCTGCGATCAGTTTTTCCCGATCATGCCACTCTTCCATGTCGGGTAGCGGTGCGGCAACCGATTCACCCGAGGCAACATCTTCTTCCTCAAAAGCGCCAAACAGACTGGCCTGACCACTTTTCTTGTCAGCTTGTACAGCGGCACCCGCCTGCACAGCCCGCTCGATAACTGTTGTCAACTGACTGCGGTGTGCCCCGAGATCGTCCATCGCCCCGGCTTTGATCAGCGTTTCGATCGCACTCTTGTTGCAGTCCGATGAATCAACTCGCTCACAGAACTCAAAGATATCGCGGAAGGGACCGTTCTTCTTTCGCTCGCCCTCGATGGCAATCGAGGTCGAACCTCCACAGCCCTTGATAGCCGAAAGAGCAAAGTAAATTTTCTCATCCGCTACCGAGAAATCGGCAGCACTTGTATTGACCGACGGCGGCAACACGGGGATCTCCATTCGGGCACAGTCTTCCATGTGCTCAACCAACGCATCTTTTCGCTTGAAGTTTCGACCCGATATATCACTAGACAACAGTGCGGCCATGAATTCAACCGGATAATGGGCCTTCAGATATGCCGTCTGATAGGCCAACAATGCATAAGCGGTGGAATGGCTTTTATTGAATCCATAGCCCGCAAACTTGACGATCAGGTTCCAAATGTCGTCCGCATCTTTCTCAGGCAAACCATTTTCCACCGACCCCTTGATGAAGGCTTCGTGGCTCTCATTGATCAAAGACTCTTTTTTCTTACTGATCGCCTTGATGCAGGTGTACGCATTGGCCAGAGGAATCTTGCCCAGGCGATTCAGAATCAGCATCACCTGTTCCTGGTAGACCATGATCGAATTGGTCTCTTCCAGCACTTCCTTAAGAACCGGATGTTTGTACTCAGGTTCCTGACGACCATGCTTGATATTGACGTAGTCGTCGACCATCCCACCCTCGAGTGGCCCGGGACGATACAGTGCGGCGGTCGCAATGATGTCGGAAAAATGATCCGGCTTCATTCTCAACAGCAAGTCGCGGATGCCACCGGATTCCAACTGAAACACACCCTTGGTCTCACCCCGCTGCAACAGGGCAAAGGAAGCCTTGTCGTCGAGCGGAAATTTATGTGGGTCAACCACTTTACCCGTTGTCTGTTCAATCAGTTGCACCGTCCGACTGAGGATGGTCAGGTTCCGCAGACCCAAAAAGTCCATCTTGAGCAGACCAGAAGCTTCCACATCGCCCATCGGCCATTGGGTAATGATGTCCTGCTTGCCCGGCACACGTCCTAATGGCACGTACTCCGTGAGCGGTTTATCTGCGATCACGACAGCCGCCGCATGAGTTCCAACGTTCCTGGCCAGCCCTTCGATTTTCATCGCCAGATCAAGCAACTCACGGATTTCCGGATCGCCGTCGTAGGCCATTTTCAAATCGGCGCTTTTCTCAAGAGCCTTCTTGAGCGTGATTTTCAATTCATCAGGCACCATGTCGGTGATTTGGTTGACGCGTGCCAACGGCACTCCCAGCGCGCGACCGGTATCTTTGATGGCCGCCCGCGCCGCCAACGTTCCAAAGGTCCCGATCTGGCAGACCATTTCACTGCCATAGCGTTCTTTCACATAGTCAATGACCTCGCCCCGACGCTCCTTCTCAAAGTCGATGTCGATATCAGGCGGTTCGGTACGACTTTCATCCAGGAACCGTTCAAAGAGCAGGTCATATCGCAACGGGCAAACATGCGACATGTACAAGGCATAACAAACAATCGCTCCCACACCACTACCACGAGCCGTCGTCGAAATGCCCTTGTTTCTCGCATGCTGTACAAAATCCCAGACGATCAGAAAATACGTTGGATACCCGAGTTTCACGATTACATCGAGTTCACGATTCAGCCGTTTCATCACCTCATCGCTCAACTCGTCATCCTGAAAACGTTCTTCCTCGTCGGCATACCGTTCTTTGAGTCCCTTGATGCAGAGTTCTCGAAGATAATCAATCGGTTTCTTCTGCTCGGGGCACTCAAACGATGGGAAGTAATACTTGCCCAACTGCAGATCGATGTCGACCGAATCTGCAATCTCCTGACTTCGCGCTACTGCATGCTCCAGACCTGGAAACTTTTCGTACATCTGCTCCGGACTACGAAGAAAGAACTGGTCATTCTCCATTTTCATCCGTGACGAATCTGTTCGAAACCGGCCCGTGTTGATGCACAACATGATGTCCTGTGCCTCGGCATCCTCAGGGTCGACATAATGAGTGTCGCTGGTCGCTACCAACGGCAACCCCATCCGGTTGGCTATCTCGACAGCATTTTCGAGTTGTGCTTTTTGAATTTCGACATCGTTGTTCATGATCTCGATGAAGTAACGGTCATCGAAAACATTGTGGAACCACCCGGCAATCTCCCTCGCTTCCTTTTCAACTTTTGCAGTATCAATGCCCTTGATAACCGCTCGGCTAAATTCACTGCTGACGCAGCCCGAAAGACAGATGATTCCCTCGCTGTACTTTTCGAGGATCTCTTTATCGATCCGTGGCTTGAAATAGAAACCCTCAAGCGAAGCAGCACTGGCAAGCTTGATCAGGTTTTGAAAACCGGTTCGGTTCTTGGCCAACAGGGTCAGGTGGTAACTGGCTGCCTTACTGCTGCTTGCCCCCCCTTTGTCAAAACGGCTCCCAGGTGCAATGTACGCCTCGTAGCCAATGATCGGGTTGATCCCGGCAGACTTCGATTTCCGATAGAACTCCAGAGCCCCGTGCAGGTTGCCATGATCGGTCAAGGCCAACGAGTTCATGCCATGATCGACGCAACGGTTGACCAGTTTGCCAATGTCACCAGCACCATCAAGCAGGCTGTAATGACTATGGCAATGCAGATGTGTGAACGGGCGAGCCGGTGCTGTGGTTTCCGTCACGATCTGGGTCATCATTGTTCCTTCCTTGATGCGAAACGGGGTAGCGTTCCGAAACGGTTCGAAATGGGGCCAATTGGAGGGTGGGCAAACGCAATTCTGTTGGAGCCGTTCTGTACCGGGCACTGGCTTTGGCTGGCATCCCACCGGCTTTGGCTGGCATCCCACCGGCACTGACTGGCATCCCACCGGCTTTGGCTGGCATCCCAGGGCGGTGCTTACCGAGTCGCGGTGGCAGGCGGACACAGACGCCAGTCAGCCGTGCGTCTAAGGTACCGCGCCGAAACTGGCTGGCAATCGCCTCCTGCCAACGGGCTGAAAATGTCTTTTTTTTTCTGCGGTTTTTACAATGCATTTTCACGATACCGTTTGCCATCAGAGCCTGTCACACTCAGAATCAGCCAGCAGGTCGACGCTGAACACTCGCCGAAAACCTTGACTTCGAGTCGATGCAGCTCTATTTTCGCGATTGGGCAGGCCACTATTTTCGCGATTGGGCAGGCCATGAACCCTGCCGGGGTTTTACTGCGTGTAAAGCGTGGGAGTTGAGAACCGGACGCGGGCTGCCGACGTAAGCAAGGCAGTTGAATGAACCATCAAACACAAACCCTCGTTTTTAGAGTTTTAAGGGGATAGTGGCGTAATCTTTATTGATTGGTGTAAGCTAGACATCTGTCGTTCACCTTGTTTCCTGCGTCTTGCCGGCCGAGGAATCCCCGCCCGTTACCCTGCCATCGGATCGCCTGTTTCGTGCTAAAGCTCGTTCTCTCTCCACTCCGGCTCTGCGTTGGCTGGAGTCTGTCACCCCGGCTCTTGGGCCTGACGGGTGCTCTCATGCTGGTGCTGCTGCGTCTCACCCTTGGCTGGCATTTCTACAGTGAAGGCCTCGACAAAAAGGAAGCCGGCGATTGGACTGCCGCACCATTTTTTGCGAACGCCAAAGGCCCGTTTGCTGATGACTTTCGGCAGATGGTCTGGGATTCGGATGGAGAATTCCGCCTCAATCGGCGAGCGGCGATGGAAAGTTGGGCACTATTCCGCAATCAAGTCGGCAATCACTACGGATTTTCGGAAGCTCAGAAGGAACAGGCGCAAGCGAATTACGGCAAGGCGGTCGAGCAGTACGACTGGGTATTGTCTGAGAACGCCACTGAATTGGAAGAATATGCTCTAGGCCGCGAGCGGATTTTGAAACTCGAAGGCGAGGGACCTGAGAAAACAGTTCGAGATGGTGTCTCCAGCCTGGGCGGCCAGCGGGACACCATACGGCGAGAATGGAGTCAACAAGCTGCTCCTGCCTTGGCACAAATCAATGCAATCTGGGCCAACTACGAAGTCAACCAAAACGCGCTTGCCGATCCAACTCAATCGAAAGCCAGCCCCTATCTGCGACTGTTCAAGCCGCGTACCGAACGCATCGACACGAGCGTGATTGATGAATTCGTACCTTACTTTGACATTGCCATCGGCCTCTGTCTGCTGCTTGGCTTCTTCACACCAGTTGCAGCGTTGGCCGCAGCAGGTTTTCTCGGTTCAGTATTCCTGAGTCAATATCCACCAACAACAGGTCCTGCTTCGAGCAATTACCAACTGATTGAGTGCATGGCCTGCTTGGTGATTGCCGCAACGGGATCAGGACGCTTCGCCGGAATGGACTATTTCTTGCATTTAATCGTACGCAAGGTGTGGGGCCGTCACACCCCACAGGCCTGAGCTAACGCCCAAACCACCCAAACAAATCAGAGCACACCCCAAGCAGAGGATTTTTTCATGGTCGATAAATTATCAGCTGACCAACGCGAAGTCGGCGAGCACAACTATTACTCCGCCGTCGGTAGCTACTACGACGTCAACCGCCGTGACTTTCTACGCGGAATCGTAGCCGCGGGAGCAGTCAGTGGTGCCGGTCTGGGAGCGGCTTACTTCGGATACGGCAAGGTCAAAGATCCGGTCCGAGTCGCCGTGATCGGAACGGGTGACGAGGGCAATGTGCTAATCGGTGGCTGCAACCCCGATTACGTTGACGTCAAAGCAATCTGCGACATCCGCCCGTTTGGACAACACCGTGCTTTTCACGGCGACTGGTCGAGCCCTTCAGCTCTGGTGCGGCGTCCCGGCTTGATCAGTGTCGCTGGCTACAAAGACGAGGCCGAAGCCCGAAACAATGTCAAGGTTTATGACGGCAGCAACGGCGGCATCATGGCCTGCCTTGAGGACACCAACATCGAAGCTGTCATCATCGCACTGCCACTGTGGTTGCACGCCCCTGTAGCTGCGTTGGCCATGAAAAAAAATCTCCACGTCCTGACCGAAAAACTGATGGCTCACAATGTGGCTCAGTGCAAAGTCATGTCACGCATGGCAGCTGAACTGAAAGACCAAAGTGGTAATCCGATTCATCTGGCCACCGGACACCAACGGCACTACAACGTCAAATACGACAACGCCATCAACTTGATTCGCTGGGGCTTGCTGGGGCAACTCCATCACATTCGAGCTCAATGGCACCGGGGTAACCTGCCCGGTGGTGACAGCTGGAAAATGCCGATCCCGGGTGGTGAAAAAGATGCTAACGGCAAGCTGGTCGACAAAATCGCAGGTGATATCAGAAACCGCCAAGGAAAGCTGAAAACAGCGACCAATCCCGATGATATGGTTCGCTTGCAGGCCGAATTAGCCCAGCTCATGGCTTGGGACTCTGACAAAAACGTGGACCCCAAAGACTTTGGATACGAAGATTTCACCACTGGCGGAAAGATGTTCTCGTCGATGGATGAATTGCATCGCTGGCGACTGTTTGAGAGAACAGGCGCCGGATTGATGGCCGAACTTGGCAGCCATCAACTGGATGCGGTCAGCATTTTCCTAAGTTCACTCCGAAACGACGGGAAAAAAGTCCACCCGCTTAGCGTTCATGCGGTGGGAGGTCGACACATCATGCCGTTGGATCGCAATGCCGGTGATCACGTCTACTGCATGTTCGAATTCCCAGGACCAGAGTATGACAAAACATTCGACGTGGGTTATTACGATAAAGTGGAAAACTATCCGTCGAAGGTCCAAAATAAAACAACCAAACAAATGGAGCGAGATGCTCCGCTGCCCGGCTATGAAACCGACCCGAACAAGAAAGTGGTGGTCACCTATTCCTCCATTAACGGAAACGGATTTGGTGGTTGGGGCGAAGTCGTGATGGGTAGTAAAGGAACCCTGATCCTCGATAAGGAAACCGATGTCCTGCTGTATCGCAACAGTGACACCAGCAGCAAAGTCGGCGTGGCAAAACAGGAGGGTGGCTACGTGCTGGATACCAGCGCTAGCGGAGACTTTGCCGCACCCGTGGCCAAGGCAGCCGACTCTGGTTCTGTCAGCCGTGGTTACCGCGAGGAAATCGAGCACTGGGCCTACTGTATCCGCAACCCTGACAAAGAAAATCATCCGCGTTGCTACCCAGAAGTAGCTATGGGCGATGCAGTGATCGCTTTGGGAACAAATGTCGCGTTGAAAAACGCAGCCGCAGGAAAGGGTGGGCACCTGCAATTTAAAGAAGAGTGGTTCGACATCGACAATGATGCGACGCCCGATGGCAGCGAGATTGCCAAAGAGACAGAGCGAATGGCGAAGCCCGTCGCCTAGTCATTCGTCAACGGAACGTAAAGTTACAAAAAAATGGCGTGTGGGAAATTCCACACGCCATTTTTCGTTTCGTAGGATCATCGCCGACCAACGCTATGGATGACCGCTGGCCCAGCGGCAAACGCTAAAGCTTACTTGGCGGCTGGTGCTGGTGCTTCAGCGGCTGGTGCTTCAGCGGCCGGTGCTTCAGCAGCCGGTGCTTCAGCGGCTGGTGCTTCAGCAGCTGGTGCTTCAGCAGCTGGTGCTTCAGCAGCTGGTGCTTCAGCAGCTGGGGCTTCAGCGGCTGGTGCTTCAGCGGCTGGTGCTTCAGCAGCTGGGGCTTCAGCGGCCGGTGCTTCAGCAGCTGGGGCTGGTGTTTCAACACCAGTCGTGACATCGCTGTCGCTGGTGGTCACGTTCGAATCAGTTCTAGCCACCGGATCCACGGAAATATCAACCGGGGGTATCGCCGGCGGCTCGCAACCAACAGTGAATACGACAACAAGAGCAGCAAAAATCAAAGTAAACTTATTCACGGGAGGGACTCCGTAGACAGGGAACAAACAAGGAAGGTGGGGCGGCGAACACGATCAACGAAGCCCACGTCATTAATACATAGTGGAATCGGTCTCAGATGAAATGTAAGGGGATGACCGAAATAATCCGATTCTTTGACCGCGGAGGGTGTGAAGTTGGGGAACATTTACGGTGGTATGTGCAGCGAATCGACCTAACTCACCGATGGGACCAGTACAGCTTACTCAGGCCAAAACCCCACCCCAAAATGCGTGATTTACCATGAATGCATGCCGATTTTTGCTGCCGGCCATGTTCGTCTCCACAACGGTTCTGATTCCAGTCACCGGCTCGATTGCTAAATCGCAAGAAGCGACTGTTCAGCAATCCGCCGGCGAAACCTCGAATCCATTTGTCACCCCTACAACCGCCGACACCGAGCCAAAGGTAACGAATTCAACCGAAACGATCCCCGCAGCCCCAGTCGACTTGCCCGAAACTGTCACACCCGAAACGATCCCCGCAGCCCCAATCGACTTGCCCGAAACTGTCACACCCGAAACGATCCCCGCAGCCCCAATCGACTT
>JAPKCI010000018.1 GCA_028823035.1 Rubripirellula sp.
GGTTTTGAAGCCGGGGTTTTGAAGCCGGGGTTTTGAAGCCGGGGAACGAGCGAATACGCTGTGGTTGCAGCGTTGGTTACCCATGGAGGCTACGACGACGCCTGTCTGTTGATTACTTCGCAGCTACTTCACTCGGAAGCTACTTGAAGCAAAACAGATCGTAGGGTGTTAAGGTTTGCCTTGGATGCTGTATTCCCGCCGTCCTCAGTTCACGATGCCGGACTTGATGGCCCGTACAGCGGCATCCGTTCGGTCAGTGGCATTGATTTTGCGTAACACGTGTTGCACATGCTCTTTGACAGTTTCAATGCTTATGCATAGTGACTGAGCGATCTCTTTATTGCTGAGCCCCAATGCAATGTGACGCAGCACCTGCGTCTCTCGGGCAGTTAATGGAAAATCCGAGGGTAGCTTGCTGACGTCAACTTTTTCCCGCATGGTCCGCTGAATCAGGCACAGAAGGCTCTCGGGACCCGCTGAATTGCCTGTTACGACGCGGTGCAATGAATCGTGCAGGGTTTTCGATGACACGCTCTTCAACAGATAGTCAGCGGCACCCAGTGCCGCGGCGCGGGCAATGTAGGTTGGATTTTCATAGGCACTGAAGATCACTGCCGGCACCTCTGCGTGCAGCTTGCGGATCTGTTCTAGCAACGTCAAGCCATTGCCATCTGCGAGGCGGAGATCCAGCAGGACCACATCAATTGGTTGCTCTCTCAGACACTTCAACGCTTCGGATGCTGTTGCAACTGCACCCGCTACCTTGAAAGGTGGCGTGTTGAGTAGCCAACTCATCCCAATACGCGCGACCTCATGGTCGTCAACAATCAATACGTTCCAAGCCACGAAACTGCCCCTATCGAAATAACGGGTTTTGGATTGCCTTACGTCCCAATTGCCCCCCGGCGGAAAGTTTGGCAGATTGACCAATGTTCTGCCAGTATTGTGTCTAGCCTAAAGCATGTGCGGTGTTGCGTTTAGGTGTCGTAAAGGGGGGGGGCAGGCATAGTAGGTTTGGGGGTGCGGACGGGCTGGTGGTGATTGAATGTCGCGAATGCAGGGTATTTGTTGACCTTTGGCATTTCGTGACCTAGACATTTCTAACTGAGGATCTTTTTCGTCTCATTTTGTAACGAACTAGGCTCCTGACTTGGCTGCCGTTGAAAAAGCAGTCATTCGTTAGCCGATCTCACAATGCTGCCGTAATGCCTGCTTCTGCTTCGATTCTACTGGTTGATGATGACCGCCACCTTGTTGAGTCGATGGCTCAGTGGTTACGGGAAATGTCCCATGAGGTGGAGACAGCGGCAACGCTTGGAGAGGCGAAAGCTGAGCTCGGGCGGAGGTCATTTGACTTAGTCATCACAGACCTGCGACTCGAGACCGAGGACGGATTTGAGCTGATTGCGTATACGCGTCAGAATTTCCCGGATTCGTCTGTCCTGGTCGTGACCGGTTACGCAACGCCGGATACTGCAGTTCAAGCAGTTCGGGCCGGAGCATTTGACTTACTGACCAAACCGTTGATTGACGAGGAATTGACGCTGGCAATTCAACGTGCCGTTGCTCAGAGCGAGATTTCCAGAGAAAACGAGTTGCTTCGACAGCAACTTGATCGACGCAGTGGTCTGGAAAACATCCTGAGCCACGACTACCGAATGCTGAAAATTTTCGATGTCGTAGACAGCGTTGCAGATGCTCGGGCTTCGATTTTGATCACCGGGGAAAACGGGACTGGCAAGAGCATGATTGCGAGAGCGATTCACGCTCGCAGTGCACGCCGTAGTGGGCCATTTGTGGAGGTTGCTTGTGGAGCCCTCCCCGACACTCTGCTGGAAAGCGAATTATTCGGCCACGTGTCGGGTGCTTTCACCGGCGCTACCCACGACAGGGCAGGGAAATTTAAACTGGCTGACGGTGGAACGCTTTTTCTGGACGAGATCGCCACTGCCACCCCCGCCATGCAAGTCAAATTGTTGCGTGTTTTGCAGGAGTTTAAGTTCGAACCTCTGGGCGGTACGGTTACCGACTCAGTCGATACACGAGTGATCCTTGCAACGAACGAAAATCTTGCCAAGTCTGTTGCCGAGGGTACCTTTCGTCAGGATTTGTTTTATCGCGTTAATGTCATCAATATTGTCCTGCCTTCGTTGCGGGAACGGATCGGCGACATCCCACTGTTGGTTGACCATTTTCTTCGCGAGGCGTCTGAGACGTGTGATCGAAAAATCGTTGGATTTGATGTGGCAGCTATGTCAATGCTGCAGGGCTATTCGTGGCCGGGGAATGTACGGCAGTTGGAAAACGTTGTTGAACGGGCTGTGTTGCTTTCCAGGGACGAACAACTGACGATTGAAGATCTGCCTCCCGAGATATCTGGGCGAGGACCCTCCGATCTGGGCGGCTTAGAAACCAACGTGACTCCTGTGCAAACACGCAGCGAAGACGTCAACGGAAAAACACTTCGTGAAGCCCTCCAGGGGCCCGAGCGTGAGATCATTCTGCAAGCATTACGACTCTATAACTGGAATCGGGCTTCCACCGCAGACGCGTTGGATATCAACCGAACTACGCTCTACAAGAAGATGAAACGTCTTGGCTTGGACGATCCCCGTCTGCAATATGCCTGAAAAACTCTCGTTCCCAGCCGCCCAGGCAATCTGATGGACTGTGCAGTGCTGGTTGCTGGGGAAGCATGCCTTGCGTGAGAGGTGTTGCAGCTCGCAAACTGCATTTGCTAGCGGCGATTCTCATTCAGACCATTCGCTTTCTCTAATCCTCAAGGTCATGCTGACCGATAAAATCAGATGTGTCTGATTTTTAAAAACAGCGTGCGCCTGGGATTTAGGACGAGTGTCGAATTCAGCCAGCTCCCTTTCTTCGACTCACCAACCGGAGTCGCCGTTTATCCGTTGGATCAACCAATGGGGATCTGCTGTAGTGGATGGCATCACGACCATTGGGGACATGACGTTGTTCACGTGGCGGATGCTAACGTGGCTTTTTACCCGTCCACCCTGCAGGGGAACGGTTCTAATCAATTTCTACCAAGTGGGTGCTTTGAGTTTGCCAGTTGTTGCTTTGACTGGCACATTCATCGGGATGGTGCTCGCTGTCCAAAGCTATTCCCAGTTTCACGCCATCGGATTGGACAGTCGGCTTGGCGCGGTGATCAATAGCACCCTCGTGAAAGAACTGGGGCCAGTACTGGCAGCAACGATGCTGGCTGGTCGTGTTGGCGGTTCCATGGCGGCCGTACTGGGGACCATGCGGGTTACCGAACAAATTGATGCTTTAACGGCGATGGGTGCTGATCCCATTCATTATCTCGTTGTGCCGCGATTCCTCGCTTGCATCCTGTTGATTCCATCGCTCACGATCATGGCCGATTTCATGGGAATCGTTGGTGGCTATTTTTATAGCGTTATCATTTTGGGGATCGATCACGCGGCCTATCTGAATCATTCGCGAGATGGAGTGACAGGGTTTGATCTGTTCAGCGGCATCTTCAAGAGTATTTTCTTTGGCTCGACGATCGCGATTGTCAGTTGCTATCGGGGATTCAATTGTGAGGCGGGGGCCGAAGGAGTTGGTAAGGCAGCCACTACCGCGTTTGTTTACTCATTCGTTCTCATTCTGGCGGTGGACCTGTTTCTTACGATCGTCATGAATTCGATTTACTACACCATCTACCCCAATGGAACCTCTTTTCTATGAGTGAGTCATCTGGACCGGTTGATGATGGAGAGATCTTCGATCTCGAGAAGAATCAATCTGCTGACTTTGTGGCAGAGCAACAGTCGCTCGATGAACAGCCGTTGATCGAGGCGAGGAATATTGCTGTAGTGTTCGATGATCAAGCTGTTCTGCTGGATATAAACCTGAAAATTACTCGTGGACAAACGGTGGCGATCATTGGCGAGAGTGGATGCGGCAAGACCGTGTTCATGAAGACGCTGGTTGGTCTTGTGAATCCAACAAGGGGAGAGATCTACTTTGACGGTGAGGGACTGCATCACATGGGGTATGGCGAGTTGACACGAGTACGTCGCCGCTTTGGTTTCGTGTTTCAGAATGCTGCGTTGTTCGACAGTATGTCGGTGTTTGAAAATATTGCTTTTCCACTGCGTCAAAGTGAAGTGGTTTCCGAACCAGTGGTCGAAGAACGCGTGTTGCAGCATCTCGCCGAGGTTGGTTTGCCGCGAAATGTTGCCAGCAAGAGACCGGCTGAGTTGTCTGGCGGCATGCGTAAACGTGTGGGTTTGGCGAGGGCATTGATCCTGAAACCGGAAGTGGTGGTCTACGATGAGCCCACTACTGGTTTGGACCCTATTATGAGTGATGTTATCAACGAATTGATCCTGGACACTCGTCGCCGTTATCCGGTCACAAGTGTTGTGGTGACACACGACATGCATACAGCCAGAAAAGTTGCAGATCGTGTACTGATGTTTTACCCGCGGCCACGGCTAAATGACCACGAGTCACAGATCTTGTTTGATGGCCCGCCCAGTGACTTGGAGCATGCTGAGGATCGCCGTGTGCGTCAGTTCGTGCGAGGGGAAGCCGGGGAACGCCTGAATGAGTTATCTCAGGGACTGTCAGTCTAGTTTGGTTCCGAGTGATGCCTGTTGAGAATTGATCATGGATGAAAATAAACTGCGATTTGGTGTTGGCGTGCTGGTGATTTCGGCAATCGGAATCGGCATCATTCTGACATTTCTTTTTGGCGCGTTTCCCAGCGTACTGAAAAAAAACTACACACTGATTGTGCATTTCGATTCAGCAGAGGGGATCGGTGTAAATACTGCCGTTCTTCGGGATGGTGTTCGCATTGGTCGAGTGGCGAGCATCGAACTGGATAACGATAACGTTAAGGGAGGCGTGAAGGTGACGCTTGCGATGGATGCGAGCAAGACCATGACTCGCAGATACATCCCGAGAATTGGGACAGGTAACCTTGTCACTGGCGATGCTCAGTTGGAATTTGTGTTGGCAAAACCCGATCAATTGAAGGAGATTTTTCCTACGAAACCGGATGATCCGAAACCGGATGATCCGAAACCCGATGCAGCGAATGAGCCGTATTTGGACGGTGAGTATCTCGATTACGGAAAAAATTCCGAAAGCCTGTTTGAAATGCAGGCTGATCTTCAGCAAACGTTTGAGGCCATTCGCAACGCTGGCGAATCGATTGCCATTGCTGCTGAGAGTGTGAATCAATTGGCATCCAGTGTGAATAAAGTCATCGGTGGTACCGATTCCAAAATCGAGCAAGTTGCTGACGAGGCGGTTAGGGCGTTGAAGGAATTTAATGGTGCGATGGCAGATGTTCGGGCGATCGTTGGTAACCCGATACTCCGCGAAAGTCTTGAGAAGTCAGTGATCAAATTGCCTGATGTGTTGAATGAAGCACAACTGACTCTGGATTCAACCAGACGGACCTTTGAAAGTTTTGAGAGAGTTGGCGAGCAGTTCGAGAAGGTTGGGGTTGCGGCTGTCGAAACGGTCAATAGCGCCCAGCAGACCGTCAAGAATATCGAGCGATTCACAGAACCCCTGGCACAGCACAGTGATGAACTGGTGAATCAAGTCATGGGCACCATGTCCCGCTTGGAAAGTACACTGGCCGAAGTGGACGAGTTCGGCAAGGCACTGAACGACAAAGATGGATCAGTTCGCCTGCTACTTGAAGACAAGGAAATGTACTGGAAGATTCGGCGAACCGTTGAGAATATCGAAAGCGCGACAGCACGCGTGAGGCCCATTCTGGATGACGTCCGTATCTTCACCGACAAGGTTGCCAGAGATCCACGCCAGCTCGGCGTTCGCGGGGCCCTTTCGAAGCGGCCCAGTGGCATGGGCCTCAAGTAGAGACCGACACCGCTGTGATGCAGTACAGAATCGGCACTTCTTGAATTGAGATAGGCCCGTTTGAGATAGGCCTGAGCGTTGGTGTCTAGCTGGAGGCCCGCAGTTGGCCGCGTGCCCGTTGAACGGCTGTATCTCTGATCTGGGACTCTTCGGGAGTTGAGCCTGGCATTGCGAGCGCTACATCCAGATCTGCGTGGGCCTTGTCCCGATCGATCAGGTCGATCGGGGTCGACCGACCGGTCAGCACATTGATCACATCACCTTCGACGTGGGCGAAGCCACCATCCACGTAGTAACGTTCAGGGCCAGCAGCGGTCTGAAGGCGGATCGTTCCAAAACCAAGTCTGCCGATCAGCGGGGAACGACCACTCATTACTCCCAGTTCACCATCGAACATGGGCAGCGACACGTACTCGGCCTCACGGTCGAGTTCCGTACATTCGGGAGTTACAACTACACAGCGAAGTGTCATGACTACTATGCCTTTTTTTCCATCTGCTTGGCTTGCTCTTCAACCTGCTCAATTGATCCGACATACATAAACGCTTGCTCTGGGATATGATCCCACTTGCCATCGCAGATCTCTTCGAAACTGCGAATGGTATCGGCCAATGGAGTGATTTCGCCTGGCTTTCCAGTGAACACCTCGGCCACCAAGAATGGCTGGCTCATGAATCGCTCGATTCGTCGAGCACGGTGAACAACCATCTTGTCGCTTTCACTCAATTCGTCAACGCCGAGGATTGCGATGATGTCTTGCAGTTCCCTGTATCGCTGAAGAATCGTCTGTACGCGGCGGGCAATTGCGTAGTGCCGGTCACCGACGTACTGTGGGTCGAGAATACGGGAGCTCGAGGCCAAAGGGTCAATGGCTGGGTAAATTCCCTTTTCGGAGATTGAACGCTCAAGATAAATGAACGCATCTAACTGCCCGAATGCGGTCGCCGGAGCAGGGTCGGTTGGGTCATCGGCAGGCACGTAAACGGCTTGAACGGATGTGATCGCACCTTTCTTGGTCGAAGTGATACGCTCTTGAAGAGCACCCATTTCGGTTGCCAGAGTTGGCTGGTATCCCACCGCGGATGGCATACGCCCCAGCAATGCGGAGACTTCCGAACCCGCCTGAGAGAAACGGAAAATGTTGTCTACGAACAGCAGCGTATCAGCTCCGGTTGAATCGCGGAAATACTCAGCCATCGTCAAAGCGGACAGAGCAACACGGAGCCTCGATCCCGGTGGCTCGTTCATCTGGCCGAATACCATACAAGTTTGCTCAATCACCTTGCGACCAGTGTCACCAATGTCGGTGTCCTGCATCTCAAGCCACAGGTCGGTTCCCTCGCGTGTTCTTTCACCCACACCGGCAAACACCGAGTAACCACCATGGCTGCTGGCGATACGTGCGATCAGTTCGGTCAAAATAACGGTTTTTCCGAGCCCGGCTCCACCAAACAGACCAGCTTTACCACCACGAACGAAAGGCGTCAGCAAGTCGACCACTTTGATGCCTGTCTCGAACACTTCGGTGTTGGTTGACAGCTCGTTGATGGGAGGCGCTTGCCGGTGGATTGGCATGTAGGCGTCTGCGTCGACAGGGCCACGCTCATCAATTGCCTCCCCGAGGACGTTGAAAACTCGACCGAGCGTGGCTGTGCCGACCGGCACGCTGACTGGCTTGCCTGTATCAACGACGTCCATTCCCCGCATCATGCCCTCAGTACTACCCAAGGCAATCGCTCGCACACGTCCTCCACCGAGGTGCTGTTGAACTTCACCGACTAGGTCGATTTCAACACCTTTATGCTGAGACTTGATTGAAACAGCATTGAAAATGGGGGGCATGTGGCTTTCGGGAAATTCGATGTCGAAAGTCGAGCCTATCACCTGAGTGACGCGTCCAACAGTGTTTTCGGTTGCAGTAGACATGTTCGTACTAAAGGCTGGGGTTATCTAATTGAGTTTCTGAATGTAAAGATGGAAATCAGGTGATTGACAACCGTCGGCGATTAGCCTTCGAGTGCTTCAACACCACCGATGATCTCCATGATTTCGCCCGTGATTTGACTCTGACGGGCGCGGTTGTAAGTCATCGACAGTTGCTTAATCATGTCCCCTGCACTCTCGGTTGCACCTTTCATTGCGATCATCCGAGCAACCTGCTCGCTTACCGCTGAATCGAGGAAACACTTAAAGAGCTTTGCTTTGAAGCTGGTTGGGACGACCTCTTCAAGGATACTTTCAGCGGACGGCTGAAATTCGTACTGAGTGTTGGTTTCCTGAGCGTGCTTGTCGGCACCTTCGTCGAGGGATCCAAACGGCAGTAAGGTTTCGATCGTGACTTGTTGGCGACTTGTACTGATGAACTTGGTGAAAACCACATCAAGCCGATCCATCTGTCCGGTCACGTATAACTCAAGGTACTTCGAGGCGATCACTTCCACTTCGTCGTAACCTGGTTGATCTTCGAACTGCTGGTACATGTCATTGGGGTCAATGCCACGAAACTTGAGACCGTTGATCCCCCGCTTGCCACTGACATCAACCAGCACGTTACTGACGGCGGATTTCAACTCTCCAATGTGAGGCATGGTTGCTCGCAGAACACTGGCGTTGTATCCCCCGCAAAGGCCGCGATTACTGCTCAGTGTCAGCAAGCGTGCTGCTTTTGGATTCTTACGTTGCTCGAGCAATGGGTGCCGAACTTCGGTACCGGCGTCTGCCAGACTGTTCACGATTTGAGACAGGCGGTCTGTGTAGGCCGTCACTGCGGCAGCACGGTCCATCGCTTTCTTGTAGCGCGCTGTAGCAATCAATTCCATCGTCCGTGTGATTTTACGGATGTTGCGAATCGATTTTCGGCGTTTGTCGAGGGCGCGGGCGTTGGCCATGGATCAGTTGACGCGTTTCAAATGGTGAAGGGGTAAACAGTTTTGCTGTGGATTACATTTCGCTTTCGACAGGCTTATATCCACTCTTGAACTCGGCGATGCAGGCTTCGATCTTCTCGACCACTTCGTCGGTCAGGTCCTGCTTCTCATTGAGCAGTGTGATCAGATCGCTGTACTTGTCCCGTGCAAATTGCTGGAAGTCGATCTCCCACTGCTGCACAGCTTTGACTGGCACATCGTCGATGAATCCCTTGGTACCGGCATAGAGACTCAGTACTTGATCGGTCACGCTCATGGGTTGGTATTGTGGTTGCTTCAGCAGTTCAACCATACGGTATCCCCGGTCAAGCTGTGACTGAGTTGCAGCGTCGAGATCCGTACCGAGTTGTGCAAACGCTTCCAAAGCTCGGAAAGCCGCCAGGTCGAGCCGCAAACCACCAGCCACTTTCTTCATCGCCTTGACCTGGGCAGCACCACCGACGCGTGAAACCGAGATGCCGGCGTTCATGGCGGGGCGGATACCGGCAAAGAACAGGTCGGGTTGCAGATAGATCTGTCCATCGGTAATCGAAATCACATTCGTTGGAATGTAGGCAGAAACCTCGCCCTCGAGCGTTTCAATGATTGGCAGGCTGGTGATCGAGCCACCACCCAGAGCCTCGGACAATTTGGCGGAACGTTCCAGTAGTCTACTGTGGCAATAGAAAACGTCGCCAGGATAAGCTTCACGTCCTGGTGGACGTCGCATTAACAGGCTCATCTGTCGGTAAGCCGTGGCTTGCTTGGACAAGTCATCGTAGACAACCAACGCGTGTCCGCCGTTGAACATGAAGTGTTCAGCCATCGCTGTTCCAGCGTAGGGAGCAACGTATTGCAGCGGTGCTGGTGTTGAGGCACCTGCCACTACCACCGTCGTGTATTCCATTGCACCGTAGCGTTCGAGTGCATCAATGATACCAGCGACCGAGGAATCCTTCTGACCAATGGCAACGTAGAAACACTTTACGCCCTTGCCTTTCTGATTGATGATCGTGTCGATTCCGATGGCTGTTTTGCCTGTTTTTCGGTCGCCAATGACGAGTTCCCGCTGGCCGCGACCGATCGGTGTCATGGCGTCAATCGCCTTGATGCCGGTCTGCATCGGCTCAGTCACCGGTTGTCGCTCTGCCACGCCGGTAGCGATGATCTCGACAGGACGCGTGGTGTCTGTCTGAACGGGGCCTTTTCCATCCAGAGGATTTCCGAGCGGGTCCAGTACGCGACCCACAATTGCATCGCCAGCCGGCACCGAAAGAAGAGTGCCAAGCGCTTTGACTTCATTGCCCTCTTCGATAGTGAGGTAGTCCCCCAGAATGATCACGCCAACCGAGTTTTCCTCGAGGTTGAACGCAAGTCCGATTGCTCCGTTCGGGAACTCGACCATCTCACCGGCCATGACACCCGAGAGCCCGTAGACGCGGGCGATGCCGTCGCCGACTTCGAGGACGGTACCGACTTCACGAACGTCGATCTTGCTGTCGAATTGCTCGATCTCTTGTTGCAAGACCGAGGCGATTTCGTCACTGCTAAATTTCATGGGTCTGAATCAATAGTGTTGGCCCGGCAGTTCTGTCGAGCATTGGTAGTTGGTGCCGGTTGTCCGGCATGTCAAAACCTATTCGGATGTGAATTCACCAAAACGATGCAACAGTTGACTTGAAAAGCCACTGCGAATGCGACGGGCCATGGTATCCAGACGGTTGGATACGCTGCTGTCAAACACACGGTCACCGACGCGAATCACCATGCCACCGATCAAATCGGGATCGACTGACTCTGATAATCGCACCTGCTTCTGCATGATGGAACCAATTTGCTCTTCGATATTGGCTCGAAGAGCGTCGTCCAATGGCACCGCAGTTTGTACTGTGGCAACCAATCGACCAAGCATTTCGTCGTGAATTGCGTCTGCGGCGGAACGCACCGCGTTGACGTGAGCCAGGCGTCCACGACCCGCCATGACTTTGAGAAACTTCACCAGCAACGGATCGAACTCTTCACCGAAGATCCGATCAATCACACGTACCTTCTCATTCTCATCAAGGCGTGGCGATGCAAACGCAGCACGCAGTTGTGGGCTTCCTGCTATGTACTCGTCAACCACAACGCCAAGTTGATCAATGATTTTGTCCGCGATACCAGCACTTTGCGCCGCACCAACCAACGCTCGGGCATAGGTTTTGCCCAGTTGTTCGGCGCCGGTGTCGAGCACCGTATCGTGTTCAGCGGCTTCTTTCATGGATTACGCTCGGGACAAACCCGTAGTTAATCGAGTAAATTGTGTTGGAAACTCGGGGTGAATCAGTTGTTACTTGGCAGTCGGTTGAGGGATTGCCGAATCAACTCGGCGTGATCTTCGGCTTTCAATTCTCTGCCAATCACTTGTTGAGCAACACCGATCGCGAGATCGGATGTTTGCCCGGCGAGATCAGCAAGCGCTACTTTCTTGGCTGTTTCGATTTCTGACAGGGCACGTTCACGTTGACGCTCAGCTTCCTGCTTTGCCTCTTCCACGATCCTCTGACCGCTTGCTGAAGCGTCATTGCGGGCCTCGGCCAAGATGGACTGCACCTGAGTTGCTGCATCGTCCAACTTGTTCTGGTACTCACTCAGGATTTTTTTGGCGTCCGCATTCGCTCGGTCCGCATTCGCAAGCTCATCAAAGATCTTGTCCTCGCGATCTTTTAGTCCCTGCAGAATGACTGGCCAAACGAATTTGGACAGAATCAACAGGACGCCGAGGAAAATCACCAGATTACAGAACGCAGAACCCACGTCGAATGACAGCAAGGGTGGTGGTGCTTGGCTCGACTCTGCGGCGTCCGCAGCATGCCCCTGCGAGATGATGGAGTTGGACGAAGCAACCATCACCAGACAGAATAAACTGGGACGAGTGGCGGAAGCCATCCATCGGTAATTACTAAACATTGAATTCCTCGAGATCATCAGGCGTGTCCTCTTATCGTCAGGCGTGTCCCTGTCATCACTGAATCGAGATCTTTCCCGATGCCAGCGACTACGGCAGCCAAGGGCACCCTTCACCGGTTCGCATTGAATAGGAGTTCAACGGGAACGCCGGCAGCAAGATGCACTTTGCACCGCAATCCAGAAACAGGACTACTGTTGACCAAGCAAAAGAAGGAGGATGAGTGCGATGACGGTAGCACCCTCGATCAGTGCCGCAGAAATCAACATCTGCGTCGATATGCTACCGACAGCCTCTGGTTGTCTTGCGATTGCCTCAACCGCTGACCCCCCGATGCGACCAATACCAATTCCCGCACCCAGAATTGCCAAGCCCATGCCGATACCGACACCGACGGTACCTGCTACGCCAACGGATTCTTGTGCAAGCAACATTGCCAAATCAAACATCTTTCGATAGCTCCTAAGTCATCTCTCGTGATGGCCCACCTTCCGCATTCGGATTGAAAAAGTGGGTTAACGGTTGAGTGGGGTTGTAAAAGTCGTCAGTAACAAGTCCGACCGTATTGCAGGCGACTAACCTGCAGGGTCGGGCATCGGGGTAATTCGTTTGGGGTCCACCAGTTTCTCAAGGTTCATTTGATCCTCATCGCTGAATGGATGCTCCGCTTGGTGGTTGTCGTCATGATGACTCGCGACCAGCGAGATGAACAGCACCGTCAGGAAAGTGAAAATAAACGCTTGTAGAAAACAGATGAACAGCTCCAGTAGCGTCAGGAGAATTCCGCCCAAAATCACGGCGAGAGCGACTCCGTAAGCCCATCCTCCAATCACCTCAACCGCAGCAAAAATCAATCCGAGAAATGCCGCGATCACAAGGTGACCCGCCATCATCGTGCCAAACAGTCGCATGGCAAGCACCACGCACTTGATGACCAGACCTAGCCACTCCAAAAAGTAGAGCGGTATTCCAATCACAAGCATCTTCGGGTCTTCCCAGCCGATTGGGTTGAAATGGGAGAAGAAAGCTTTGACACCAGTTTCCTTGATGCCGATGTACAGGATGGCAATGAAACTGCCCACAGCCAACACTACGTTGAGGGAAAGATTGCCGGTTGCCGTCCCGCCCAAATGTTTTAAGTTCTGGTCTCCGAAACTCAGGAAGTACAGGATGGAACCAAATGGAACCAAACCAAGTACATTGGCAAACATTACAAAGAAAAATATCGTCCAAATGTAATAGATGTATTTATCAGTCAGTTCATGAAGGTTGGGCCGTACAACCTCATCACGAATGAAACTGCACATGGTCTCAAAGAGTTGCGAGAATCTTCCGCGTGTCTTGTACGCCTCCAAACCCTCGCCCTGAACACGGACCCTGTTGGCAACAAACTTGAAAACAAGAACGACCGCGATCCCTGACACCAAAGTCATGATCAGATGGTTCGTGATGAAGAACCGATAAACGCCATCGAAGATGTGCAGCGTCGGGACATCCGTGCCCGGAAATTTAACCTCAAATAGATGTGGCCCTACTCGATGTGGGATCACATGCGATGTTGGATCGTTGGCAGATGCGAGTAGCAGATTCATTCCAGCAGTCATTTCCAGAAATCGGTCTCATCAACCGGTGCACCCGTACCAGCGGGTTGCACCCTTGACGTTCGCGGAATCGCGTCCAGTGTGGAGGCACTTTTGACGAGCAAAGTCACCTCGAAAGCGGTTAGCACGATGTACCATCCACATACAAAAAACAATACCTTTTCGAACGGTAGGTTCATTTGATAACGGCAGGCAGCGACTATTGCAACGGTGCCTATGACCCGAATTGCCATCGCTGCTACACAACCGACGAGAAACTGTCCCGTTCGGTTGGTTCTCATCGTCCCTGATAGCTGTGAATTGGCTGTTTGGATGGTGGTGTGATGACCGCTAATGCTGATTCCCGGCAGCAGCGCAAAGCCCGAGATCAGGCCACTGAAACCAGCGATCGTGACCCAGGGCCACACCAAGTCGGGGCACCAGACGGCGAATGCAAGGGTTGACATCGCTGTCATGGCTAACCACCCCGATAGAACATGGACCATCACGCTCCCGAAGAGGCTGCGAATCGAGGGTGTCTCGGCCGTGTGAAGGATGGTTGTCATGGTCCAAGCAAGCGTGACAAACGCCTCGGTTCTCAGTCTTTCGGTTTTTCGATCTGCTGCAAAGCTTTGTGAATGAATCGATACATGCCCAAGCTGAAGCCCAGAAATCCACCGATCGCCAACCCTGTGCTACTGTCCCCGCCAAGGTATTGGTCAATCAAGTAGCCAAGTCCAGCGAGCACGAGCGTTGCTCCAGCCAGTTCTGCTCCCATCCCCGCTGGGGAGGAACCAAGTTTCTTGCTGAAGGTATTTTTTTCGGGGATGTTTGCATCGGAAATGGGAGACTGCGGTGTACCTGCCTGTTCACCCGGGTCCCCACCGGAGTCGAGCGGCGTAGGTGGATTTGATGCAGGCACGGCAGGCTCTTCACTTCGAAAGTTCTGCTTAAGAAGATCATAATGTGATCGGTCTGACGCCAGAATCCAGTGCCAGCGACGTATAGTCGCACCTTGGATGAGGCAGCGTTGATCTCTTGCCCTACGAGAGGGCCTCGTTGCGTAGCTCAAGCAATGGAGCAATCAGTGATTGAGACGTGGCAACAGTGTGTTTGTGGCGTGGAAGCCGCAAGCTTACATCTGAGGTGGAAGTCAGCCGTTCCCTTTCGGACGATTTCCATTGGAATTCCGGGGTCAAAGGCCACCCCAATCGAGGTTGGGCGGAAATAGGGGTCTGTCCGAGATCAGCAAAGAGGCTCAGTCGCAGTTGGGCTGCGGCGGAACGATACAGTTGTGTTGAACTGCAAGCGGATATCGTTGACGCCGTTTTTTCCACCCGATCTGAACGGCTCACGTGGGTAGTCCCGTCTTGCGTACTGTCTTGACTACCCCACGTGGGGTGTCCAACTGATCGCAAACTTTCACTTTTCTAGCGATTTAGCGGACTGTGACGGTTACTTTTCCAAGGTTTGTTCCAAAACAAACCTAAGGGTATCTAGATATTTTTAGATCCCTTGGCATAATGTTTTTGGTGACGATTGTGCCGTTAATGCTGCTTCGATGGTTCTTATTTAGTGCTTATCCACCCGCCCGTTGCGGGATATTTGCAGACCGTCCAGCCAATTAACGCATCCCCGCCCGGTCACAGCCTGCCAAACGCTGAACCATGCGGTTTCATCACGAAAGCTGGGATGCTGAATATACGGGGACACGGTGAGCACTCAGGAGGATCAGCTGCCGGAAGAGATAACAACAGTTGATATCGCAGCAGCTGCGAGCGGCGGCGATGTCTGGATTTTGGAGGTGCAGGTGATCACGACCGCAGATTTAAAAGCACAAACACGCCGAGAACTGGCCGATTTGGCTCGAAACTACGGCGTTCCTGGCTGGCACGGGCTTAGAAAAGACGAGTTGGTTGAGGAAATCCGAAAGGTGCAGCGTCGTTTGAGACGCAAGGCATCGGCTGAGGGGGCAAAACCTTTGGCCGGTTCCGAGAAAAAGAAACCAGCTTCAAGGGCCAAAACGGCTCCTGCGGCGAGTTTGGCTCCGGCCAGTAAGCCTCGTAAGCCAGCCACAAAAGCAGCCCCCCGCGCTGCCAAGGTCAAGCCGATGCCAAAGCTGCCAGAGCCGAAAATTTCGGCGAAAACGGCAAGGATTCGAGCTCAAATCCGAAAGCGGCGTGAGACGATGCTCCGCAATAAGGATCTTTCAACCGGGACGCTGGTGGGTGGTGCTGCGGTAAATCGCGGTGCCAGTCGCACCCGAGCTGAGGAACAGCATCAGGACCGAATCGTGCTAATGGTGCGGGATTCCTACTGGCTGCAGGCGAGTTGGGAGATCACTCGAGCAAGTGTGGAGCGTGCAGAGTCCGCGCTCTCCGAGCGTTGGCATACTGCGGTACCAATGCTCCGTTTGTTGAGCGTTAGTGACGTCAACAACAACTGTGCCGAGAGTGTTGAGCGTGATATCCCCGTCCACGGAGGCGTCGACAATTGGTATATCGATGTCGATGACCCACCATCGCGTTATCGCGTCGTCATCGGATACCTACCAGATAATGGTGAGTTCTACACCGTTTGTCGCAGCAATGTTGTTGAGACACCTAGGCCAGGTGAGTGCGAGCGACTCGACGAGCACTGGCATGACATCGCGGAAGACTACGAACGGATTTACTCGCTTAGCGGTGGTTATGAAACCGATGCTGGCGATTTGAAGGAGGTCTTTGAAGAAAGACTGAGTCGTTCGATGCCGCTTCGGGGTGAGCAAGGGCAGACGGTCGCTGATCCAGCCTTGTTGCGTCAGTCAAAGCTTCCTTTCGACGTGGATGCCGAATTGATCATTTTCGGCAAGACAAGTGCCTCGGCCTCGGTGATGGTTGCTGGTCGTCCAGTCAAGTTGCAGGCTGATGGCTCGTTCACTGTGCGGATGGAATTGCCAGATAAACGCCAAGTCTTGCCCGTCACTGCAGAGAGTCGTGATGGTCTTCGGCAGCGTACTACTGTTGTCGCAGTAGAACGCAACACGAAAGTCATGGAACCAGTGGAACTGAATGATCGCCTGTAGTTTCTGGGATCGGCACCTGTGATTACCACGGGGACTTAATTAATTTTTCAGCTAGCGTTCGAGCCAATTCGACTCGAACGCTGTTTTTTTCCCCCTGCTGTTTTTTCTCCGGAGAAACCCATGTTGCGTCGCTCGTTTACTTCCGCTTTTTTGTTTTGCATCGCACTTTGCTTGCCCGCAGCAGGGGTTCTCGCGGAGGACAGTTCCGGAAATCCAAGCGACGAATCAGTTAATGTTTTGCTGATAACAAGTGGATGTTGCCATGATTATGACTTTCAGACAAAGGCGATGCAACTTGCCATGAAAAAGCATGGCGTGGACGCCGTTTGGACAGTCGTCAGTGAAGGAGGCAAAGGCACGACGGCCGAGATTGACTTCTACAAAGATCCAAAATGGGCCAACGGATTTGATGTTGTCATACACAACGAGTGCTTTGCAAACACCAGCAATCCAGAGTACATCCGCAGCGTGACTGCCCCTCATCATGCAGGTACCAACGCGGTGGTCATACATTGTGCTATGCATACCTATCGAGCTGCCGAAATCGATGATTGGCGTAAATTACTTGGCGTGACCAGTCGCCGTCACGAACATCAAAGTAATTATAAAGTAGATGTTGCAAAGAAAGACCATCCGATCATGCAGGGCTTCCCTGATGGGCACGTCACCGCCAAGGATGAACTTTATGTGATCGAGAAGGTTTGGCCTAATACGACTGTGCTTGCTACGTCAAAAAGCGAAAAGACGGATCAGGCGCATCCCGTGTTCTGGACAAATCAGTTTGGCAAAGCGAGAGTCTTTGGTACCACCTACGGTCATTCCAATGGCACCTTTGAAGACGATGTCTTTCTGAAGGCCCTGACCCGTGGGACGTTGTGGGCTGCGGGTAAGCTTCCTGAAGCAGCATCGCCCAAGTGATGTTGGCAAGGCAAGACGGAAGCAGGCCGGTTGCGATTTCGTCCCTTGACCTCGCCGAGTGGCGAGTCGCCACTGATGAGGGTTATTTCAGGGGGTTTGTCGCAAGATGCAAGACGTCGAGTGTACCTGTAGAAATGTTTTGCACCGATCCTGTGCTCACGTCTCGCAACACCTGGAGTGATCAGCAGAACTGATCAGCAGAACTGATAAGCAGAACTGATAAGCCGATTGTCACAGCGGCGTTGAAAGCGGAGTTCCACTCAGTTCTTCCGCTGAAAAGACTCGGCGTCAATCGTGAATGAACTGTCGCGTTCATTGCGATTAAGTGGCTGCTGAACGGAGTCTGGTTGCGAATTGACCTGCACATGAAATCGCTGCATGTACCGTTTCAAAAGGGTGCGGCGAACAAATTCGCGTCCTTGTGGCAGCAGCAAGGTGAACCCCAATGCATCGGTCAGCAGTCCCGGGGTGAGCAGTAAGGCTGCCGCGAATACGATCATCAGTCCATCCTGTATTTCGCGACTTGGTGCTCGGCCCTCGGCCAATGCAGACTGAAACCGAAACCACGCCATCACGCCCTCACGGCGTGCCAAAAAAGAGCCAATCACCCCGGTCACGATGACGAGCAGGATGGTTGTTCTAAGGTTGGTGTACATCGTCACTTGCAGCAGCAATGCAAGTTCAATGAGTGGCACGATAATGAAAGCGGCCAATAATCGAGTGAACATGCGGATTCCAACCTCCAGTGAGCGGATTCGAGTCGAAAATAGTCACCTTGGCAGTCGCTTCGACAAAGCGTCCCTCAACAACGCAGTTTCCGTGCCGAAGCGAAAGACGTGGTAAAATCAGCAGGAGTCGCATTCTCAAGCAGTGGCACGGCATCTGTTTTTACAGTTGATCACACCGTTCGGTTCTCCGTTAATTTTACACTTACTCAGGGTTCATGATGCGATCGCGTTGTTCAGACGTTTTGCTTTTCAGCCTTTTTGTTGCTACTGCCTTTGGAACCAACGTCGCCAGAGCTCAAGAAGCTGATGAGAAGTCCCCGCCGGACAAAGGGGTTCGGGCGTTAATGGTGACCGGGGGTTGTTGTCACGATTATCAAAATCAGAAGCGAATCATCAGTGAAGGCTTATCCCAACGTGTTGGTCCTGTCGCATGGACGATTGTTGAATACGGAACCAAACGGGATATCAAGGCCGAGATCTACCGGAAAGGTGATTGGATCAAGGGGTTTGATATCGTTGTTCATAATGAGTGCTTTGGTGGAGTTGAAGATGGAAGTTTTGTCAAAGGCATCGTTGATGCTCACATCGCCAGTCAGGTTCCAGCGATTGTGATTCATTGCTCGATGCACTCGTATCGCAATGCGCCCACTGCCGATACATGGAGGGCGTTTCTAGGGGTGACAAGTAAACGCCACGAAAAGAAAAAACGTTCGCTGAAGGTGTTGCCGACCGATGCAGGGCGTCAAAGTTCCATGCTTGCTGCGATTGGAGCATCTTGGGATACACCCAATGGTGAGCTTTACATCATTGAAAAAGTATGGCCTCGGACAAAGGTGCTGGCGGAGGTGCAAAGCGATGAAACCGGAAAAGCCGAGCCCGTGATCTGGACGAATGTCTACAAGGGCACGCGAGTATTTGGTATCTCGCTCGGACATCACAATGAGACGATTCAGAGTGATGTGTGGCAGGACGTGGTTGCTGCGGGCTGGAAGTGGTCTCTGGGTAACTGAAGTTTCATTGTTTTTAATTAGGGTTTCAATGGTGAAGCAAGAGGCACAATTGACCGGACGGTTTGGGCAACTCCATGGCTGGCTTTGGTGTGGTGATAAACCACCAGTCGGGGCCGTTGTAATGGTTCATGGCTTGGGTGATCATGGTGGACGCTATCGAAAGTTGGCGGAGTCAATTGTGGCACGAGGGTGGTGTGTGTATGCCTTCGATTTACCGGGGCATGGGCGTTCTCCGGGAGGTCGTGGCAGGGTTGATTCTTTTCGGGGTTTGCTGGGTGACATCGAGGCGGCATGCCAGACTATTGCTGATCGATTTCATGGTTTGCCGCAGGTGTTGCTCGGTTACAGCATGGGAGGCAACCTCGTGCTTAACTACCTCTTGCGATGCCTGGAAGATGGAAGGTCTCCTAGCATCAAGCCCGATGGTGTTGTCCTCTGTGCCCCCATGCTGCTTCCGCCTGCTCCACCACCCCGCCCTCATATCTTTGCGGCCTGGATGACCGGATACTTGATGCCGTGGATTCAGATCGAGCGTCCCGTTGATGTGGATTCGCTTACGGGCGATGTTGACCAAGCGGAAATGATTGCGAATGATCCATGGGTGCATTCACGCATCACGCTCTATCTGGCGACGCAGTTGCTTTCCCAAGGGCGTTGGGCTCTCGATCACGCCCGCAGCATCGATGTCCCTGCTTTGATCATGTTCGGTGAAGATGATCGATTGATTGACCGTGCCGCATGCGAACACCTGGCGATTCGAGCGGGGGAGTTGGCCACTTTGATTCGCTGGCCGCATCGGCGGCATGACCTGTTCCACGACACCGATCGTGAAACGGTATTTGAGGGAGTTTCGGATTGGTTGCAACAATGCTTCGATTGAAGTTTTTAGCAGGGATCACTGTTTTATCCGTCGCTGGGCTATTAATGGAGGATTCTCACAGGATGGTTGCGGAAAGTTTGGTAAACTCGCGGCTCATTCTTTCGAACCCGACCCTGATTGCAAGTGACATGCCATGGTCCTTGATGCAGATCTGACAAAGCTTCGTCGTTCTGACGAGCAACGGATACCCAGTGCGGTGCCAATTCATTTTTTGGCGGCTGTCGGTATGATGTTTCTGTTGCCTTCGCTGACTGTTGATGCTGTCTTGGCCGAGGATGCCGGCTTTCGCGCGGGGGTTCGTTTCTTGGATCCCAATTCTGCTGAAGTTCGATGGGAATCGGTTCATCAGGGTGCTTCTTCGGTTGCCTTTGGTTTGACGAGGAAACTGGGCACGATTGTCGATTCAGTCGAGAACGGGAACAGTCACCGAGTGGTTTTAAACGGCTTGGAAATCGGGCAAACCTACTATTATCGGATCGGCACCATGCAGGCTGGGAAACTGCTACTGAGTCCATTTTACGAATTTGATATGCGGATGAACTATGCTCCACCCGTGATTTCAAACCCCAACTCACGACGTCCCGATGCCGCAAAGGAATCAGTACCAGATGAGGTGTTGGATGCCTTGGTCAAGCAACTCACGCATGCAGGAGGCTTCGCGGTTGTCAGTGGTGAGCATGCTGATCGTTGGGGTGAGGCACTGGCTGCCAGAACTACCATGACGGTCGTTGCGGCATGCAAAGATGATTCGACGCTGCAGCGTTTTCGTCGGCAGTGGTATGACGCGGGCATCTACGGAGTCAGACTTTCAGCGCAGCTTCGGAGTGACATTCCGGACGATTTTGCCAATCTTGTGATCTGTTCGGCGTCCGCCGTACGTCGTGGGAAACGTCATTTGGCCAAGTCAGGCACGCTTGTGTGCATTGGAAAGCCATCGGCTGATTCGGGGACTGAGTGGGTTTCCATCGGTCCGCAAATCTGGCTTCACCATTTGGATGAAGTTTCTGGGCTTGCGGAGTGGGGGCATCAATATGGGTCACCGGCCAATCAGTCCTATTCGGGTGAATCGCTGGGCGGTGCGGACGAGGCAGGAGAACTGGAGGTCCGTTGGCTGGGCCGACCTGGAGCCGATTTTGGGATCGATCGAAATCCTCGCATGCCGGCTCCCCTGGCAGTTGGGGGGCGATTGTTTCACCAAGGGATGAATCGGATGATCGCTATGGATGCCTTCAATGGTGCAATCCTGTGGTCGTTGGAAATCCCTGATCTACGTCGCGTGAATATTCCGCGAGATTGTGGCAACTGGTGTGCTGATCGTGATCGTGTTTACGCCGCTACCCACAATTGTCTGTGGGTCATCGATGCTGCCACTGGCGAAATGCTCAACACGCTCCGACTTCCTGAGCCATTCAATGCAAAGCACGAGTGGGGGTTCGTTGCGGTCACCGACGACATCCTGATCGGATCAGCCGTCAAGGGAGAGAGTATCTATGAAGATTACTGGCAAAAGGCTGCCTGGTACGACGGAAAGGGTGAGGCGGCAACCTCCAAGATTTGTGCTGATGCCATTATCGCCTACGACAAAAAGTATGGAGATGTGTTATGGCAATATGACATGGATGCAGGAGTTCAGGCGACAATCACGATTTTTGAAGATTGCATTTACTTTGTGGAGGCAAACGACCCGACTTTGCGAAAACTGGACACGGGAAAACTCACCAACCAGCAAATCTGGAAAGATGCGTCTGTTGTGTGTCTGGATCGCAAAACAGGCAAACAGCGTTGGAAAAAACCTGTTGGTTCACAGGGCGCAGATCAGGTTGTTTCCTTTGGCATGGCTGACAAGGATCAGTTCGTATTGCAGACATCGTTTGGAAATCGGTTTCATTTCGCTTCCTATGACTCAGGAAATGGCGAGCCAGTTTGGAGCCGTGAAGTTAAGTGGCCTGCAGATCACCACGGTGCCCATATGCAACATGCTGTGCTGATGGGTGGGAAATTGTTCGTGCAACCACATGTTCTGGATGCTGCCAACGGGGAAATTCTACAAACTGGAACACTGGGAAAGCGGCGTGGTTGTGCGACGCCGATTGGAAGTGGAGGCGCGATTCTGTATCGAGGAGGAACAGGTCCTCTGTCGTTGTGGTCGCTTGAAAAGGGAAAACCAACCGAATTTACCCGCTTACGCCCCAGTTGCTGGCTCAGTACGATTCCTGCTCAAGGCATGCTGTTGTCGCCCGAGGCAGGAGGTGGCTGCTCCTGTGGTGGTTGGATGGAGTGCTCCATCGGATTCGGGCCGCGTTCTCCGCAGTCAGCCCTCCAACTTCCAGATGGGACACCCGACGTGCTGCCTGCTGAAAATGGTGGAACGCCGTAAGGAAAAACCGAATGATCTTGATAAATCAAACTTCTCGTTGCCTGATGCTTTTCATTCTTCTGGCGGTGCAATTGACCGGCCTTGATTCGGCTGTCGCACAAGTCGAATCAGGGGAAGCAGATGCGATTGGAAATTGGCCGACTTATCGGCACGACAATCGTCGAAGTGGTGTGACGACTTCCGATTTGAATTTTCCCCTCAAGACCCGTTGGGTGTATCGATCTTCGCAGCCCCCGCAAATGGCCTGGACAGGACCAGCGAAGTGGGACGCCTATTCAGGTAACAGCGGTTTGCAGTCGATGCGTAATTTTGACCCATGTTTCTATGTCACGGCGGACGGTCAGCAGGTGTACTTTGGTTCTTCCGCGGATGATGCGGTGCATGCGTTGGATTTGTTGACAGGCAAGGAAAAGTGGGTGCGTTTTGCTGGGGCCGCAGTACGCTTGCCTCCGACAATCGCCAAAGGTCATGTTTATTTTGGTTCAGATGACGGATTTGCCTATTGTTGTGACAAGTCTTCCGGTGACTTGATTTGGCGTCGGCAGGCGGGTGATGGGAATAAACGGATCACCAGCAATCGCAAGCTAATGTCACTCTGGCCAGTGCGGACGGGGGTTTTGGTCGAGGGTGAGCGGGCGATCTTTGCAGGCTCTCTGGTTCCTTGGGAGACGTCATTTTTGTGGTCTGTTGATGCATTGTCGGGTGAGGCCAATGGCGATCAGTGTTTTCGCCGGGAACTTGGCAACGTCACGCTACAAGGCGCGCTGCTCGCATCGACGAATCGATTGTTTGTTCCGCAGGGACGAGCAGCGCCGTTGGCCTTTGATCGGGGTGATGGCACTCCCCGTGGCAAGATTGGTGAGGCAGGTGGCGTTTTTTGTGTTTTGTCCGAAGATGACATGCTGTTTGCAGGTCCGCCCCACCAGAAAGAGAAAGATGATCAGATTAGGGTCGCCGACGTCGATTCCAGTGCATCGGTCGCATCGTTTACTGGTACGAATCGAATTCTTGTTGCCGGCGAACTTGCGTGGTTGTCTACCGATGGAAAGCTGAAATGTTTGAACCGTGAGCTCAATGTCAAAGCACAGGAACAGCTTCGGAAAATCCAAGGTGATGTGAAAAAGAAAACCATCACAGCAGAACAGGCAAAGCCGATTATTGAGGCAGCGCAGAAACAACTGAAGGATGCGTGGCTCTGGGAAGTGGCGTCGGATGTTCCATTCGACATGATCAAAGCGGGAGACGCCGTTGTGGTCGGACTTAACGGTAGTGTCTGTGCCTATTCGGTGACCGATGGACGGCAACTCTGGCGCGTTGCACTGCCGGGGACAGCACATGGCCTGGCCGTGTCTGCCGGAATGTTGTTTGTCAGCACCGATTTGGGCCATATTCACGCCTTCGGTTCAGATCGATGAGCGTTGGGCGTGGTTCAGCAGGCAACCGATTGTGGGCGATCTCTTTCGTTCGTCCAGGCTTGGCAGTTTGTTTTCTTTGCTTGCTCATCGCCACGGCACTCGCCTGCAAAGTGCCCGTGTTTCGTTACGCGCTGGAACGCTGGGACGTGGATCGCTACACCATGGTCGTCATCGTCGACGGAGAACCTGCAGAAGATACCCGTCGTGGGATCGATCATTTGCAGGAAGTCAGTGCGTCGGGAGCGGCCAACGTTGCCATCGAAATCATTGATCTTGCCAAGCTTTCACCGCAGGAACTCTGGCAACTTGAGGACTTTGATTCGACAGTGAAGACACCCCATCTGCAGGTGTTTTATCCCGAGCGAAACGGCCGGCGAAAGTTGTGTTGGGAAGGGGGTTTAACTCGTGCCGGGTTGGAGACGTGGCTCGCTTCACCACTCCGTTCAGAAGTCATTGATGGTCTTGTGACTGGCGCGTCTGCTGTCTGGGTGCTGGTGGAAGGTGAGGATCCAGAAGTCAATCAGCAAACAGAGGACACCGTGCGTCTGGGGATTCAGCAGGCCATGTCTGAGATCACTATCCCTGCCGGTGTGATTCCGAGATTGGGTGCAAATGAGTATCTACAGAACCACCCTGAGGCATCGTTGGATGATGTTCTGAGGTGTGATGTTCCACTGAAAGTGGATTTCCAAGTGTCTCGTTTGGCGTTTGGTGATCAGAGTGAATTGGCACTTCGAGCTATGGGCGGGGGCTTGGCCACTTCCAAGTCCGGCCCTTGGCTGATCCCCATTTTTGGTAGAGGAAGAATGCTCGATGCGATCGATGGCAAAGGTGTGACGACCGAAACGATTGTGAATGCCTGCCAGTACATGGTCGGAGAATGCAGCTGTACGGTGAAAACACAGAACCCAGGAGTCGATCTGTTGATGTCCGCAAATTGGAGTGAATCGTTGGGGGGCGACACGGTGGTAATTGTGGATTCGCGACCAGACATGTCCCCTCTGCTGGTTGAGATTCCTGTCGGCACGCCAGCGATTGACGGGTCGCAACCTGATGCCTCTGGCTGGGGCCTCCGAGGGATTGCGATCGCAGTACTGGTGGCTGCCGGAATTTTTGGAGTTTGGCTTGGGGTCCGTTCCAGCGATCGCTGATGCGGAGTCAGCTGTCGGGCAGCCACAGTGAGCCGGCGGTGGCAAGTTTTCCCTTTCGCCTCGCTTTGATGCGGACGTAAGGTGCGATGAAATTTGCCCGGTCAGCGAAAGTTCCTGGCTGAGCATCTTTGCGGGCGTGCATCGGTTCGCTCAGATCTTCGATCACAAATCCAGCCCGGCACATCCCGCCAATGATTTCTTCCCAGCGATGAAGGAACTCAATCGCTCCGGGCTCACGCAGACGCCGGCTATTGGTGCTGTTTGATTTGGCAGCTGGGACAGAAGCTTCACGATAATACGTGTGCTGCAGTTGGTAGCTGCCTTCCACGGGATCCAGACTCGCTTGCAGGCTGGTGGGCTGCTTGTGTTGGCTGACGTAGGTGCCCTCAGGCCGTAGTATTCGGGCTACCTCAAGATAGACGGGCAGAATGCTCGGTAGATAGCAAGTGCTGACAGGTTGAATGACGATGTCAAACTCACCATCGCGAAGCATGGAAAGCTGGTCCATCGAAGTCTCAAAGAGGCGAATCGAGTAACCACGTTCGGCCGCAACTCGGCGGTCCAATTCCAGCATGGCACTGCTGATATCCACCACAGTGACGTTGGCCCCGGCTGCTGCGTAGAGCGAGCTCTGACGCCCCCCCCCAGCGGCAAGGCAAAGCAGGTTTCGGCCTTCAATCGAGTCGCCGAGCCAGCCAGCGGCATCAACCGTGGCGAGCGGATTACTGAGTTCCTCGTCCTTGGCCGGTCGGCAGAGCGGAGAGTCAGCCGCGGCCATGGCATCATAGACTCGACGGTTCTTGCTAAGTATTTCGCGGTGATCCATGATGGAATCAGTGAAGAAAATGCTGGGAAACTCGTTTTTGCATCAGGAGATGCCCTGGAATCAGCCGTTTTGGCAGTCCGATGGTGTTTTTTTCCATCGTGGGGAACTTTGCGCCTCCCCGTAGCATCACAACCTTATCAGCAACACCGGAAGAGGCTGATTGAAGTTATCATGCCCCAGCGATGCGTCCAACGCAGTTGAGGCAATTCATGGAGCTTGCCCGATTTTCGCGGCGACACGGTTTACTAATATGTCAATTCCACAAGTACTAATGGATCAACTGCTCACTGGCTACCTGGACGATGTCCTGAGCGGCGATGAGCGTGATCGGGTCGAGAAGCTTCTGAAGACGAATCCGTCGGTTGTCGAGGAATTGGCACAATTGCAGTCGTTAAGAACTGCTTTGCAGGCGGTTTTGCTGGCTGATAGCGATATCAGACTTGATGCGGGATTCGCTGATCGAGTGATCGACGAGGCGGTAGCAAGAGCACGCGTGGAAGGGGTTTCTGAGGACCATCCACTGATGCGGCTCGAAGATCAGCCGAGTTCGAGCCTGAGTCCCACCACTTCGTCATCTTGGCGAATTGCTGCGGTGATGGTTGGCTTGGCGGCGTCCATCGCGTTGGCGGTGATGCTGTTAAGACCGAAGGACAGGGAAGCACAGGGGGAATCGAATCCCCAGATCGCCCAGATCAATCCTCCCCAATTCGTTCCCGAAACTCCTGAGGCAATTGTGCCTCTGGATGGTAACTTGCGTCCGACACCTGATATGACTGCCGTGGCCAGCCCAGAGACCTCTCCGGTTCCGGTTGTCGAACCCGTCACACCGTCTCCGGAGGCCGGAAACATAGGAAATGGGACTTCGGAAGCTGGGATTGGTTCGATCGCGGTAACGACTGACCCTACCATGAAAGCAACCGATCCTCCGGCTGATGTGGTCAATGTGACTCCGGAACAGACACCCGCGGCATTGGGAGTAATCCTTGTATTTAACGTTGAATTGACCGATACGGGGAAAGATCAGGAGGCATTCAAATCAGCGATGCAGCTAGCTGGCTTGAAGCTGTCGGGTACGAAGAAGATTACCGAGGAGGTGGCAGGCTTTGTAGAAAAACCATCACTTGAGAACAGTGATGGAGCCTTGGTACTTTACCTGCACGCTCCCGCAAAGGATCTTGATCGACTTTATCTTGGGTTGATTGCCGATACGGCGGGTGTCAAATCTGTCGGCATGAGTCTTGCGATGAACGCACCTGTGATCCGCACGGTCAATTCGGTGCGTCAGGATCCGACCAGGATTCGTCACGAGAGTGCCTCATTGCAGTTACTTAGTGACGACGATTCCATTGCCCAGCTGACCGAGACATTGTGGAAGCTTGAGTACATGTCGGTTCGTGGAGGAAAAACGATACCGAGCAGTGGTACCGATGAAATGGCGGAGGTGTTGCTGCTGGTGCGATAGCACGACGATGCCGCGTTCTGAGTTCGGGTTCGATTTTTACACCACGCTGAAAATTTAAACTCGTCACCGAAATGCAAACAAGGCCGCGAATCCAATTCGCGGCCTTTGTTCATTGTGTACCAAGATCTCCGCAGATGCGGAACGTTATCAAATCCGCTTGAGAACGATGTCGAGTGTTTTTCTCAAGGCCGCGCCGCTGGCACGCATTCCCTGCATCTCTTTCGGCCACAATTCAATTTCATGACGGTCCACGACTCCTTGTCGACCGACAACGGTCGGGACGGACAGAGCAACATCGCGGACCCCATAGCAGCCCGACTGCACACTGCTGACAGGCAGTACACGACGCCGGTCAAGCGAAATCGATTCAATCACATCCCGGATCGCAATGCCGACAGCAAAACCAGCGCCACCTTTTCGCTTGATTACTTCTGCGCCGCTGCCGCGGGTTCTCGTGAAAAGTTGATTGGCTAGCCCTGGGCTCCATCCTGGCTGCTTATCCAGAGGCAGACCTGCAATGGTTGCACTGCTCCAGATTGGAACCATCGAGTCACCATGTTCTCCCAGAATCAATGCCTTGGTTTGGGTTGGAGGTGCGCCAAGTTGCTCGGCAATCAGAGAACAGAAACGGATCGTGTCGAGTTGTGTCCCAAGACCAATCACCTGATTGACAGGCAAACCAAGTTTCTGGGCGGCTACGTAGGTCAAAATATCGACGGGGTTGCTGACGACGACCACGATCGCTGACGGCTTGGGGCCGGCTGCTTTGACATCGTTGAGGATCTGCACAAAGAGATCTGTGTTGCGATTGATCAGGTCGAGCCGGGATTCATCTGGCTTGCGTCTCAGTCCTGCCGTAATGCAGATTACATCGCTGTTGGGAATGTGCTCATAGCCACCACCGCTGATGGCTTGGTCTGCAACACTCGGACTGCCATGCTGCAGGTCAAGGGCCTGACCAACCGCCAGTTCCTGATTGACATCCAGCAATGCGATTTCGCGGGCGATACCACCACACTGAAGAGCGAAGGCAGCACAGGAGCCGACAAGGCCGCCACCACCGATGATCGAAACTTTCATGGATTGATAATTGGTTGTATGAATTCAAATTGTCAGAAAATGAAATGGATTGAACGAAGGTTCTTGTTCAGTGATTTTGCATTTGACGGATGACCTCGTCCGTGATGGCCTTGACCAACGCTTCTTCCTTGCCGCCGACAGCAGCAGGCGTAGCTGTTTTCAACGACGGGGGAGCCTCGAAAGCGCGTCGCTCGACACCTGATTCTGCCCACGAATCGCGGAAAATGTCGTTTGCACAAATGTCGCAATCCTCGTACTCGGATGTGTTGCGAGGGTCCTTGTATCCCCACTGCTCTTTCAGATCGAGCAATTCCTGTGATTTTTGACCACCCAGGAAAGAAACGTTTCCGAGCTGTTTGGCCAGCATCAACATCCGGCAATAGGAATCAAGAATCTCGGTCCACCAGTAAGCTTGCTCGACTGTCTCGCCGTAACTCACGGTGCCATGATTAGCCAGAATCATGATGTTGGTGCGATGCACGAACGGGATGATCGTGTCGGCGAAGTTCTGGCCACCGGGTGTTTCGTACTTGGTGATGGGAACATCCCCTAGGAATACCTCTACCTCGGGCAGGATGCACTGCGGAATTGGTTCGCGAGCGATTGCGAACGCGGTGGCATGTGGTGGGTGGCAGTGGACAACGCTTTTGATGTCCTCTCGTTGCCGATAGATCTCAAGGTGCAGCAATGCCTCGCTCGACCGCTTCTTGCGACCCGAAATCTGTTTTCCGGTCATGTCCACCAAGGCAATATCATCTGGCTTCAGAAAGCCCTTGCATTGTAGGGTCGGTGTGCAAAGCACTTCGTTTTCGCTGACTCGAACGGTGATGTTTCCATCATTGGCAGCGGCAAACTGGCGGTCGTAGATGCGACGACCGATTTCACAGATGTCTTGTTTGATTTTATGGAGGTTTTGCATTGGATGATCCTGTTGTTTGTAGGCCAAGCCACCTTGGCCAGTACCTGAGAATGCCGGGTTTCCCCGACCTGCGATTCGATTCAATTCAATTCGATATGATCCAGTAACGCGACAATTGATGCGTCAAGAGGTTTGATATCCGGGAGGAAGGGTTGTGCGGATTCAGGGCCCTCGGCCAGTCCAACCAAGTCACCGATGCCCGTGCCGCAAAGGTCCCATGCGACGATTGTCTCGCCACCTAAAGGTTGCTCGTGAATCCGTTCAATGGTGTCTACCAATTCGACGCAACGCAGGTTCGAAGCTTCCATCGCAGGATGGAAACGTGCCAGCGTGACATTGCCGATGGTGCGTGCGATCTTCATCAGTCGATGTTCCTTGTGCTGCTAATATGCACTGCTGCATTGACAGCCGCGCTGAAATTAAGCCGTTTCATGTCCAAGACCCAAAGCGTTGGTGATAACTCTTCTGAGAATCGCCGAATGTCGCTATAGGCTCCGATCATGACTGCCGTTTCGTTGTTCCTTGTGCACTGAAAGTGCACTTCTCTGGCCGGTGTATCAGTGAGCACGATTTTTGCTGTGCCGGTGGTGATTCCACGGATTGCCAATTGCTGGCGGACCGCTTCGGCTCGCTCCGGTTGGGCGTAGTCGCTGATTTCAAGTCGTTGATGGTCGGGTCGTTGTTCGGGTGACAGTTGGACAGTGCGTTGGATTGCGATCTTGCGATGGCGAGCTTCATCACGAGCCGCGGGGGTAATGACCGCTGTCGGTGAGACGAATACCTGCGAAGGCTGTCCGCTCAGTTCCTGAATTGTTTGGGCGGTGATGATCTTGTGGGTGATGGCGGCGGCTGTTGCTGTTTGTTCGTCTGTTTTTTCCAGGTTGCGGGCAGTGGATGCACTGTCAGGTGCAGTGGCGAGGCGGCCGAGGACCTGACGGACGATCTCGGCAACTTGTGCCGAATCGCCAGTGGCAACCTGATTTGGATCTCTCTTTTGCTGAGTTTTCATCAGTCCAATATCCCCATGACGCTCCATCTCGCTGGTGTGTTCTCGTGGTTGGTGACGCTCCGTGCGTACATGCCGTCACTGGTGATTATCACGTGATCACCCCGTCTCGATCCAAAGGCATCAATGGCGATCAATGGCGGACCATCAGGGGTCTTGTCCAACATCAAGGGTTGAAGCAGGACCAGACGCTGGCCTTGGAAGCTTTCGTGTTTTATCGTTGCCCGGGTCGAGCCGAGAATCAGTGCCGTTTGCATGGGTGTCAGTCCTTAGGTCAAACGACACGGAGTTCGTCGATCATGCTGCATCGACGTTCCCGTGTGAATGTGTTTGGTGTGGTCACGCCTTCGCCAGTTGGTCCAGCGATGGAAAATGACAGATAGCCTTCGCCGCCGAGTCCGAGGGCTGCCATACAGGGGCCATTCTTGACGTACAGCGTGGTGTCCAATTCCCGGCCCATCTTGGTCATGTTGCGGACATTACGGGAATGGATGATTGCGGTATGTCGGAATCCATGTTCGTATTCCTTCGCCAGGGCAATTGCGTGATCAATGTCACGTGCGCGAACAAATGGAACGAATGGCATCATCTGTTCAACACTGACGAACGGGTGATGTTCATCCGTCTCACCGAACACCAGTTCCGTGTCTGTCGGTACGTTTGCACCTGCGGCTGCTGCCAGAACCGTGGCATCTTTTCCAATGAAGTCTTTGCTGGCTGCGTCATGTTGGTCATCGCCAACTTTGACGATGGCCTTGCTGGTCAGAGTTGCGATCTGTGCTGTTGAAAGTTGGGCTGCACCGGCGCGACGCATAGCGGCCATCATGTCATCAAAGACACTTTCAACGACGAAGACTTCCTTTTCTGCGATGCACAGTAGATTGTTGTCATAAGCGCCTCCCTGAATGATGCAGCGAGCCGCATTGTCGAGGTCTGCCGTTTCGTCCACGACAACCGGTGGATTTCCAGGACCGGCCACGATCGCCCGCTTGCCACTGTTCAGTGCAGCACGACCGACCGCGGGACCGCCCGTAACACAAATCAGGGCGACTTGGCGGTGCTTGAACAATGCCTCGGCTGATTCCAGTGTGGGTTCTGCAATCACACAAATCAGATTGTCGATTCCAATCTCACGGGAGATCGCTTCGTTGAATCTCTTGACCCCTTCTGACGCCACCAGTTTTCCCGAGGGGTGAGGATTTACCACGACAGTGTTGCCACCTGCCAACATGCTGACCGCATTACCCGTGATCGTGGGAAGGCTGTGGGTGACAGGCGTAATGGCACCAATCACGCCAAATGGTGCCCGCTCGATCACCGCCAGTCCATGGTCGCCGCTATAGCACTTCGTTTCCAGAAATTCAACGCCTGGAGACAATTGCCCCAGAGTCCTGAGTTTTTCGATCTTGTGCTCCGGGCGGCCAATTCCGGTTTCTGCCATTTCCATCAGACCAAGTTCTTCGCATTGTTCGATTGAAATGCGACGAATGATTTCGATAACGTTCTTGCGATCTTCCAAAGAACAGTCGCGAAACTGTTGAAAAGCTACGTGTGCCGCATTCACTGCCGATTCAGCATCGTAAAAGATGCCGTGCTGACCACCGATGGGGCCGCGCTGAGAGGCACTTGGGCCGGGTGGGATGGGGCCGACTTCCGCAAGCACTTGGGCAACGACATTGCGAATGGTGTTTTCGTCAAATTGCATGGTATATCAGTCTCGGATGGTGATCCGCGTCAGTGGTTGATCGGTGTGTCGCTGGCGGCGACATTGTCAGGTTTACGATTCGTTTCTTGAGTAGGCGGCATGCTTGTCAATGTGGACTGTATCCACAATTCCGATGATGACCGCGTCGATGGGTAACTGTTTGGTTTCAGGCGTCAGTCGGGCACTGCTGCCCTGAGCGATGAGTACGTAGTCGTCTTCACCTGCGCCCAGAGTGTCGACCGCAATGAATGTTCGCCCAGTGGTGACCAACGACTTTCGTTTCTCACTCTCCAGACGATAGGGTTCGACCACCAACAGTTTCTGGCCTGTCATTGATTCGACCTTTTGAGTGCTTACCACCGATCCGGTGACGCGTGCTATGAACATGGATGTGATCGCCCTTAAGGATTGTTCTGTATCACGATTTCAAGAGTTCGACGCACTGACGTGCGACGATCACTTCTTCGTTGGTTGGTATGACCCACAGTTGGGTGTGACTTTCGCTTGCATGAAATGTGACTTCGCCAGCAACCTGATGGTTGGCGTGAGGGTCCATCACAATTCCAAGTTCCTGCAGATCAGCACACACACCAGCACGGATATTAGCACCCTTCTCGCCAATGCCACCGGTGAACACGATTGCGTCCACGCCGCCCAGTGCGACAATCATGCCACCGAGATGGCGGCGGATTTCCTGCACGAACACATCAAGCGCCAGTTGTGATTTGTCATCACCCGCTTCTGCGGCAGATTCCAAATCACGAATGTCGCCACTGTTGTCACTCAAGCCCAGTAGACCGCCATGGCTGGCGAGGTGAGATAGCGTTTCTTCGAGCGACATCCCAGTACGTTCGAGAATGAGTGGCAGAGCAAACGGATCGAAGTCGCCGACCCGATTGTTTTGCGGCAATCCTGTCTGGGGAGTCATTCCCATTGTCGTCATCACGCTTTCGCCATTGTGAATCGCCGTCAGGCTGCTGCTGCCGCCAAGGTGACAAGAAATGATTCTGGCATCTTCCCGCCCCAGCAATATGGCAGTGCGTTTGGCGATGTAACGATGACTGGCGCCGTGAAAACCGTACTTTCGAATGTGGAATTCGTCTGCCCACTGACGAGGTATCCCATACTCGCGACGAGCCGCCGGAATGGTGCGATGGAAATCTGTTTCGAAGGCAGCCACCAAGGGCAAGTTGGGAAAACGTTCCCGCAGGTTTCGCATGGCGGCGATGTAGGGCGGATTGTGCGCTGGTGCTGCAGCGTTCATCTCGGTCATCGCATCCAAAACGTCGTCATTGACCGAGAAAACACCCGATAATCGGCCACCGTGTACAGCCTTGAAACCGACAGCCGAAACATCCGAGGCGTCCTGTAGGACGCCATGCTCAGGGTGGGTCAATTGTTCAAAGCAGGCAGCAACCGCGACCCCATGGTCAGGTACCGGCATGGTTCGTTGTTCCGACCATGATCCGATTTCCACAGCGCAGGTGCTTTCTTCCGCACCGATTCGTTCTACCGAACCGCGCGCCAGACAACGCTCATCGGTCATATCAAATAACCGATACTTGAAGCTCGTGGATCCGAGATTGGCAACAAGGACTAGCACGGGAGACGTACCATGAATGGTTTGGGAAGCCGAGTGGGGTGTCAACGCAGAGGCTGAATGCAGGATCGAATCCTGCGTATCACAACCCGGCTCTATCCCAAAAAAGCTTTTTCCAGTCCTTCGGAAGGACGTGGAATGATGTGGCTGCTGAGCAGTTCGCCCGCTTGTGAGGCCGCACTGGCTCCGGCTTCGACTGCAGCGCGGACACTGCCTACGTCGCCGCTGACAACGGTTGTGACTAAGCCACCACCGATGTCGATACGCTTGACGATCTGTACGTTTGCTGCTTTTGCCATGGAGTCAGTGGCTTCGATGAGTGCCAGCAGGCCCTTGGTTTCGATCAAACCGATAGCATCGTTCATAGGGTGTTCTTTTCTTCGAAAGGGATATGTTTGTTGGATTGGAAAGCGAGCTTATTTTTTGGCTGCAGGCATCTTCAGGATTTTGGAAAGATCTTCGTGTGGGCGAGGAATCACCTGCACGCTGACGACTTCACCAACTCGGCCCGCTGCTGCCGCGCCTGCGTCGGTTGCTGCTTTTACTGCTGCAACATCGCCGGTTACAAATGCACTGACCAAGCCGCTGCCGACTTTGTCCCAGCCCATGAACTGAACGTTCGCTGCTTTCATCATTGCGTCGGATGCTTCAACCAAGGCGACAAAGCCTTTGGTTTCGATCATCCCGAGCGCTTCGCTAATTTTTGCCATCTCAGAAACTGCCTTGGGTAAGGAAGGGATCGGGCCAAGCGGTACGCTTGACCAGTGGAATAATCAGCCGGACGACGGGTCCGGCTGGTGGTCTATTTTTTGCAGCCGCAACTGTCTTTCTTCAACAGGACTTCGGTTGCTGCGTCCAAATTGCACGCATTGCCCTCATCCGTGTCGATGTGGACCTCCAATTTGGCTGCTTTGTCTGCACGAACGAGCACGTCGTCGAACACTACACTGCAGTCGGAACTGCTGATCTTCAACTGCATCATGTCTCCATTGCTCACGCCGTAGTAATCAGCGTCCGCAAAATTCATGTGAACGTGTCGAGCTGCCCGGATCACGCCGCGTTTCAGTTGCACGGTGCCAGCTGGTCCAACTAACACGCACCCGGGAGTGCCTTCGATTTTTCCGCTGTGGCGAATGGGTGCATCGATGCCCAGTGAGATTGAATCGGTTAATGCGAGTTCCACCTGACTGTCTGGTCGGGTTGGCCCCAGAACGCGGACGTTCGGCAACATCCGGCGACGAGGACCGACCACCATTACTGTCTGCTTGGCGGCGTAGAAACCGTCCTGATAAAGGTCCTTGTCTGGTTCCAGAACACTGCCACGTCCAAACAAAATCTCAACGTGCTCGTCTGTCAGATGGCAGTGCCTTGCTGAAATGCTGACACGCAGGTTCGGCTTGCCATCCACCCAGCCGGGCGGATCGTTCGCGGAATGTGACGCCACGGTTGCTTCGGTGGTGTCCTCCGTTGCCCGAATGGCTTTGCGGACTAATTGTTCAATTTGAGAGCGGTCGATCGTCGCGTGATTCATCTTTGATTTACTAATTCGGTGCTAATTGCGGACGCTGTTCTAATTGCCAACAGTGTGCTAATTGGAATGACTGTTCCAATCGGCTGTGGTTGGTGTGATTCTTTCGGCCGCAGTTTTTCCAGTGGGTGCAGCCAACACTACTTCGGTACCTGCCAGTGCAAGGTGTTCTTTCCATTTGGAATCGAGACTGGAATCCGTCACGACGGCGTGTACTTCGTGCAATCCGCACAACCGGCTGAGACTGACCTTGCCAAACTTGCTGCTGTCGGCCACCACGATGGCGCGATCTGCAGATGCCAGCATCGCTTTCTCGCTTTCCACCAACATCATGTTGCTGTTGAAATAACCACGGTCTGTGATGCCTGCCACCGACAAAAAAACTTTTCCAACGTTGATGCTGTGCAGCATTGAATCTGCCATCGGGCCAATGGTTACCGCCGTTCGACCCCGAACGCATCCGCCGATCATCACCAGGTCAATCGATTCGCTGCTGGAAAGCAGGTGTGCTACCGGCAGGCTGTTGGTGACGACCTGAAGCGGACGGCCAACCAGATGACGGGCCAGCTCATACGTAGTGCTGCCACCATCCAATAGGATTGTGTCGTGGTCCTCCACCAAAGCAGCGGCCATTTCGCCAATCGCGGCTTTAGCTGACCAATCGGCGTCTCGACGCGTCTCGAAGACCCGCATCGTGTCTGAGCCACCGGTCCAGAACACGCCGCCGTGCGTGCGTCGAGCTATCCCCGTGCTTTCCAGATGCTCCAGATCGCGACGGATCGTTGATTCGCTGACATTCAGAGTTTCGGCAAGTTCACCCAGCGATGCGAAGCCACGTGCTTGAATTAATTCCTGCAAACGCCCTCGCCTTGTTCCGCTCGTTGTTCCAGCCAATGCAGATTACCTGATGTGGTTAAATTGCCAACTACGGTAGTTTTCTCTCATTTCTGAGAGAAAACAATCACCTAATTGTAGTTTTGGGAAAAAAATGGCACGAAATGACATTTTTCGATCGGTTTCCACGATTTCTAGCCCCGTTTTGCTGCCCAACCTGTTCTGAACTCGACGTTGAGACAGTTATTCAGGCATGCGATTGGTGTGATTGGGTTAGTCAATCCTGAGTTGAATCGCGTTCGCTGACTTGAGGCCCAGTTCAAGGGGCCTGCGGAACTGGAGTAGACTACACCGCACTGGGCTTGAGGACTTCTACAGACGAGTGAGAAATGACTGATTTGCGAGGCAAGCGAGCGATTGTGTCAGGGGCTTCCCGTGGCATTGGCAGGGGGGTCGCCATCGAATTGGCCAAGGCGGGGGCGGAGGTTGTCGTTAACTTTCGCAGTCATTCCGACGAGGCCCAGCAGGTGGTTGAACAATGTCGCCAGGCATCAGGCGTCGCTGCCCATGCCATCTGCGCGGATTTTGGAAGCCAGCAGGCGGTGGAGAGTTTGGTCGAGGAAGCGGCGGAGCGAATGGGTGGTATCGATATCGTTGTCAGCAATGCTGTCTACAGCGATCGACATCTGTTTTTGGATTCAGACCTTGACGAATTTCGCAAGACGATTGATGTGAGTATGTGGGGCGCGTTCTACTTCGTGCGGGCTGCCGGGCAGAGAATGGTTGCCGCCGGAAATGGTGGAGCGATGGTGGTGATTAGCAGTCCCCACGCGCACATGGCGATACCTGGAGCGATGGCTTACAACATGGCCAAGGCGGCGAACGATCAGATGGCTCGTACAGCAGCGTGTGAGCTTTCGCAGCATCGAATCCGAGTCAACATAATTCATCCCGGTTGGACTGACACGCCGGGCGAACGCAAGTTCTTTTCTGAGGAGACTCTCGCTGCCGAAGGTGCCAAGTTGCCTTGGGGACGACTCGGTAAACCAGAAGAAATCGGGCGGGGAGCAGTGTTCCTCTGCGATTCCAACAATGAGTACATCACAGGCAGTACTGTCACGATAGATGGCGGCATTCAATTGCCGTGGCGTGAAATGTACCGTATCAATGAAGAGCCTGACCAATAGTAAAACGCTGACTTGGCTGCGGTCGTTGTTTTCAATCAACAAGCCATCGCATGCTGTTGTCGAGTCTTAGCTTCATGTCGAGTAAGTTGAATGCAAGCAGGCTCATTTGCATTTTCAGGAGAATGTCAGCCCTGACTACATTATCTTCATGCAAATGATGCTTGTCTGTTTCATCATCGGATTCTCCGGATGCAATTACCGCAGTGTTCCTTGCAGGAGTTAACTGCTCTCGCTAACCAAGGTGACGCTGAGGCGGAATATGTACTTGGTATGCGTTACTTTCAGGGGCACGACGTGACGGCGGAATGTCAGGAAGCAGCGAAGTAGCTTCGCACGTCCGCGGATCAGGGCAATCAAAAAGCGGCCTTCAAGTTTGGCAGCATGTACTGATTCGGGACCTGGATTGAAAAGGATTTCAGCGAGGCACTTGCGTGATTCGAGCTGGCGGTGAGGGGTGGTTATTTGCCGGCCATGGAAACAATCTTGAGCATGCATGCAAATGGAGAAGGAGTCAACGTAGATTGCCTGCAAGCTGGCGTAGGGATGCAGGCTGCGGTCACCCTCGATCAAGCCAATGGAGAGTCGAAACAGGATGTTTTGCAACACTTCAGAGAACGCTTGAATGCTGAACGGTTACTTGAAGTCGATTAGAGAGTTATCGAGTTGGTGAAGCGTCTTTGCGCTGAATGGTCTGGGTTTTCATTCTTCGACAAAAATGGGCCGGGTCATGGAATACGGGTCATGGAATACGGGTCATGGAATAACAGACCCAGCCGAAAATGGTTGGAGACAACTCGGTATTTGACGGCAGACGCTTCCATGTTCATCAAGTACGAACGACTTGGTCAGCTGAGCCCGGTCAGGGAGCCATCGCCGCAGTAATCTGGATTCCCGAAGGTTTTCTCAGGGTGCCCCATCGCCTCGGTGATGCTCAGTAAAAGTCGATTGTGGGGTTGGTGGTCGTAGTTGAGCGAACGACCCATCTTGAAGCCCAAGCCGCCTCCGATCATCACGAAAGGGATACTGTTGCGGGTGTGCGAGTTGCCTTTTCCCAGTTCATTGGTCCAGATGATGGTCGTATGGTCCAGCATGTTGCCATCGCCATTGGGTTCGGGAGTCTCTTTCAATTTTTTCGCCATGTACGCGACCTGTTCGCTGTACCACGTGTTGATTTTGATCAACTGTTCGTAAGCATCTTCGTTGCTATCGGGTTCATGAGAGATCGTGTGGTGGCCTTCGTCGATATCGAGCCACCGCATCCGCGGGTTGCCGACGCTATTGGTGATCTGCATCGTCGCGATCCGCGTAAAGTCGGACATCAGGCTATTGACCAGCAGATCGGTTTGCATCCGACTGATCTGGGGCATGTTGTCGTTTTCTTCCTGGACGTTCGGTGGCAGTTGAGGAACGGCATGACTAGCTGTAGCAGTTTCTGATTCAGACTGTGGGGAGTCGCCTTGTTTCAGTTCAGCCTGCAGTTCTTTTTCGACCGCGCGTACCAGATCGACATGTTGTTGAAGCATCCGCCGATCTTCGTTGCTGACCTGCCGCTCGATTTTTTTGAAATCTTCGCTCAGGTCATCAAGCACACTGGCGAGCATGGCGCGGTTATGAACCTGGCCATAGAGTTTTTTGAACATCTGGTACGGATCGCTAATCGGAGCGACCGGCTGGTTGGGACCTGCGTAGGACCACCGAGTCCACGTGTCTGCCCGGTCAGGCACCATCACGCCGAACTCGAGTGAGCCGAAGCGTGTTTGTGTTTCGGTATTGGCTTGCAGTTTGTTGCTGAGATGCTGATCGATAGAGATTCCCATGGACCACCCCGCAGGTGTATCGGATCCGCCTTGGACATCTCCTGGGAAGAGTTCAACTCCGGTCAGCAGGCAACCGATGCCCCGCATGTGTCCGTCCCCGTCACCCTTGATGCGGTTATCGATTCCACGCAATGTCAGAAGTTGGTCTTTGAACGGAGCGAGTGGTTCGAGGATTCTTTTCAGCTCGAATTTCTCTCCCTCGTCATCGGGCCAGAAATGTTTGGGGATCACTCCGTTGGGGCTGAACACGAACACCACACGTTGTTTGCTCTGACCGGAGGCTTCCCCGCCAAGACTGGGAAGTGTCAGGACCAGGTTGGCGGCCGCGCCGCTGATGCCAAGCTTTCGAATGAAGTCACGTCGAGTCGTGGTTGATTTCATTATCTTGTTTCCTGTCCGAAGCACGTTTCGAAAATAGTTTGAGCGAGTCGTGTGGTTTACGGTTTTTTCGCGTCTGGGAGTGGTTGGCGACTGGCAGTCACGGCGATTGTGACTAGCAATTCGCGGATGTTGAATCCGCTGTCCCGGAAGGACTGCGTCAGTTTCTCTGCAGTCTCGCTACCGAAGGCTGCAATCGGTTGTTTGACAAAGTGTTCAAAAGCTGACTCCACAAATGCTAGGTGGCAGTCCTTGCTTTCGGCCAGATAGTCAGCAAGTTCCCTGGCACCGTCGAAGTTCACTTCCGTGCCGCTGCGTTCTCTGTAGCTGCCTGTTGTATCAATGTTCTTCTTCCGTTCTGTGCTGCGGAATCGCCCTGTTGCGTCAAACTGCTCGAGTGCGAAACCAAGAGAGTTGATCTGTTGGTGACAGGCTTGACAGTTGACTTCCCCGGTTTGCAGCTGAACACGTTCCCGAGTTGTTAGTTCAGGATGCAAGTCCGGGCTCAAAGGGGTAAAAGACGCATTGGGCGGGCGGAGCACTCGTCCCAAAGTCCGAAGGGTCAAGAATACACCACGGTGAATCGGTGAAGTGTTCCGGTGGTAGGAAAGATTGCTCATGAGTAGCGGGTGTGTCAGCACACCAACGTGGATATTGCTGTCTTGTCTGCTGGGGGCGAGTTCTGTTTCGCCCTTTTCGGGATCGGCGTAGCTCCATGCGGATCCGTAGTAATTCTCGAGCCGTTTTGTCGTGTAGCTCCAGTCTGCCTGAAGCAGTTGCCTGAAATCGCTTGACTCGCTTTCCAGTAAATCCTCGAGAAAACAGTCCATCGACTGTCTCAGATCCTGCACTAAGTCTGCATCGAATTCGGGAAATTTGTCCTTGTCTTTGGCAATTTCCTCCGTGGTTTTGAGATCTAGCCACTCGTGCAGGAAGGCCAATGTTTTGGCTTGGGTACGATAGTTATCGACCATTCGCTTGGCGGCGTTGGTGAGTTGTTTGTCGGTTTGCAGTTGATTCTTATTTGCTGCGTTGACCAGCCAGGCATCCGATGGCAATGAGTCAAACAGCACCAATGCCAGACGATTTGCTGCCCGTTGGCTTCTCGAGCGGTCGCTATCGAGTGTGGGGTACAGGAATCGAGGTGACTTCAGGGTGAGCAACAAGACCCGTCTGATCGCTTCACCATCATCTTCGGATAGATCGATTTGCTGATCGACATACAGCTTTCGGGTGGAGTCTGCAAGTTTTCCACGGAATGCTACCTCGACAATTTCATTCAAGAAGCTTCTGAGTTGGTTGCGGTTTTCATCAGAAACTTTCCGGTTATTGCGTCGAAAGCTGGGGTAAAGCTCGTCAATAGCGATTTCGGCGAACTCGATTGCTGACTCCGTCGTCGATTGATCCCATTGCCGGCTAACCGAAGTACCTCGTTCGTAGCCATAGCTGCGGTCGTCCGGAGGTAGCTTTGCTTGAAGTGGGAATGTACCTGCAAGCCTTTCCGGAATCAGATGGCGTTTCGGTATCACTTCCTGGGTGCCCCCTGGGGGTACCCAAGAGAGAGAAATCTTAGCGGGGGGCTGCTCTGTTTTCCGTTTCCGCTGATAGAGACTGATTTCGAAGGGGTAGGCGCGGCCAGCGGTCAGGTGAAGGCTGCGACGGAATTCTTCTCTGCCCTCGGATTGCACGTGATTGTTGAACAGTTCACGCCTGTCACTCCCGAAATCCATCATGCACGAGCAAGTGCTGCGGAGCACAATTTCGTAGCGTCCCGTTCGATTGACCTTCAGCGAGCCTTGCCAATGAATCAGGTAACTCTTCGGGTCGATTTCCTTGCCGGGGGACTCTTTGCCAAAGTCGAAGTCGATCACGTCATCGATCCGCTCGATCCGCTTTTCTTCCGTCTTTTTTGACGTCCCATTGTAATAGTCTGCCTTCACGCCCCTGGCGTCTGTGGTGACCGAAGGCTTCATGAAGTGGCCGAACAGGTCAGCGATGCTCTGTCTGAGTTGTTCGCCGGTAAGCCTCGACAGGGCAATGCGTGGGGGGCGATTTCGCACCCTTGCCGCCTTACTGTAAAAACTGGCATGGATATACGCTGCTACTGCTGCCGCGTTATCGCCAACGCATGCGTCGGGATCGTCTTCGGGCATTGTCTTGCTGATCAATTTGCTAAGGCCGCTGATACTCAGATCCCCTACTAAGGGTCGATCGAAGGCTTCGCGAGTCCCCTGTCCCGACGCACCGTGGCAAGACTGGCAGGATTGCTGGTAAATCGTGGCCCCATGCTCTCGCCGTTTCTTGTCTTGCTGCCCGCCCCCCTGTTCGGTGGTAGGCTCGCCCGCAATGGAAACCTCCGTGGATCCAGCGGCGGTGTCATCGGCTTGCGTGGCATTGTGCGAGTCCAGCAAAATCATGCTGAAATGAATGACCAACAGTGAGCAGCAAACCACGGAGTCGTACCTGAAGCAACGTTGCTGCTCGTGATTCTGGGTCTCAGACAGGTGCCGTGATCGTTGTTGGGGTGGTCTTTTCAAAAGATTCGCTCAGACGCGGCGAGGAGTTGTTTGCTGGAAACGGCTGCCTCTCTCGCAGGGAGGTGGGAAATGTATTGTACCCGATTGGGGTAATTAGGCGAGTCTCGCATCGGCAGCTGATTACCCAAGTTGTTGTTCTGCCGTTGCTTTGGGCTTGCGTAGGCGGGTTCTTCCGCCATACTTGTCCGCTTCGCTTGATCTGACCTGCGGTTGCAGGGCAGTTTTGGCTGGAAATTTGTATTCGCAGAGCATTTTGATCGATCGATAGGTAAGCACAGATGGCCGAAGTTTTGGACGTAGAAAAACGCGAGCAAATGGGCTCGTCGGCTACAAGACGACTACGCCGAGATGGGCGTGTTCCCGCAGTATTGTATGGCCACGGTGAAGGTAACGAGCATTTGTCGATACCTGCTGCCCAAGTGAAGACGTTGCTGCGTCATCGCAGCAAAACCGTAGAGCTGGCTGGTGCGGTTAAAGAGACCGCATTGGTGAGTATTGTTCAGTGGGATCCGTTGGGGATCGAGGTGCTTCACCTCGACCTGATCCGTGTGAATTTGAAGGAACTGGTACAGGTCACCGTGGCGGTTCACCGGCATGGAGATGCCGCAGGGCTTCGGCAAGGTGGGTTGTTGATCGACAACACGCATGAGGTCGAGATCGAGTGCTCGGCAGGTCAAATTCCTGAGGGTCTGGTCCTGAATGTCACTGATTTGGCATTGGGCGGGCACATGACCGCAGCCGATCTGGAATTGCCTGAAGGTGTTTCCTTGGTGACTCCTGTCGATACCGTGATTGCACGCATTGAGCAACCCAAAGGGGTTGCTGAAGAGGAACCGACTGATCAGGCAGGAGAGCCCGAGGTGATCTCCAAGGGTGGTGATAAGTCAGGGGAGGAAGGCTAACCGAGTTGATCGCGAGGCGGGCGGTTTGGTCATGCTGGTGCAATCATGAAACTGATCGTTGGACTCGGGAATCCGGGACGGAAATACGAACAGACAAGACACAATGTTGGTTTCATGGTTGCGGCCAAAGTAGCGTCGCTGGTTGCTGCCAGTCCCTCGAAAATTCGCTTTGAAGGAGAATTTGCTGAGGGGACTGCCTTGGGGAGCCAAGGGGAAAGGCGGGAACAACTGGTCGTTCTGTGTCCGCATACGTACATGAACGCCAGCGGAAAGAGCGTGCGGAAAGCATGTGATTTCTACAAGTTGGTTCCGAGTGAGGTACTCGTCATTTGTGATGACCTGGACCTCGCTGCGGGGCGGTTGCGAATCCGAGGATCGGGTTCGGCTGGAGGTCAGAAAGGATTGGCCGACATCATTCGGCATCTCGGCACTGACGAGATGGTGAGGTTGCGGTTGGGAATTGGGCGTCCGCCTGCCGGTTGGGAAACCGCCGACTATGTGTTGGGTAAGTTCAATAAGCAGGAAGTGGAAATATTTGAATCAGCCACCACCAAAGCTGCTCACGCAGCGCTGGATTGGGCTTGCGAGGGGGTTGGTTTTACGATGAATCGGTACAACGCGGATCCTGCACCCAAGCAGAAACAGACGCAGAAACAGACGAAGAAACAGACGAAGAAACAGAATCCGTTAAACACGGATCAGTCAGATGAAATGGAGTTGTGACATGGATTGTGCGACTTCTGGAAATTAATAACGGAAAACAACTCCCCGCTGCTGTCGACTTTCGATAACCTCTGGGATTGCTTGGCGACCATCAAAGTAAGAATTGAGAGATCGACCCATCGTGTCAAAGAATACCTACGAAACCCTGTTGATCCTGGACAGCAATCACTACGCGCGTGACCCCGGCGGTGTCAGTAAGCAGGTCAGTGATATTCTCACCGAGGCAGGTGGTGAGGTTCTGGTCAATCGTCTTTGGATGGAGCAGAAGCTCGCCTATCCAATCGACAAGCACCAGAAAGGGACCTACTGGTTGGCGTATTATGAGATTGAAGGGGTTAAAATCCCATCGATTGATCGTGCTCTGCACCTTGCTGAGCCTGTGATTCGTCATCTCACGGTCAAGCTTGAGCCACGCGTGATTGAGCCGATTTTGGCCAACGCACGTGGAGAATCGATCAAGATGTCGACGCCAACGGACTCAAATACGGAAGAGAAAGCGGACGCGGGTAAGGTAACCGGTCAGGAAGTTTCAGCTGACGCGTAACGCGGCAGATGAAACTTCCCTATAAGCGGATACCTGCCTGATTTCACTGTGTTTGGTGGATTCAACGACCTGAAAGCGGGAATGCAATGGCCAGTTACAATCGTGTCATCCTCGTTGGTAATTTGACACGCGACATTGAATTGAAGTACACCCCGGGTGGGACAGCTGTCACAGATATTGGGATGGCTGTGAACGATCGTCGTAAGTCTGCCACCGGCGATTGGGTTGATGAGACAACTTTTGTCGACGTTACGCTTTGGGGGAGGACCGCTGAGGTGGCGAGTGAGTACCTTGGCAAAGGGTCGCCAATCTTGGTTGAGGGGCGACTGAAACTTGATACTTGGGAAACCGAAGGGCAGAAACGCAGCAAGCTGCGAGTGGTTTGCGATCGGATGCAAATGCTTGGTGGTGGTCCAGGCGGTGGTGGTAGTCCAGGCGGTGGTGGTGGTGGTGCCAGCAGACCAGTCACGCAGGTAAGCGACGAGCCGCCAGTGAGCATGGATGATGGAAGTCCCGGTCAACGAGACGCGCAGCCCACCGGAGGCGGTCAGGGTTATGAAGACCCCGATATACCGTTTTAACAACAAAACTTATTTTTACTGAACACATCTTTTATCGAACCCACTGTAGAGTTCTGCAATGACAGGGACAAAAACACGGCGCAAGTCGAATCAGACATTCAAGCGATTGCCCAAAGGCGAAAATGGCGGGATCCAGCTGCTGCTGATCCACAACGTCGAGCATCTTGGCAAGCAGGGAGATCTCGTCGAGGTCAAAGCAGGATATGCCCTGAACTATCTGTTGCCTCAAGGGCTGGCTACTGTCGCCACCGAGCATCATCGTCGCATGGTTGAGAAGCATCGCGAGAAGCTTCGTGCGATCGAGCTTGAGAAGCTTAGCGAGTACCGCGTTCTGGCTGATGAGTTGGGCAAGCAGTCCATTACGATCGAAGCCAACGCCAACGACGAGGGGCATCTGTACGGCAGCGTCGGACCTCACGAGATCGTTGATGGACTCAAAGCGGCTGGTTTTTCCTTGGCTCAGGATCAGATCCGACTGGAAGGCCCGCTCAAAGAATTAGGGCTCTACACCGTCAAAGTCCATCTTCACAGCGAGGTGGATGCAAGCTTGAAGGTCTGGGTCGTGCCCACGGTGACTGCCGAAGACGTAGTTTCAGGGGCATCCGGTAGCTAATAAGTCCCGGAATATTCCGCCAGTAATCGAGCTGGTTTTGCATTGACTATCGTGTTCAGGGAGCCAAAGATGAACAAGCGCTTGAGGCTTGTCCTCAAGTAAGTGTCGCGTTGAAGCCGACTGCCCCTGGCTTCAGGCATGCGACTGACAGGGGCCTCATTGCCCCTGAGGCCCCTGTCTCCTTTAAACTTCCTTCCCGCCATTTGCTCTACACAGTACTGGTTGCCCAACGCGGGCGTTTCGCTGGGCTGTGGACCGACCTTCAAAAGTCACCCTAGGAGTCACCCTCGACACCGGGTCGGCTGGCGATTGACACGGTTTTGGCTGATTCGTTGGGTGATTGGGCGTCAGGCTGGTTTCTGCTACCAGTCAGGTCATCCCGGTAATGGCTAAGGGATTAGTTTGTTTTTCAGCGAGAAACAGACCTAGAAGCGGCCGTTCAGTTCGGTACACTTCTCAGGCAAGACTCGGAATGCGAGTTCGGGGGGCTGTGGCGGAACTGGCAGACGCGCTGGATTTAGGATCCAGTTCCTTCGGGAGTGCAGGTTCAATTCCTGTCAGCCCCACTCGATTCCGAAGTTTCTTGCAATTGCCTGCCGCCGCCAATGTGAAATGGGACTCCAAAAAACGCCGTTTAGTGTGGGCATCTTCCCCTCAGGAAGCGATCGTTGGATGTCTCCTTGTGCAGGATGCCATCTCGCGGGCTCTCGTCATTGACCCAACGGTGGTCTGCAAATACATTTATCCGGTAATTGACGTGTTTTTTGGCCGTTGAGGTGACTCTACAGTCACATCCTTTGCTTTTTGTCGCGCTAACCCCCCCGCACTCTCCCCTTGTTTTAGTGCGTTCGCGATGCCGAGCCCAAGTCTCCGCTTGGTGACGACTCTGACAAGTAGATCGAAAGATTTCTCGCTCGAAGTTCGCTCGCTCGTCGGAGATTTGAATCCCAACACACGTCTGGTCCAAAACGAAACGTAACACACAGTTCAAGGCTTCTTCAGAGAACAACCATGGCCACACAAAAAATGGTTTACTACTTCGGTAAGAAAAAGACCGAGGGTAAAGGCAAAAGCAAGATTCTTCTCGGCGGTAAAGGAACCAACCTTGCTGAAATGACCAGCATTGGGTTGCCAGTCCCTCCTGGATTCACCATCACAACTGAAGTCTGCGATGCCTATTCCAAGTCTGGTGGGAAACTGCCAGCCGGCGCGATGGATCAGGTCAACAAGGCCGTCGTGTTGCTCGAGAAGGAACTGGGCAAGAAGTTCGGCGATGATGCCAATCCACTGCTCGTCAGCGTTCGCAGCGGTGCGGCTGTCAGTATGCCCGGGATGATGAACACGATTTTGAACCTTGGCCTGAATGACAAAGCGACACAGGGCTTGGCCAAAGCGACCAAGAACGAGCGTTTCGCCTATGACGCCTACCGTCGATTGATCAACATGTTTGGCGATGTCGTGATGGGCATTGATCACCATGTGTTCGAGGCAGCCTTCAGCAAGGTGAAGAAGAAGTACAAGGTAACTGAGGATACCGAGGTTCCTGCGGAAGGCTTGAAGCAGCTTTGTGAAGCTTACAAAGCGGTTTTCAAAAAGCAGTCCGGCGAAGACTTTCCGCAGAGCCCGCTGAAACAGTTGGAACTGTCGATCAAAGCCGTGTTTGGTTCGTGGAACACCGCACGAGCTGTTCGCTACCGCGAAATCGAAGGCATTCGAGGATTGCTGGGAACGGCAGTCAATGTTCAGTCGATGGTTTATGGGAACATGGGGGATGACTCGGGAACGGGTGTTGCTTTCACCAGAAACCCCAACACGGGAGAGAACAAGTTCTTCGGTGAATTCCTGATCAACGCTCAGGGCGAAGACGTGGTTGCCGGTATCCGAACTCCGCAGGCTGTCGCCGACATGCCAAAGTGGAATCGTCCGGTTTACAAAAAACTGATTGCGATCAAGAAAATTCTGGAAGATCACTACTGCGAAATGCAGGACATCGAGTTCACGATTGAACGCGGGACCTTGTACATGCTGCAGACACGAACCGGAAAGCGAACGGGTGTAGCGGCGGTGAAAATCGCCTGCGACATGGTGAAGGAAGGGCTGATCAATCAGGAAGAAGCTATCCTCCGAGTTCCTGCCAACGACCTTACGCAGTTGCTGCTGCCCAGCTTCAAGCCGACGGCCAGAAATGCCGCCGATGTGCTGACACGTGGTTTGCCCGCTTCACCAGGCGCCTCAGTCGGACGTCTGGCTTTCACCGCAGTAGAGGCCCGAGCGTGTGCTGAAGCTGGAGAATCCGTGATTCTGGTCCGCAAGGAAACCAGCCCCGAAGACGTCGACGGAATGAACGCAGCAGCTGGTATTTTGACCAGCACGGGCGGCATGACGAGTCACGCCGCTGTGGTTGCACGCGGTTGGGGCAAGTGTTGTGTTGCCGGAGCTGGCGATATCGAGATCAATGAGAAGGCAAGGAAGATCAAAGTCGATGGCCGCACATTCGGCATCAAGGACTTGATCAGTCTTGATGGTACTACTGGTGAGGTGATGGCCGGTGAAGTGGAAACGCAAGTGCCCAAGTTGTCGGGCGACTTCGCAAAGCTGATGAAGTGGGCCGATGAATACCGCACGCTGGATGTGCGAACGAACGCGGACTCACCTGCTGACAGCAAGCGTGCCCGTGAATTCGGAGCGAGGGGAATTGGCCTCTGCAGAACAGAACACATGTTCTTTGAAGCCGACCGCATCATTCACATGCGTGCCATGATTCTCGCCGAGACTGAGAAAGATCGTCGCGCCGCTCTGAAAAAGTTGTTGCCGTTCCAGCGGAAAGACTTCGAGGGTATTTTTAAGGCCATGAACGGTTTGCCCGTTACCGTTCGTTTACTTGACCCACCATTGCATGAATTCCTGCCACACGAATCGGCAGCGCAGAAAGCAATGGCGACTGAGTTGGGAGTCAAACCCTCGGAAATCGTCAAGCGTGCCGAAGCGTTGCATGAAGCTAATCCGATGCTCGGTCATCGTGGTTGCCGATTGAGCGTTACCTATCCGGAGATCCTGGAAATGCAGGTTCGCGCAATTGTTGAGGCGGCGATCAGTTGTGCCAAAAAGAGCATCAAAGCTCATCCCGAGATCATGATTCCTCTGGTCGGTACCGCTGCCGAACTGGAAATGTTGCGAGCCAAAGTTGAGGCTACGATTGAAGAGACGACGACGGCCAAAAAGTACACTGGAAAACTCGATATCATGATCGGAACCATGATCGAGATTCCACGTGCTGCCTTGACTGCCGATGAAGTTGCCAAGTCAGCTGACTTCTTCAGTTTTGGTACCAACGACTTGACCCAAATGACCTTTGGATACAGTCGTGATGACATCAATACTTTCCTTCCTGATTATCTGTCGCAGGACATCCTGCACGTTGACCCCTTCCAATCACTCGATCAGGCAGGTGTTGGACAACTCGTCGAGATGGGTGTCAAGAAAGGTCGCAGTACCAAGAAAGACTTGAAAATTGGTATCTGTGGCGAGCATGGTGGTGATCCTTCCTCCATTGATTTTTGTCACCGCGTTGGATTGGACTATGTCAGTTGCAGCCCATTTCGTGTGCCAATCGCTCGACTTGCCGCAGCTCAGGCCTCGTTGAGAAACGCGTAGCCAATGGGATGCAAATAGCGAAGACTCTGGTGTCGTCGCCTTGCCCAATGACCATCATGGAAAACAAAGCCCCAGCCAGTTCGGATGGGGCTTTCCAAATCCTAAAGAGACCGATCAATGAGTGACTTGCACGCCCGTTACAATGATGTCGAAAAGATGATCGATGCCGAGAGTTACGAGGAGGCGATTGCTGGACTGACTGGCATTGTCGATGACGATTCGGGCTTCGTCTTGGCGCACCTTGCCTTGGCACGTGTGTATACGAAGACTGGGCAGCACGACCTCGCGATTCAACATGCCGAACAGTCCTGTGAATTGGAGCCAAGTGATTCCTTCAACTTCACCGCCCTCAGCGTGACTTACCAGCGTGCTTGGGCGGGCACCCAAGATCAGCAATACATCGCGAAAGCTGAAGAAGCCATGGCCAAAGCTCAAGCGATCTCGTGAACAAAACGGCATGAGAAAAGGAGTTGGAAGGCTCCCTGCCGGTCGCTAGCAATTAGGTTCCCCCAGCAGGTCCTTTTTGGAACGATCGGGGAGCCGAGCCCTCTGGTTGCTACAAAACGCCGCGGTTATCCCTTCGCAGCACGGTTGGTTGACCCTTTAGTGCTGAATGTTACAGCTCTGTTACATAGTGATGCGGTATTGGTGACAGAGCTTATACGCGGTTCCTCTACACTTATCTGCGAGCGATTCGATTGAGGAATGTCGAAGTGCCGCTTTATTATCAGGAGTATTGTATGTC
>JAPKCI010000451.1 GCA_028823035.1 Rubripirellula sp.
AACGTGCATCCGTTGCCCGGCTAACGTGCATCCGTTGCCCGGCTAACGTGGAAATGTTGCCACAGGTCGGTGGTTTCTCATTGCTGTTGCCTTGGCGTCGTCTGCGGGCAAGTGGCCAACCGGGACATGGCGGATTCACCGTTGGGGGCGATGTGGTCCTAAATGGGGTTGCGAGAAGCAGAAACGAAATGTTACGCGTCTAATGTGAGCTGGTTTGATCAGTTCTCCCCACCGCATTTCGCCTGCCGTATTCTGTTTTCATGGTCAACGTTCGCCTTCCATGCCGAGGCCACTTCTTAACGTTAGTGCTTGCACTGACCTTGATGCTGGTCGGGTGCGGAACAACAAGACAGTACACGGCAACAGAACAGTTGGTAATGAGCGTTGCGGTCGATCGGAGTATCGGCCGGATTGACTTTCGTCCCTTGGGTGGCCGCAAGGTCTATCTGGACACAAGTTACCTTCGTCACGTCAAAGGCGAAGGTTTTGTGAATGCCGAGTATGTGACGAGTGCTTTGAGGCAACAGATCGTTGCCGCTGGATGCTTGATTCAGGATGCCAACTTGGAAGCTGACGTCGTGATTGAGGCTCGCATCGGTACCTTGGGGCAGGATGACCACCGAGTGACCTTCGGTTTGCCCGAGACAGGTATGCTGGCATCGGCGGCGGCGTTGATTCCGGGCGCCCCCAGAATTCCCAGAATCGGTGAAATTGCCTTTGCAAGACGCGAGGCTCGCGAGGCGGCAGCCAAGGTTGTGGCCTTTGCATATGATCGAGAAACGAGGAGTCCCGTCTGGCAGTCGGGCGTTGATAGCTCGCTCGCGACTGCGACCGATACATGGGTGATGGGCATTGGTCCATTCCAAGGGGGAACCGTTCGCGAGCGGACCCAACTGGCAGGCAGTTCCATCAAGTTTGGCGACAAAAGCGACACAGGTTCGCCGTCCAAGTTTTTTGATCGTCCAGCGGTGGACTACACCGCCGAAGTTAGATTTCAAGATGGTCTGCCGATTTTCGAAGATGGTGGTGTCAGTCAGGATATGATCGGGGTTGGCCAAGAAGAAATTGCAAAGCAACTGCAACGTTTTGAGGCCAAGGAGCAGCTCGCTGGCAAGGAACCCAAAGCAGATACCAGCAACGGCGAAACCGAAACTGGCGACGTCCATGAACCAACTGAGATTGCTGCCGCTGAATCGACCAACGAAATTGCTGCAGATGATACTCAAATAGCTGATGCGGACAACAATCCCGAGCAGAAGAACGCGTCCGAATCGGGAACCGAGGTTGCGGAGCTTGAAAATGGCACCGAAGTCGCGGAGCTTGAAAACGGAATCGAGGTTGCGGAGCTTGAAAATGGCACCGAAGTCGCTAGAACTGATGATTCTGAAAATAAAAAGAACTTGAAATGACAGGTTGGTTTCCTTGGGAAATTGTCGTTATCAGCTAATCGACTTTGGCATGGGGCGAAAGTTGGAGTCTCTGGCTGGTCACTTGATCGATCGGCCATCGCCATCGGCCAAGGGGCAAGTTTCCAACCATCCTTCAAAGTGGACTGGGGCTGCTGGCGTCTACGATTCTGGCGACAGGGCTTGGGATCATCGTGTCCCTTGGCCCAATCCGCTGTTGATTGACTGTGGTGCATTCGAGATGCCGGTGCGTCCCACACCTTACGGGCATATCGGACTTTTTCCTGAACAGTTCGATAACTGGTGTTGGTTGGCCACGCCTGCTGCGAATTTTCGTGAGGGGCAGTCCGCGTTGAACCTGTTTGGTTACACAGGGGCGAGTACCCTTGCATTGGCGAAAGCTGGTTATGCAGTGGCCCATGTCGATGCCGCCAAGCAGAACGTTCAAGCTGCCCGGCTTGTGGCGGCGCACAATCAGTTGAACGATGCGCCCATTCGTTACTTGGTCGATGATGCCGCCAAGTTTGCAGCGCGTGAAGTACGTCGTCAGCGCAAGTATCAGACAATCTTGCTCGATCCGCCTGCATATGGGCATTCGCCCAAAGGCAAATCGTGGCGTCTGGACCGTGATCTGTGGCCACTACTCACCGATTGCCTGCAGCTATTCGAGGAAGATTCTTTTCGGCTACTCGTGACGGGGCATTCACCGGACGTCAATGAAGGTGATGTGCTGGGTTTTTTAAAGCAAACGCAGTTTCTCAAGCGGTTCTGGGGATCCTCCGGTTTGCTTATTGAGGCGGGCAGGTCACAATTAAAGGATCAAGAGGATCGGGTTCTGGATGCCGGCTTCTTTGTTCGGGTGCATTCCCCCTGACTTCATCCTCTGCCGCTGGCCTGATAGTCGCCCGTGAATCGATCGACGCAACAAGATGCTGAACGTCTGGTGTCCTTGTTAAATGGTTTACGCCGAGTTGTGGTCGCTTTTTCCGGGGGCGTCGATAGCAGTGTGGTTGCTGCTGCCTGTCAGCGTGCTGATCTTGATTTCGTTTGCGCTGTAACAGCGCAGTCACCGAGTGTGCCACAGTGGCAACTGGAAACGGCAGTTGGGATCGCAAAAGAGATCGGGATTGACCACCATGTGGTTCGCACGGGTGAAGTCGAGCGATCGGATTATCAACGCAACGATGGCAACCGATGCTTCTATTGCAAAGACACACTGTATGCGGCTATCTCAACGTTCATTCGTGAGCAGTCTTTTTCTGCTGATGCCGATGTGACGGTTGTTTCGGGAACCAACGGTGATGATCTGGGTGACTATCGTCCAGGTATCGCTGCCGGACAGCGCCGGCAAGTCGTGGCACCTCTGGCTGAGACTGGGTTGAGCAAGTCGAGGGTTCGTGACTTGGCACGTTACTTTAGTTTATCCAATCATGAGTTGCCCGCTTCGCCCTGCCTTGCCAGCCGAATCGCTTATGGCGTCGAAGTGACCGTGGAAAGGCTTGCCTGCATCGAACAGAGCGAGGATTGGCTGAGAAGCCGCGGCGTGCCGGATTGTCGGGTCAGATTGCATCAGGATGGGCTGGCACGCATCGAAGTCAGACGGGAACTGTTAGAATCAATTCTGCAACTGGACGCCGACCGCGAACTCACACTTCATTTCCAGAAACTCGGATTCAAGTTTGTGACGGTCGATTTAGAGGGTTTTTATTCGGGAAAGATGAACCGGGGGCTTGTGGCTCTTGAGTTGCCAGGCAAGCTGCGAAAGAAAGAGGCAGAAAAGCGATGACAAAGGATGAGATGCCCGACGCGGAAC
>JAPKCI010000153.1 GCA_028823035.1 Rubripirellula sp.
GCGTGGCGACGTTCTCATCCGCGACGATCACCACCGGACGCGCACCGACGAGCGGCGCCAGCGCCTCGGCCGCGTGCGCCAGCAGCCCGTTCTCGATCCGAACGTCATATCCGCGTTCGGCAAACTGTAGAACACACGCTCGTCCAACCCCCGTCGCCGAACCAGTCACCAGCGCAACCGCCCGATTTTCATCACTCATCAATTCACTCTCTTGTTTGAATAATTTTTCATTCCAGAACAATTCATACTGAATCTAGAAACTGCATCGTCATCAGGGCAATCATCCACCCGAAAACCAAGTGTGACGGCACACGAATCCTGACCTGCTAATCTTTCGCAACTCGAACCAGACGCGCCTCGCCGCTTTGCACGAACTGCGTGCCATCACCTGTTTCGACCAGTAATTCTCCGGTGGATGAAATTCCGCAACAGATTCCCTGGCATTCTTGTCCCCGTTGCTGAAAACTGATTTTCTGGCCGGACAATAAGCAACGGTTTTGAAATTCATCGATCAATTCATCGGCAGAATCACGCAGATCAAGAATGGCCTCCATGATTCCGCTGACCAACGGACTGAAAATTTCGTATCTGCGAATATCCCGACCCACCACCTGTGCCAAACTACGAGTAATGAATCCCGCCTGACCAGGCTCAACACTCGGTTCCGTCGCAACATTGACGCCAACCCCTACAACCACTTGCTGAGGCGAATCGGCGATATTTTCCAACAGCACACCGGCCACTTTCCCACCTCCGATGTGGACATCATTGGGCCACTTCAGCTTGGCCTGCAAGGGTGCGAATTCAAATTCGATAAAACGAGCGATGCCGACGCCTACAGCGATCGACAGCAACTGACTGCGACGCCGGTCGATGGCAGCTCGATCCAAAACAAGTGAAAAGGTGAGCGTCCCACGGTCACTCATCCATCTGCGACCATGCCGGCCACGCCCGACAGTCTGTTGGTCTGTCAAATAACATTTCGGCAGCAATGTCTGGTCGATCAGACCATGTCGCAGGTCTGATAACGCCTGTGTGTTCGTAGATTCTGTCGTTTGACAGTAGTCCGCAGAAGCACAGACACCGGAAGCGATCAAGCTCTCAACAGCTCGCAAACCAGACGGATCGATATCTCCCTCCACAACCAACACTGCAACACTACTCCACGAAGAAGAACATCAGCTCACAACTAAGATGCGAAATTTCCGACCTGTACATGACTAAACTTTTTATCTGACCCCATCATCACCCCAAGCCGTCCAGGTAACTCTGATTCCAGATTAACTCTGATTCCAGATTCACAGCGGTTCCAGATTCACAGCGGTTCCAGATTCACAGCGGTAACCTAAGTCCATTGAACCGAATGGGCTCATTGAGCTAGCTGAGCAATCGCAAGTACTGCTATCTCCAAATTGCCAAACACGCAAATAAAAACAAGATCAACAAGACAACCGCAACCCACCGCCATAAAGCCGGTGTCTCCCTATTCACGCTCGATTCCGAAAAATTGGCCGCGACGTAATCTTCATAATCAAAATCATCACCGCCGACATCTGCTTCCGTGCTCCAACCATCCGCGTCGCTGCTACCGCATTCGGAACAGAACGTCGCGGTAGGACCGAGTTCGGCCCCGCAATGCGGGCAGGCGATGTAATCATCATCTGGATCGATAGAGGCCATTCGAGCAGGATATCGCAACAGACATCCCAGCAGGACCCCGTTACTCTCTGGAATGTCGCCAAGTACTCTTTTGAATGTCGCCAAGTACCGTTTGAATGTCGCCAAGGCAGCATGAATCCAGCTCTACCGATCCAGTTACGTGGACAACCAGCACTGCCCCCAAGCGGGGGTGATGACCATTTCCTGAGCAGGAGCGACGGTTCGAAAAACCGTCTTCCGCACAGTGGTCCAAAGGATTCCACGCCAGTCCGAACCGTCCCAACCACGGACACAAAACCGCAATTCTGGGCTCTTACTGATTGTCTGGTTCGGAAATAACTGGGCATCTGGAGGTTACACCACCGACTCGGCCATCATCAGTACAATGTCGACCTCATTAAGCCCATCCCACCGCTATTCCGAGAGGACCGCTGTGCCCATTTCGCACCGCTTTATCCTGCCGATCTTCGTCGCACTCCTTTGCATTGAATCTTTGATGCACCCAACCGCCGAGGCTCAAGATCCCGTCCTGTCACTCCAACAGGGCGACCATGTGGCATACATTGGCAACACAACGGCCGACCGAATGCAGCACCATGGCTGGCTGGAATCTTACCTCCACTCACTGCACCCGGCTCACGAACTCACCTTCCGCAATCTCGGCTTCGCCGGTGACGAGATCGCGAATCGTCCGAGATCGCAAAGCTTTGGCGACACGAATCAATGGTTATCCAAATGCGAAGCGGACGTCGTTTTCTGTTTCTTCGGATATAACGAATCGTTGCGTGGTGATGCTGGCCTTGCCGGATTCCAGCAGGATCTGGCCTCCATGATTCAGACGATGAAAGCCCAGAAGTACAGCGGCAATTCAGTTCCACAGTTGGTCATTTTCTCACCCATTGCACATGAGAATTTGTATAGCCCACACTTACCTGACGGCACTGCAAACAATGTCAATCTAGAAAAGTACACGGCTACGATGAAGAAAGTTTGCAGCGACGCTAACGTCGTTTTTGTTGACCTGTTCACACCAACCCAAGCCTTGTACGCACAGAGCAACCGACCGTTGACACTGAACGGTATCCACCTACTGGAACACGGCAATAAGGCAGTCGCAGAAGTAGCTCTTTCACAATTATTCCCTGATCGTGAACTCCCAGCCCGTGTCGACGCAATCCGGGAAGCGGTGTTGGACAAGAACCATCACTGGTTCAGTCGATATCGCGTGGTCGACGGATTCAACGTCTTTGGCGGTCGGTCGACATTGGCATGGCACAGCCAATCCAATGCTGATGTCATGAATCGAGAAATGGAAATCTTCGATACCCTGACCGAGAACCGCGACAAGCGAATTTGGGCTGTCGCCAATGGCAGGGACATCAAAATCGCGGACAACAATCTTCCTCCGGAACTGACCGTTCAAACCAACAAGGCTGGCCCCCTTCCCGACGGGGCGTGGCCCTACCTCAGTGGGGAAGAAGCCATTGAAAAGATGACCATTGCCGATGGCATGCAAGTCAACCTATTTGCCTCAGAGAAGGAGTTTCCCCGCCTGGTCAACCCTGTACAAATGGCGGTTGATACCGATGGTCGACTGTGGGCGTCCGTTTGGCCATCCTATCCCCATTGGAACCCGACGGAACCAGCTCGCGACGCTTTGGTCATTCTGCCCGACGAAAACGGTGACGGCAAAGCCGACGAACTCATTGTGTTTGCCGATGAACTGAACAGCGTGACCGGATTTGAATTCTGGAATGGCGGAGTCCTCGTAGCAGCGCCACCCGAACTGTGGTTCCTGAAGGACACCGATGGCGACAACAAAGCCGACCAGAAAATCCGCATGCTACAAGGTGTTTCGAGCGCCGACACGCACCACTCAGCCAATGCCGTTGTGCTTGGCCCTGACGGTTGGCTGTACTACTCACGCGGTATTTTCAACGTCGCCAACTTTGAAACGCCTACCAAAACATTCCGCAGCGGTTCATCAGGGGTTCACCGATTCAACCCTCGCACATTCGAATTTGAATTCCATTTCCCAATCGGTCCGAATCCCCACGGTGACGTGTTTGATCGCTGGGGATTTCAGTTTGCCAACGACGGCACTGGCGGCACCGGCAGTTATGTCAACATCGGCAAGGGCATCGGGAACAAAAAGTGGTTTCAGAAGCGTGTCCGCCCCGTTGCGGCAACAGGCATCCTGTCCAGCGGTCACTTTCCGAAACAGCACGAAGGCAATTTTCTGATCTGCAATACGATAGGATTCCTCGGTGTGCTCCAGCACGAAGTAAGATTCAACGGCGCAGATATCACTGCAACCGAAATTGAACCAATTCTGGTTTCTACCGACTCGAACTTCCGCCCTAGTGATGTCGAGGTCGGCGGGGATGGCGCGATCTACATATCCGACTGGCACAACACGCTAATCGGCCATATGCAACACAACATGCGGGATCCCAACCGTGATCACGAACATGGTCGCATCTACCGCGTGACTGCCAAAGGGCGTCCGTTGACACCTGTCGTCAAGCTCAAAGGCAAGCCGATTTCGGAGGTGTGCAAAAGTTTCTTTGCAACGGCAAACAGCGATCGCTATCGGGCACGTTTGGAATTAACCGGACGCGAGGCCGCCGACATCGTGACAGAGGTACAGGGCTTCGCTGATCAACTGAACCCTGCCAACGCTTCGGCCCAACGCGACGAAGCTCAGGCATTGCTGGAATGCCTGTGGGTATTCGAAGAGCAACGCATTCCAAACATGGAATTGCTGGCGAAAGTGTTCCGTGCTGAGGACGCCAGAATACGTGCCGCTGCCATCCGCACCCTCGGACACTGGGCCGGACGGGTAACAGATTGGAAACCAATTCTGTTAGCAGGTGCGGCCAATCCGGCTGCCTTAGTCCGCGCAGAAGCACTCAAGGCAGCGGTCGAGTATGGCGACGCTGTAACGACCAGCGAGGTCTTTTTTGAAGTTGGTTCCCGAACCACTGACCCCGAACTGGATACGATTTTGGCCTATGTCCGACAGTCAATCGACATCGACGCTGTGATCCAGCAAACACTGGCTGCGGGCAAGACACTCAGCCCCGCCGCACGCGCCTACACGCTCAAAAATGCCTCCATCAAGGCATTGCTGCAGATGCAGCAAACCGAAGACGTGTACCGGGCGATCGTGACGCGGAACAGTGCCAGTCAAGAAAACCTCAACTACGCACTTGCTGGTTTGGCTAAGGAAACCGAGAGACAACCACTGGACGTCTTGATGGCCCTGATCGATGAAGCACGGACGAATCCCGCAAGCAACGTAATCGGCTTGGGGAAGGTGCTGGTCTCTCAGAGTCCGCTAGATCTGCAACGCATCCGCAGCCGGATCGAATCGATTGCGATCGATGGCGAGACACCGGAATTAAAGAGGCTGGGTTACGCAGCGTGGGTCGCTGCTGCCGGGCCCGACGATGCGTTCCTCGCCGCCTCGCAGAACAAAGAAAACCTGCGAGACTTTCTCGACGCTGTTCCCACCGTGGACAGCACTGTCCGAGGTCAACTGTTTGCCAAAGTTCGTCCACTGATTTTTGCGCTCCCGACCAATCTGGCTGCTGAGGCTTCCGGATCCGAATTAAGCGAACCGGGGATCCGTGTCCAATACTACTATCCTTCGGGCCGCGACGTTGCAATCGAAACCCTCAACAAGATGAAGCCCAACGCAAGTGGGGTGGTACCTCAAATTGAGATCAACGTTCCCCAACGCAAACAAGCGGACCGGTTTGCCCTGCGGTTTACCGGAACCATTTTGGTTCCCCGAACTGGCACGTACACGTTCTTCATCAGTTCAGATGATGGTTCACGCATCTACCTGGATGGCAGGCTGCTGGTCAACAACGACGGATTGCATGGGATGGTTGAAAAATCAGCTTCGATCGATTTGGCCGCTGGCGCACACGACCTGGTAGTGACCTATTTTGACAATGGTGGGGGCGATGGACTGCAAATATCATGGCAGGGTCCTGGATTGAAACGGCAGGCAATCGCGGCCGACAGGCTTAGCGTCAATGGAGGACAGACGATCCACGACACCGCCATTGCCGCACTGGCATCGATTCCTGACCACGATGAGGAAAAAGCGATAGCACTGTCGCAATTGGTCGCCCTTGGAAAAAATCGCCCGGCCGCCATCAAGGCGTTACGGACAGTTCCAGATGCCGCCTTCTCGAAATCTGCGGCTCGGCCATTGGTCGACAATCTGATTGGATTCCTGTCTGAAATGCCTGCCAGATTCCGCACGGGATCAGCCGCGAGTGACGCCATTGCTTTGACAAAGTCGTTGACCGCAAAACTGCCCAACGATGTGCAACGCTCGGTTCAGGACCGGCTGAACAATCTCGATGTGCGGGTGATCGCAATCGGCACCGTCTCGCACCGCATGATTTACGACAAGGAAATGATCGTGGTTCAAGCGGGCAAACCTGTCGAATTCCGCTTCAGTAATACGGATGCCATGCCTCATAACTTTGCCATCGTGACGCCAGGTGCACTACAGGAGGTCGGCGAACTCGCAGAAGCAACTGGACGAGACCCCGATGCAATGGACCGAGCCTACATCCCAAAATCAAACAAAGTGTTACTCGCCAGTAAACTGCTGCAACCGGGCGAGAATCAAGCCCTCAGCTTCGACGCACCCACCAAACCTGGAGTTTACCCTTACGTTTGCACCTATCCGGGCCATTGGCGGCGGATGTTCGGGGCCTTGTACGTCGTGGACAACCTTGATGAATATCTCGCCAACCCGGCAGGCTACCTCAAGAAAGCAAACCTTCCCGTACTGGACGACTTGCTGAAACGAAACACGCGCTCACACGCTTGGACTTACGACGAACTGGTGGCTGGCATCGATCCCGTGCCTGCGGGCAGATCATGGGAAGTAGGAAAGGAACTGTTCAAAGTTGCCAGCTGTACAGGTTGCCACAAACTTGGCGATGAAGGGAACGTCTTTGGTCCCGACCTTACGAAACTAACGGACAAAAAGCACACGGTTCAATCGATTCTGCTTGCAATGGTTGATCCGTCAAAGGAGATCGATGAGAAATATCAGTCGAATTCCTTCGTCCTTGATGACGGCAGACTTCTGACCGGAATGATCATGGAGGAAGATGACGATATCGTGAAAATCGTGATCAATCCTCTCGCCAAAGATCAGGTAACCATCTTGGAAAAGCAGGCGATCGTCGGCCGCAAAAAGGCGACGGTTTCCCTGATGCCATCGGGACTGTTGGACAAACTAACCCAAGAGGAAATCCTCGATCTGCTCGCATACGTCTATGCCAAAGGGGACGAAAAGCATGTACTGTTTGGTGACCACAGTCACCACAACCACTAGACCACCGGTGACCTTCCGAATCATGCCGTGAATCACCAACTGCGAACAGCATCGACGAAAGGGTTTCCATCGTCAGGTTTCCGCATAACTTTAGTCACACTCGATTGAATCCGTTCATACGAACTCAACTGCAACATCATTTTCTTCACACAGGATCCTCTTATGATTCCTCTCACCCATCAACAGCCTAACCCGCTGTTTGCAACGGCATTTCTATTGGCATGCGCATGGCTACCTGCGTCACCGGCATTTGCCCTGCCCCCCCTCACGCCTCTCCCTGAACGTCCTGATGCGGACCTGTCTGGCGGATGGATTGCCCACGACCGGGGATTCGCTACGCGATCACAGATTGAACCAGGCCAAACCGTAAATATCCGCATCCTGGCGATGGGCAATGCACTTGGCATTGCCGTTACTTACTCTGGCAACCCTGCTGATTCGCAGCCAGGAAAACTATGGGACACGGTAACGCTACGCGATCAGGAGACACTCAGTTATCAAGTATCGGAAAGCATCGGCAACCGCCCACTGGCGGTTCGTTCAGGCGCCAGGCCGAATGGGTTGGATAAGGCTGTGTCCGTTGAAAACGATCGTGGCGCTTATCGTTTGGAATACGCCAGTGGTCGGACTTTGCTGGTATCGATCGGTCGACGCCTGCCGAGACCTCGCAGACACAATCACGACATTTCAGGTGGCTGGACCGTCGGCAACATGGGTTTTGCATCTGATTCAACTATCAGTGTTCGCTCAGCGATCACTATCCGTGTGATCAACGCCGGCAACGACCGTGGTTTAGCGGTCACCTACTCTGGCAACCCGAACCTCCACGAACCCGGCAAGCTCTGGCAGCAATCCGAGGTTCAAGACGGTGTCACCCTGCTGTATCAGGTCCCCCCAGTCCTAGCTGACAAGCGGCTTGCCATCCGCTCCGGAGCATCGACGTTCGTACTGGACAAACCAAAGTCTGTGGAACAGCGCGGTAATAGTTATCGTCTGTATTACATCGGTGGCCGAATCGTTGATGTCAACATTTCGGATCCAGGTCGCAACATCGGAAGTCCGGGACCCGGCAGCGAGCTGGGAATTGGCAGCCCGCCAGTACCTGGCAGCGTGCCAGGATTCGGCATCGGCTTGGCACCTGGCAATAAGCCGCCACGTCCCGAACCCAGCAACGGTCCGAGTATCCCGGCCGCTGGCGGCATTCCGGGACTCCCACCACCGGCGAAGGGCCTGGACGTTCTACCGAGCGATGAATAAACGTTGGATAGATGTTCGGGACAACGAGTTCCGCCAATGCGAAATCCCTGCATTGGCGGAAGGGTGAGCTTACAGACGAGGCATCAATTGGTTACTGGCATGTCCAGCAAACAGGCTCAACGGCAACCCAGAACAACTCATCTCAAGCCGCTCGTTCACCTCGACCGTTCTCCTCGACCCAAAGTTACGTGGGGTGTCTTCTGAATTCCCAGATCCGCTGTTCTGGACCGCTCAACCAGATGTCCCATCAGCGGCACCTCATGAACCGTACCCGTTCACGTTACGCCCTAACAATCCAAAGAACAAATCGACATTTTCCTCATCCTTTGTTCGCTTGTCCTTGTTGGTTTCGAAACCGGTGCTCGCGGCAGTCGCTTTTCCTTTTCCACGTCGCCCTCCAAATTCACGGAATCTTTCCTTTTCGGTTACCTTCCCCTTTTTGTTTTTCTTGATTTCTGCTCGGTAGCCAATGGCATTCTCCTGGTCCGTGTGCGATTGGCGGTTGATTTCAGCATCATCACACAACTGCGTATGAATCTCGAGCTTCAACTCCTCCGATTCAACCGCTTTAATGTTGTGTTTGCGGCGGGTCTTTAATTCCGCATTTGCTGACAAGTCAAGTTTCTTCAGCTTGCTAATGACGTTGACTTTATCGGCCTTCACGGTGACCCCCTCGCCAATTGCCGAGACAATCAATACATCGGCTGAAACCGATGCTCGTGCACCGACACGTCCCTCCTTCACTGCCTGATCCCAGTCTGCATCGGAAACATCCTTGTCGGACACTGTACTTTTCACCTTCGACACAACGGGATCATCGGCATAAAAGGTAATTGTACCCGCACCAATGAACGTGTATGCCCCGAATGCAGTCGCCGCCGTAGTTGCAACGCATGTTACATCCGTGACATCAGAGTTACCCAAACCGACGACATCCGCGGTCGTCAACTGGTCTGAAAGTTTATTCGCATAAACAAAAAGATTACCGCCAGCGTCGGTCGACGAACCATTTCCCAACAAAGCCACAGTATTGACCACGACATCATTGTCTGAATCGGCATTCGCCCAACCCAAAGCTATTTGCACTGCCTTAGTATTGACATTGGAGATCAGCTCAGTATCACTAACCACATCGATATCGTTGTCGGCCGAGAGTGAAAATCCTGTAACGGAAGTGAGACTCGGAGACCCGGACAATGTCGATACCTCTATCGTGTTTGATCCACGCGCGATGCAGGCTTGGCCGACTAGTCCGGTTAATTTCGTATCCGCATCCGTCTCTACGAGCGTGTAGGAACGCGCGTTGACATTGGCGTCATTACCTGCATGCACACTTGAATCGTCGCCTAAGAATGCGGTCACAAGTGAGACCACCGTTGAGTTTGAGATAGCTGACCGCCCCGCGACGAGTGCCACGCCCTTAGACAAGGAATTGACCATAACAGATCGATCAGTGTCGTAGGTACCGGAAGCATCCAGAGCGTTCCCATACGCAAGAAGCTCAAAGTTGTTACCAGCGGTCAGGTCGGCATTCGGTGAAACAAGACTTTCGACCGTTGGCGTGTAAGATCCATTCGATTCGACCGCCCCCTGATCGTATAGAATCGACTTGCTACGCCCTTCCGAATCAGCCATCACGTCCCCAGATCCCAACGCAATCACGCTAGCATCCCTTCCCGCATCAATTCCGTTTGTTGCCCCAACTCTGGCCGATACATCGGGACTGGACGTAGCGTCCGCTTGAGTTGCATTCCCGGCACCGACAATGCCAGTCGCTGTACCGATGGCTGACGCCATCGAGTCATTACGCGTCGATGCAAATACGTCGATGTCGCCACTCCTGGTAAATGCATATTCAACATCGTTCAATACGCTTTCGACTGATCCTCCCGATTCTGCTATGGCAGTTACGGCTCCGGCTCCGACGGCTCCAATCTGTGTCGCGTCCGAATCGGCAACGGCATCGCTGTATGACTGACTCCGCAAACTTACATTTTGCAAAGCGTGAAGGACTGACCCCTGATCGGCTCGAGTACTGACTTCAGGATTCGATACCGCCGTTGATACAGAATCCGCAACGGCAACTGCGATGGCAAAATTGGCAGACTCAGCACTGGCGCTGGCTCCGAATGGCAGTAAATTCCCTGCACCGTCAACATTGTGCCTCGATTCCAACTCGATCGATCCATCTGCGTAGACAGCTACACCGGGGGCAACCACCGTATCCATGTCAAGTGAGACTGATGCAGTCGCATCCGTTTCCCCAACAGCAGCGATCAGCGCCGCCGCATTCAACTCGACGTCCGCATTGGAATCCAGATTCGACTCACTTCGCATGACCACATCACCCGTTGCATGAAGATTGGTCGTCAGCGACGTCTGCACGCTGGGGTCAACGATCGCGTCAGCCTCCGCACTTGGAACAGTAACGCCGACCGCGAGCATCGTGCCTCGAGACCGTGCGTCGACGAACGCGACATCGGTCGAAGACAAGGTAACATCGTCCACTTTGCCAATGACACCGCCGAGCACTGACGTGACAGTGCCACCACTGTGAACCATGCTGTGGGTTGACCCAATTCCGAGCACGCCTGCGGCTGCAAACGCAGTATCATTGACGCTCAGTTGCGTTTCCGATCGTGACTCGAGACTCAGATCATCCGTCTCAATGACCTCCGCCCCATCACCCACCAACGCCTCAACCAGCGGATCAGAGTCCGCACTCAGGGTCATGCCTGTACCGCTACCCAGCAGCCCAACTGTAGCTGCAAACCCTGTCACGGCAGGTTGCCCAGCGATGTCGGGCCCGACCGTGTGTAACGCCCTTATTGAAATATCCCCGTCGGTGGTCAATTTTGCTCCACCGGTCAGTTCCGCGACAACGGTTGGCGCCGAATCGGCATCAATATTCGCCTCTCCGAACGTCACACCGGAGACTCCGATCGTGCGTCCGGTTGCGAGAGTGGTCAAATCCGCTCCCGCCGTCACATCGATGTTCCCTGCCGCATCGACCTGTGAGCTAATCGAAGCACCGACTAGTGGATTGGCGATCGTTCGCGAATTAAGGCCCGAACCGGTGACAAGGGAGGCGGAGAAGGAGTCTGCATCCGCAACGGTCCGATTACTTTCAAGCGCAGCCACCGTCAAATCATTCGTTGAATTCACGCGACCTGAAACCACAGCAGAGTTACTACCACTTGCAATCGATTGGACATTTGAAGTTGCGCCCACGGCACCAGCGACTGCGACTGAAACCACGTCCGTCTCAGCGTTTCGATCGGACGTCGACTCAACCAGTGTGTCTCCGGCAACCCATACAGCACGAACAGAACCCAATTCAGCTTCGGCATCAAACGAAGCGACTGCAACGGCGTTGTTGTCGCCAATCGCAACACCAGCAAGCGATGGCGAAACAACATTAACTGCGGAGTCACCCGCCGTGTCAGATCGAATGGTGAAATCGTTTCCAACATGCAGGGTCGCTGATTTACCAACCCTCGTCGAAACATCTCCGGAACTGTGTGCGCTGGCTTCTAACGATCCCACGTCCACCCCGGCAACAGCCGCTCTTGCTGCGTCAACCACAGCATCCTGAGTGACAATCGACTCCACCACAACATCCCGATGGGCGTGAACACGGGTTTCACGTCCTTCGACCCAGGTCTGGACATCCGGCATAGCGAGCGCGTCAATATTGATTGCCTCAATGCCAACCCCGGAAATACCGAGCGCTAAGCCCTGAGCGTTTGCACGCGTATCATTTTCCGCGCGGACGAATAGATCGTCGCCAACGCACACCGTAGCGTTCTCAACATAGGTCGCGACCACCGGTTTCAGTTCAACGCTGGATCGGGGAACGGATACCCCGACCACACCGTTTGTCAGGGTGGTCAAAGTCGTATCTGCATTCAACGTAGACTCACCTCCGACACCCAAGGTTTCCTGCAACACGACGGTGGAACCACCTCCCACCCAAGACTGCATTTGATGTTGGTCATCGACGCCAGAAACCGTCACCCCCACAGCTACCACGCCTGACGCGATGCCCCCGGCGTTGGTCGTCAAATCGTGATCCACATCGGTTCGGACCAGCGCCAATCGCACCTGCGACAAACCGGGGTCACAAAAATCATGCGAATCGCCAGGCAGTTGGGGGCCGATAGTCGCATCATCCAAATATGACTCCGTCAACCCGGAATCGTGGATTTCACTAACCGAAGCAGCCATCGGCAAAAATCCCGAACTGGCTTGCCCTGTCATCACATCAACAGCAAGAATTTCGTCCGCCTCGACTAACAGCAAATCGGTTGATTCGATCCAACCGCCATAGGCGACTCTTGCGGATTGCTCACTGGATTCATTCACGACTCCAATGGCTGCGCCCACGGCAACAATTCCGATCTCACCGCTCAACGATCTGGAAACCGTAGACTCTTGCAGAGTGGCTTGGACAAGCGTATCGTCGCCAGCATTCAAGTGCCCGAAGACACCGGCGTCGGTATCACTGTGGACATTCATGATCGCAACAGCCGCACCAACCCCCGCATAAACACCTATCCCTGCCGCACCTGTTGAGGCATCGACGAGCATCCACTCCCGAGCTCGCACATCGATGTCATCCCCGGCAGTAAGAATGGCGTTTTGCTTGATCGTCGCGATCACACCCGAGGGGTGATCTTTGGCATGCAGGTCGCTGTAGAGGTCTTTCTTGTTTGGCGTGCCTTTACCGAAGCGTTTGTCGAGTCGATCATCGACAAGATCAGCTGCTGCACTTGCAAATTGGTCAACGGTTGTTCCACCCGCCTCCAACGCCTTCATCTTTGTTCCGTTCAACATGTATTCGGAATTGAAGGGCGCACCGATATTCCAGACGGAAACCGAACCTGAAAGACCTACCGCTCCGATACCGGCAGCGAGCGTATCAGTGTCAACCAGTTTCTGAGAAAGTCCATGCACGTCAATGTCGTACAACGCTTTGACATCAGCATCGTTATCGATATGTCCCCACACAAAATGATGAATCCTGCCAACATCGACAGCGCCCGAGATACCCGCTGCACCAATCCCGACTCCCGTTGCCGAATCAGCTATCGTTGAATGATTGACAGCAGAGACATTGACATTGGTCGGGGATTTTTCGCCATTGGAACTCGGCGTCCCCGCTGAGTCAGCGTCGACGTTTGCATTTTTTCCGATCCATGCCTCGACGTGTGGTTGGACAACCGTCGCGGTGACAGCTGCCGCTACCCCGGCATACAATCCAGCGTCGACGCCGAACGCCGTGTTGTTGACGCTTTCGTTCGAGGTCGCCTGAACCTCGATTCCGCGAATCTCTTCCAGCAGGAAGTTACCGTTGGAATCATGTTCACCCGAATAAGCATGGATGTTGCTGAGGTTTGCTGCCGCTGCATAGACATTCGCCTGTTGATCAATGTAGGCCTGAACATCCTTGTGCACCTGCACCGTGCTGATGCTGGCGCCCGCACCGGCAACATAAACGCCTACCGCGACCTCACCCGCAGTCGAATTGACCACCGTATCATCGACACTCTCAATCGAAATGTTACCTTGCGAGGCAACACTCACGCCTTTTCCAACTCGGGCTGTCGTCACTGTATCCACATGATTGGATGCGATCGCGCCGGCGACTGAGAATCCCAGACTTCCCGCGGCTTGAACGACATCCGTCTCGATGTTCTCGCTGACGTTGGAACGAATCACAACATCACTGCCTGCGACCACCGAGGATTCGCCATCCACGGCCGCATCTGTTTCCTGCGTTATCCGGTTACTGCTGCTTGAACCTGCGACTGCAACATCACCGCTAATCGCGCCACCCACCGCGATCGCACGATGACCACTTCGACTGGTCACATCCACAATTACATCATCGCCGGCATTTACATTTGAGTCCGCAATGACAGCCTTGAGCGTACGATTGGTATCGTTGTCAACAACGGAAATCCCCACCGCAACAGCCCCCGCTCCTGCAAACCCCGGGGCCAGAGCGTGGATCTGCGACGCATCAAACGTTGTAACACTGATGCTGCCTGCTGCAATGACGTCGGAATCGTCCATGATGCAACTGCAAATCATTCCACCGATGCGATTGACAGATACTGAAGCGCCCAAAGCAAAGGTTCCGGCACCAGCACCCCCAATGGCCAGGGCTTCGATGCTCGATACATTGCTGGTCGAAACCGAAACGTCACTGCCACTGGTGACCTGTGAGTCAATCACACAGGCACGCATGTTTGATTCGATTTCATTCAGACTCACGCCCGCACCGATCGCGTACCCACCAGCGCCCGCAACACCCCCGGACAAGGTTCTGATCTCGCTCGTGTTCTCTGCAGCTACCTCGACATTCCTTGCGGCATCGATGTTGGACCCTGTGATATTTGCGTCCATGTCGTTTTGAATATCGTTCGTTGCCACCCCACCGCCCAACGCAAAGCTTGCAGCACCCGCACCACCTACTGCCAAGGCTTTGATGTTCGCATCATTGCTGGCCGTCACGGAAACGTCCTTGCCACTGGTGATCTGTGAGTCCATCACACTGGCACTCATGTTCGACTCGATTTCATTCAGGCTCAAGCCCGCGCCGACCGCATACGCACCAGCACCCGCAATTCCTCCGGACAAGGCCTCGATCTCGCTGC
>JAPKCI010000452.1 GCA_028823035.1 Rubripirellula sp.
TTTCAAATCTGTTGTTGTTTGTCTGGCTGTTGTTGTGATTTGCGGGAGCGACATTTCTGCCGAAACGCCACCAACCGCGACCAGGGCCACACCGGTTAAGTTGGCTGAGTCAACCAATTCAATTGGTATGAAACTCAAGTTGATTCCGGCTGGCACGTTCACGATGGGCGATGCAAACGGTGATTCCGATGAGACGCCTCATCAGGTGACTTTAACGAAGCCATTCAAGCTCGGGATTCATGAAGTCACACAGTCTCAGTACGAACAGGTGATGGGCAGCAACCCGAGTCAAGACAAAGGTACTGACAATCCAGTTGAGAATGTGAATTGGACTGGTGCGGTGAATTTTTGCCGAAGGTTATCAGCCTTACCAGCCGAGAAAGCAGCCGGCAATCTTTATCGTTTGCCAACCGAGGCTCAGTGGGAGTATGCCTGCCGTGCAGGGACGACGACAAGGTACAGTTTTGGTGACGATGAGTTCGACGGCCGGTCGGGCTTAGGCGAGTATGCTTGGTGGAGAGGAAATATCGATGGGAAGAGTCATCCAGTAGGCAGCAAGCAACCTAATGCTTGGGGGCTGTATGACATGCACGGCAATGTTTGGGAGTGGTGTCAGGATTGGTATGACGAGGATTATTATGAATCGTCACCCACCAGCGATCCGACTGGTCCGTCTGAGGGCTCGTACCGGGTGATTCGCGGCGGCTGGTACAACTCGGCTGACCACTGCCGGTCGGCGGGCCGTGGCAGGGCCAGGAATTCGCCGTCGTCCCGCAGAGGCCTCCTAGGCTTTCGTGTGGTCCGCAGCTCCGAGAAATAGCGGCGGAGCCGCATGCAAGGAAGCGAAGTCCTCAAGCGTAGGCTCGATGGAGCAAGGCGGAGCCGCGACTGAGCTGCCGTAGCGTAGGACGCAGCGGGCAGGTGCTTGTTAGGTTTGCATCACCACCTGCGGCTGTTTGTTGGTTGCTAGGTTTGCATCACCCAACGCCAAAACCGGCACCTCGTCGGCGTCACAGTCATCGACCTGGATCAGCTCGTAGCCGTTGCTGGTTGGTTGCAATTCCCATTTGGCCCAGATACCATCGTCCAGGGTTTTGCCCCAAATCGTCCTCTACCTATTACAGCCCGCCCAACGTCGCTGCCCCACTCACCATCCAAGCAGACAAAGAAGTCATCGAGACCGATATTAGGGAAGTTAGCTGTCTGCGTTTCACTACAATCGGTGACAACGAGTACAAAACAGGAGGTTACGCAGATGACGGGAAGAGACAATCCCTTTTCCCCACCGCGCGAATCCGATCCTTCGGAATCAAGCGAGGAAGTGCCGAGCAGTTACTCTATCCCACGGTTGGTGTCCTACTCGCTCGCGATGCTTCTGGGAATCGCGTTTTTGATAGGAGGCTCCGGTGTCATCGATCGCCTCTATTCGATAGATCTGGATTTTCCGTTCCGTACCTTTTTGTGGTTTGGTGGGTTCTACACGTCGATATTTAGCGAACAGTTCGTGTTGTGCACAAAAGCAGACCGAGTTGCGACGCGGAAACTCGCGCGCGGTCGCATTGCTAATCTTGGTTGCAAGGGTGCAATTGTCACAGTGTCGGTTGTTGTAATTATAACCGTCCTTTTCTTTTCTGGGGTGGATTGGCTCAAGCTTGGACTGAACGCCATTGCGGATTGGTCGGAATCAGAGAATGGCACCATGGTGGCCGCCGGCTGTTATTTATTCGCTTCCGTTATGTTAACTGGGCGGGTTTTTTATCACTGGAAGCGTTGGTATTTCCAAGCGGCAGAGGCGTGCCAGAGGACGACGCGGAAGCGTTGAGGTTGTACCGCTTAGCGGCGGAGCAGGGGGTTGCGAAAGCTCAGCACAACCTAGGTGTGATGTACGCCAAAGGCGAAGGCGTGCCACAGGACTACGCGGAAGCATACGCATGGTTTTCTGTTGCTGCGACTAGCGGAGACGTAGACGCTGTTAAAAACCGGGACGTTGCTAAAGAATTACTTACCGCAGAACAATTGTCAAAAGCACAGAAACGGGCTACCGAATTGTTCGAGAAGTACGGCAGCGGAAAGCAAGCCAGATCAAGGTCAACTAACCAACTGCTGACCCAGGCACCTCATCGGCGTCACAGTCATCGACCTGGATCAGCTCGAACCCGTTGCTGGTCGGTTGCAATTCCCATTTGGCCCACAAGATTAGTCAGTCGCTTGAATTCACATCGTTGGAATTTTCGAAACGGGCAAATGGACATCTTCTCAAAAGCTTCGCTCACGGTTTGACGATTTCGGTCTCATGATTTGATTCCTGTCTCAATCTGATTCAGATGAAGCGTTGTTTTCCAACAATGACGAGTAATCCAGCTGCTTGGAGGATTGGCACAAGGTTTGCGTTGTCAAAGCATCTGCTCTACTTTTCATGCTTCTACTCGAAAGACCTTTATGTTTCATCTTTTTACCCCGTCAAAATACTGGGCAATCCTCGCTCTCATCGTCCTTGGAATCGCAAGCCATGGGCAAGCAATGGCCGCACCTCCGGAACCAATTCAAACCACCAAACCAGAATTAATCAACCTGTATTTTGCCGAACTAAACCGAAGTCATTGCGATCATCTGGTCGTCGCTGTTCTGCAGGAAAGCAAAGAAGGGGTGGTCGTCGATATGTTCCCACCGGGGAATGATGGATCCGAAAAGAGCAAAAATGGGCATGTCGTCGATATGTTCCCACCGGGGAATGATGGTACGCGACCTAAGAGTACAGGTGGGACTGGTTCTGGCGATATGAAGTCAGGTGCGGTCGACCACAATACGACTCGCTCAAATCGTGGCGGTATTAGGGACACGGGCGGGACAGGTGGTGACAAGGGTGAGATTGGGCATCATGGCGTCGGGAACAAAGCTGAATTATCTGAGGCAATGGCGAGCAGGTCAGACCTATCACAAGCAGATCCAAAAAGAGCTTTAGAACCTATCACTACGAACGTATATAGTACACGCAAGAAAGCTGACCGAGTGGCTTTGGTCGGATTTGGAAGTTTTTCTCGCTCTGCAAGAACTGGTAGAAACCCACAAACTGGTGCAGTGATCACCCTCGAAGATCTTAAACAGGGGCATGGGATTGGTTCGGGAGATTCAAAACCAGGCGGGGTCAGCTACAGCAGTTCGCGTTCCAACCGACCAAGTTCCATAGACACCGGTGGCGGAACGGGAGATTCA
>JAPKCI010000154.1 GCA_028823035.1 Rubripirellula sp.
CACTGCTGCTAATGAGTTTGCCACGGCTAACTCGCCGTCGTTGTGCGTGTGGATTCCGATGTCGGTGTCATAGTCTGCAAACTCACGCACAGCCGTTGCTGTTATATCGGCGATGCGTTCGGGCAAAGTTCCACCATTGGTGTCGCACAATACCAGGTACTTGGCACCCGCAGAGGTTGCTGCCATCAGAGTCTTGATTGCGTAGTCGGGATTTGCCTCGTAACCATCAAAAAAGTGTTCGGCATCATAGATCAGTTGCGAGTGCCTAGCCAAGAACTCGCCGCTCTCTCCAATCATGTCGAGGTTTTCTTCCAAGCTAACTCGTAAAACCTCGGTAGCGTGATAGTCCCAAGTTTTGCCAACCAGCGTGATGCAAGGTGTTTGTGCCTGCACGAGCGCCTGCATCCCCGGATCATCATCGGCCTTCATCGACTTACGACGTGTCATGCCGAAAGCACATATTTGGGCCTGCCCCAGATCGTGCTGGCGGATTTGCTCGAAGAATGCCACGTCTTTTTCATTCGAAAGCGGATAGCCACCTTCAATGAAGTCTACGCCGGCTTCGGCCAATCGAATTGCAATGTTCAGCTTGTCTTGAAGTGAGAAACTTACTCCTTCTCCCTGCGATCCATCTCGCAGTGTTGTGTCGTAAATCTGGATGGGTTTCAAAGTCATTGGTATTTTGAACTTTCTTAAATCGGTCCGTCAGGGCGCGTGTGATGCCGCGTGAGGTAAGGATACGAAAAAACCCCCGAACCCTTGGAGGGGCCGGGGGTGAAATGTCACTCAGGAATGCTGATTCGATCCCATCGAAGCTCCCTCCGGTGGCAACGTTCTCCCCCGCGTCAGTGCTGGCGAACAATACCAGTGACGCGGCTAATAATGGAAGTGAAATTCGATCCCATCACGCTATTTATTCATGTTTTGTGTGTGTTTTGACCCTCACAGAATGACCATGATTGCCACTGTTGTCAATCACATGGCAATCCTGCCGAACCGGTTGCGGGACGTAAAAGACTCGAAAAGAGGTGAATGCCGCTCTTGATCAGAAATTGACCACGATCGGGTGAAATGGGTGGCTCCAGCCTGCCTTGTTGCCCCATCATGATCGGGTGACGGGTGAAACGTGTCACTCGGGGTCAACTTCGCAGGTGGTTCCTTTTTGCTCAAGCAGATGAGGCTGGATACTAAAATACTTGGTGGGGTCCGAACAGCCTCTGATTTGGATTTTGGAGGCGTCGATTGAGAATTCGCCACGGCTAGGGATTCGGCGACGGCTAGCCGAAGGGTTTGCCACGACCTAGTGGTGCTTTTCGATCACACTGTCTTTTTCAGGACCAGGGTCGGCTCTCCCGCCACGAACAGGAATTTTACCCAACGGCAGCCTTGAGAGCCTGCAAGTTTCAGGACCAAACTGCGGGCTGAAGGAAAGAAAACAATAGAAATCCTTTCCAGCTGAAATCGAATTACGGGCTCCTTTTTGGCGAATCTGCCTGTGCAATTGTTACGACCGGCGCATTGTCAACGCACCTGTTGCTTGAAGGCAACGAAACGTGTTGTGTTTTTGCAACATCACCCCAACCCGCGTGGTAGGGTTCCGAGGACAAAGTCTGTCCAAAACGCATTCCTTACCGAAACGTTCTCACTTGCCAAATGAAGTAGAACGAACTTCGCGACAGACCGATGAATCAAAACGCCCACTCAACCATCGTTAACCGCAGCAGTTCCGCCATCATTGGTCGGTGCGGTGTGTTGGTTGCCATCCTGATGGCGATGGCGTTGACCGGGTGCAGCAGTCTGCGGTTTCCTGCGATTGATCCGACAGGCTCCTGCCTGTTCGCTCCGAAGCCGACGTCCACTTCGTTTTCCATTCCGTGCTGCACTGCTGAGAATTGTGTGTGCTTGCGACCGTTTCGCAAACTGGGTGATCATGCTCATGGTTTAACGGATCGTCTACACGACCACATGGAAGGTCTCGGGCTGAAGCTGAAAAATCATAATTGGAAAAATCCAGAGCCAGCCTGGACTGAACCTGCGGACCCACCAAGCTGCTCTAATCCGAACCAGGGTCTCTTGCATCACAAGGGAAATGAACCATGTGTTCCGAGTTCAGCATGCAGTGGAGCTTGCAAAGAGGGGCCTCCTGCTGTCTTGGTGGGTGAACAATGCAAAGCGAAAGATCTGCTACACCTGCCGCACAAAGGAAAGAGAGGCTGCATCCTGCTTTCACCAACCAAAGTGGTTGCGCCAGTCGGTGGTGAAGTCGTGCTGCTTTCAGGTATTTGCGGCACAGATGGCTATCTGCAGATGAACGAGAAACTGGAGTGGATGCTGACGCCTGAAAGTGTCGGAACATTCCTTCAGGTTGGAGATGACGACCCGGGTATCGTCGGCCGGCTTGTGGGATCGATGGATCGGCCCAAAAAACATGATCCATCCTACGCATTGGGTATCACCAGCAGTAAACGCACGCTGATCACGCGTGGCAATATGAACCCCCGTGATGACGTACAACTAGAGAAGGGGCAAACATGGATCACCATCAGTAGCCCTGCGGAAGGCACTAGCCGCGTCACCGTTCTGGCACCGGAAAGCGAGTGCTGGGATCAACGCAAAGCAACCACGACCATTTATTGGGTTGATGCACGCTGGCAGTTTCCGGCTCCGCAGATTGTTCAAGCTGGAACGCCAGTCGAATTGACGACACGGGTGACCCGATCCGAGGGGGGCCTACCGGCCCGCGGATGGAAAGTGCGTTACGAGATTCTGCAGCCTGATCTGGCTACGTTTGTCGGAACCAACGGAGCGTCTGTGGTCGAAGCAAACGTCGATGATTCAGGAAATGCCTCGGTGCAAATGCAACCCAACCCGGGGTCGAGCGGAATCGCCGCCGTTGACGTGCAGATCATTCGGCCCGGTGGAGAACTGGACAATATTCCCACCATTACACTCGGTCGTGGTCAGGCATTTGTGACTTGGAGTTCGCCCAAACTGGCTTTGCGTGCTGGCGGTCCTGCCGTGGCAGGCTTTGATGCCCCGTTTCAGGTCGTTGCCAACGTTTCGAATCCGGGCGATCAGCCATTGACCGGTGTTAGCTTGACTCTGCCAATCCCTCAGGGGGCCAGAGTATTGAGCGCCAACCTGCAAGCTCAAATTTTGCCCAATGCAGTGATTTGGGAAATCGGAACGGTTCCGCCGCAGTCGCAATTGGATTTAGTTGTCAATCTTTCAGCACAATCGCCCGTTGAGCTGGCATTTCTGGCCCGCGGTGGTGGACTTGTCGCAGAAGAGCGGGTCCGTGTTGATGTTTTCCAACCATCGCTGTCGGTAAAGGTTGCGCCCTCACAGCAACCCGGTGAGCGATTGGTCGCAGGTGACAGTGTGTCATTCAATATTGATGTCACCAATACAGGTGATCGGGTCCTGCAGAATGTTTACCTGACTGCCACTGGCGATGAGGGCATGGTTCACGAAAGCGGGGACAAGAGCGTCCGTTCCGCGAAGCAGGGTGGCGTTTTGCAGCCTGGTGAAACTTGGGAGGCACAGGTTCTTTTCGCCTCGGTAAATGCTGGACAACGTTGCATCACGGTGGATGCCTTTGCCGATGGTGGACAGCGGGACACCCAAACAGGATGTGTCACCGTGATCAATCCGATTCCTAAGAAACCACGCCTGACAGCTGACTTGGTGGGTCGGACTCGCATTGCCGTTGGACAACAAACCTTGGTACGGGGCCAGATCACCAACACGGGCCGTGGGGTGGCAACCAACGTGAAGGTTGTCATGACTTATTCACCCGTGGTGCAACTGAATCAGGCGACTGAAGGTGCTGACCAAAGCCGGATTGCCCAGAGCGTTGTTTCGTGGATCATTCCGAGGCTGGAAGCAGGTCAAACAGCGACTCGCGAGGGCCAATTCAGCGTGATCCGCCCGTCGCGCCAGGCTGGAATCACGCTGCAAGTCACCTGTGATGAGCAGACGAGTGCGAATACTGATTTCCTTTATGAAATTGTTAGTGTGGCTCCGCCACCTTTGACAACCCCGCAGACCGCACTGCCCCCCGTTCTGTCCTCGCCCGCGGCACCCAATGCACCGACTGTCGTCGCGCCATCGCTGCCCTTACAGGGTTCGCTAGACTCGGGCGCACCTGCCGTCGCGTCACCAACTGCACCACCGGTTCCACAGAGAACTGAACGACTGCAGATTAGACTCGTTGCACTTGACAATCCGGCTCGTGTTACCCAGCCAATACGTTATCAAATGACGATTATCAACGATTCTGTTGAGCGGGACGGTCAGGTTGAAATGCAATTTAAGTTACCACCTGGCGTCAGGCTCATAAGCGCGAACCCGATCACAAACCCCGAAGTGAATTCATTCACTGTCAGTGGTGATATGGTCACCCTGACGCCGATCCGATCAATTAACCCGGGCGGAACAGCTGAATACCAGATCGTGGTGGTGAGTAATCAGCCACAAACGTTTGACTTTACCGTTCAGGCTCGCAGTCAGCGGATGCAGACAGGTATTGCTCAGACAGTGCGGACGACAGTGAACCCCTGATTGTCAGCCAAGTTCACGATCCCGCTGAAATTAAGGAATCTCTGTTTGAGTCGCTCTCGGTTAGTTGAGAAGCTCAACAATCTGACTCAGATTCTCTCTGCGGGCATGATCGATCGCCTTGTCATTGTCAGTGTCAACCGCATCTTTATCAGCTTTGCTTGCCAACAGGATTTTGACAATTTCCAATTGGTCGAGGCCTGCGGCCATCATCAACGGAGTAAACCCTTCGGTTGAATCTTTTGCGTTGACATCCGCACCAGCTTTGAGAAGTGCATTCACCGTCTCGGCATAAGGTCCCGTGCAAGCATGGATTAGTGGAGTTTTGCCTTCGTAGTCCCGGCTGTCTACCACGGCACCTCGTTTGATCAATAGTAGTACGGTGTCGGTGTGGCCGTTGTAGGAAGCCATGTGCAGCGCGGTATGCCCGCGACCGGGTTGGACGGCCTCGATATTCATCCCGTTATCCAATGCTCGTTCAACATCCTTATTTCGTCCCTCTAAAGCCGCCATGCGAAAGGCTTCTGAACTCATTTTGGACGAGCCAGTTGTCTGATCCGCGTCACCCGATCCCTGCTCCGACGCCGTTGTTGCCTCCGAGTTGCCTGTGCTGTCAGATTGAGGCGTCGTATCAGCATTCTTCGCTCCAGCCTTTAGGTCGGATTGCGACGTTTGCGTCGAACCGCCGACTGCTGCTTCCTGCGATTTACCTGTTACGCCCGCATCACTCGATCGTGGCGATTGGGTTGTTGCGGGCGTCGTATCGCAACCCGATACAGCCAAACAAAGCACGATGGCGACGCAAATGGGCCAAAGACGGCGAGTTGATTGAGTTTCCATAGCAGCAGTCTAGCAAAATGTTGGGGAATCGAAACGGAACAATGAGGCGTCGGTCAACAAACACGCTACCATTTTTGATGCGGTCGTGGGCAAGAGCCACTTCGGTAGAATCTCCTTCAAAGTGATATCGAAATTACCCCGTCCCGCCAGGTTGCTTTGACGCCAGCTTGTTCTGCGATCAAATCAATAAGTTCTCGGAGGGTGGCGTCTTTTCCCTCGACGGTCACCACGGTCTCGCAAGCTTGCCGTGCATTGTCATTAATTTCACATCGACGTCCAGCTACTTTGCAGAGTTGCTGCAAAGCATTTGCTGCACTCGTTCGTAATTGCTTTAGAGTGAAAGTATCTTTGTCCGGATCGGGAAGCTTGGGCTTTAACGCAGCAAAGATCGAGCGAACGGCAGTCACATGTGCGTGGTTCTGGCCGGTTGCTTGTAGCCACTTTCCGGATATTCTAAAACGACTCTTGGCATCAGCTTGAGTCATCGCTGGACGCACAGCACTGGCCAAGGACGATGAGTACCGACGTGTGTACGTTGGCTTGTGGTTAATGGGTATGGTTTTGATGGGTTGTGAAACTGTCGATGAATCAGACTGAAGGTCAAATTGCGCCAGAACCAGTGCGACAGCGACGGCACGATTCACTTCCTTCCAGCTTGTTCTTGGCCACAGGTCGTGAGGTAATTCAGGCGACACTGTAGCCCCTTTCCCAGCTGCACTCACGAATGCTGCCGAAGGGGTTGTCAGATCATCCCACGCTACATCGACACTGGCAGCGGATGACGTTGTGGGGGTGACTGGAATCGCCATGACAGCGGCGGTCGTTGAGGCAACCCAATCTGGACGGCCCACGAGCAAAACATTGCCGACCGGCATCACAACACAGTCTCTGGAGGCTGCGATTCGTTCAATGGCACCATACACGGTTGGACCCGATGGGCCGACTTCAACGATCGAGGTGGGGTCAACACGACGGTCTAGACAAAGATTCAACTCAACTTGTTCTGCGATGCCGGTCAGCGCACTGCGAAACGACTTGCCATCGAATACGGAGTTCATGGGCAAAGCTAATTTGCCATAGATCGCACTGCCCTCGGCCAAATCGTCACCCAAAGCATGAGACGCCGTGGTGATTGCGATACAGACGGCAGCGATAGTGAGTAATTTCCAAAAAGGAAATCGTGGCGTCATGGTCGTGAATGTGCGGTGTAATGCTTGCATGAATGAAGCTCTTGAGTCGATGGCCTTGGTGATTTTCGGATCAACCGCAGCCTGGCTACTTCGTTAATATACCGATCTGTCATGCATCCCACTGAATCCAGCGTCAATGAAATCAAAATGACCGATTGTGTGCAATGGCTGACAATGCCTCCGTCAGACCAGAGAATCCCAGCCGGGGCAAAGACAGGTAGCCACGATCAACTTGTCGGATTAGGCAGTTTCTGCGGTACACGGCCAAGATCCAAGCCTGCAATGAAATTCGGCAAAGTGTCCTGTGATGCAGGCCCGGAAATCCGCTCTCGCAGTTGGCGGATAAGTCCTCAACCATAGGCGTGTACCGAGTTTGCAGCAGCCAAGTCCCCTTCGTTCCAGCATTGCGTAACGAATAGTTCTGGTTGGTGGAACGATCACTCTCACATATTGTTGATTAAGGGGGGCTAGATTGCTTGCCGCCGTGGCATGTCGTGACTAGACTCGCGGCACTTGTTCGCTAACCTACGCACAACTGCAAAGATAATCTTCCTGCGTGGGGGGACTGTTTTTCGGCGTAGGTGGTATGTAATCGTGACGATTTCGCCGTGCCCAGTACGGGGTGTTCTTTTGAGTGCTCTCCTGAAATGGCTTCCGCGCCGGCGCACGGTAAGATATCCAAAAACTATGGAGCCAAAGTGACCTCCCCGGCACTTCGATCAAACAGGCTGGCGACTGCGTTTCGCCGCTATCTTTCATCAGCAGACGCACCGGCGTTTGCGGATGAGGTCGATGAGCATTACAGCCAGCTTATTTTGGCGACACTGCTGAAACGTGGTCAGGTGGAAACCCGCCGTGCCGCAGCTTTAGCGTTGGGAATGCTTGGGGATCACCAATCTATTTCTCCGCTGGCACGTTCCCTGAACGACATTGATCGTGGCGTTCGGCTTGCCGCGGATGATTCTTTTCGCGGACTGCTCTTGAGAGATTCAGCTCCGGTGCATCACCAATTTTTGCTCAGGGTGATGCATTTGAATGATGGTGGCGAGTACCAAGATGCTCTGGCACCGTGTACAGAATTAACCCAGTTTGCTCCACGGTTTGCGGAGGCTCATCACCAGTTGGCGATTTGCTGGCACGGAATGGACAATTATTTTCAGGCGGAAGGTGTTTATCGCGTCTGCCTGTGGCATTGCCGATTCCACTATCCAGCGTGGCAGGGCCTTGCTCGCTGCCGTATCGAATTGGGTGACGACTCAGGTGCCCTGATGGCACTGCGGCGAGCGTTGCTGATCTGTCCTGATCTGGATTCTGTTCGATTACAGATTCGTAGGCTCCAACGTAAGATGCGACGGGCTGATTCCTGATGAAGGATCCAGCCATCTATTAAGGATTGCAGGCCACTGCCGCCGAAACTAGCGTGATTACCGATGCTCTGATTCCGGTTCTCTGCTCGGACGCTGCAGTTGAACGTTGTTTCCTGCTGCCAATGAGTCTCATCGCGGCGGTTCACACTTACCACCCTCTTTTGGCTGCAGATGTAAAAGCGATAGAATCGTACGAACAGATCGAGCTATACGACAGGAACGCTCTCAAACGACGGTTCGCATAAGAAAGGAAAAGCATGAACCCTGATGAAGTATTCGTTGGCATCCTGGCTCTGAGTTTTTCCTTGGTTGCCTTCTCGATTGGCATCGGTCCCTGGCTTGCTCCGTATCGATTACGAACCATTCATGGTATCGCTCAACGTTACGGGAAAGCGGCAGCAAGAACGGTCTGGGTCACTGTCTCGATTGCATTGTTGGCAGCAGGACTGGCGATCCTGTTCGGAATGCGACCAGGCTATGTTGGTCAAGTAACGAAGGGAGCCGCAGTCGATACATTTTCAAAGAGGGAAGGACGGTCGATAGCGATTCGACAGTGACAGGAAATAGGGCAACGTCAAGGCACGAGATGCTTTTGCTGGTTTAGCCTATGAAAAATGGCGACTTGCCCTCGTGGGCAAGTCACCATTGTGTTTCTTCTTCACACCAGATCCCTGTGGGCTGGCGGTGGGTCGAATCAGGTTCCCGGGTTTGCTTCTTTGATGGCCGTTTCCATCACTTCAAGTGCGGCATCTGTATACCGTTCGTACTCACTCTCAAAGTGCTTGAGTGCGGCTTCGTCAGAGAAAAAGAACATGCGGTTATGGACCGGATCCAACACGCCAAATTCGCGTTTCCCCTGCACGATTTTGCGTTCCTCAAAGAACCGTACGACATCGATTTCATTTAGCACAGGTGTGAACGGCACAGGATCTGCGAGAAACGCTCCCATCGCCTGTTGGCTTGAGAAAAGATAAAGTTTTCCAAGATGGATCACACCAAATTCAGGCTTTCCTTCAACCCATTTGTTTTCATTAATCACGCTGACCGAACAGAACCCCTGAATTGCCAGTGCGGGTTTTGCGATTGCGGTTGGAGCGGAAATCGGATCATTGTTCTGAGTTTGCGGCGGAGTTCCCGGGATGGCCCTCACGGGATTTCCAAGATGTGAATGGGACTCTGCTGCAATGCCTGCGGGCAACTGATTAAAGGGTTCATTCTGTGCGGCGAGGCCTGGGGTCAGATTGGCGTTTCGTGTGCCGGTTAGCTTGGCCTGCACTCCGCCGCTCGACCGAGTGCCTGGATTTACAGTCAGTTCGTTGTTGGGGCTAGCTGGCAAAACCGGATCAGTTTGCGGACGGGCTGCCGATCGTAGATTCGGTTTGGCTGGCAGATCTGTCGGGCTAAGTTTTTCGGCTACCTGAGCGATAGGTTGGGACGCCACACAATCTGACAGCATTGCAACATAGCGATCCGATTTCTGCGGGCTGACTCTATGGGTAAGTGTTTGACCCTCGACTGTGACGACGACATCAGTAGGGAATTTGGTGACTTTGAACATACTTGCCAACTTTGGATTCTTGTTCGCATGCACCTTTAACGCTACGAAGTCGCTGCTAATCGCTTGCCCCACAGTTGGCTGTTGGAAAACTCCTGCTTCCAGTCGTTCGCACCAGATGCAGTTATCGCTGTAGAAATGCATCAGGAGCAGTTTTCCGTCGGCACTTGCTTTTGCATGGGCGGTCCTTAGATCCGATTCCCAGACTATTTCAGCGTTGGCTATTTTTGAGGTCAAAAGCGAGATCGCAAAGATGACCAGTAGGTGGGGGGCTGCCGTGCGCATCAAACCTGCTTCCTGTCTTCGATTTAATGTAAAAACTGATGGCATTTGCGAGGAAATTTGCCTCGCGCATCCTTGTAATCGGCCACATCAAGAGTGCGGCTTAAGCGGAACCTACAAATTAGGGTGACTTTGACGCCAGTGCGATCTGTCGTGTCCTAACACTTACAGGTGGGGAAGATCTTCGATAATCAGGCTTGACATGGTATTCTGAGGGCTTATATTTCATGCGAAGCTGAAGGTATGGGAGTTTCACGATCCCTGTGCCTCTCCCTGGGCGTGTTGATCGCGTCCCTCTGTAGTGTCGACACCGCAACCTGCGACCGTCACAATTTGCCAAGAATTTTGGCCAGCAAAATTCGCAGCGGAATGGGATAATTTTTACGCGATCAGATGCATGATATGCATGAGGAGCGACGGCATCCGCCGGATACCTCCTCCTAAAGAACTGTAAGAAGCGGTTCAGTAACCTTCATTAAAACGAGTTCCTCACAGACCAGCGGCAAGCGTTGGTGGCGGGAAGCCAGAGAAGCGTTGAAGACGTCTCCACACAGAAAACTTGCGGACTGCGTCGAAATTTAGAGTTCCAGCCACTGGATATTCATTTCCGAAGGCTGCCAAATCAACAATTGTAAAACATCCCATTACGAGTAGGCGATAGCCGGGCGTCTCGGACGCCTTGATTCAGCGATCAAGCGGGGCGTTTCACTACTTGAAACTTAACAATACAAAGCGAATCAGTTTTTGACCTTGGCGGAACTTTACCGCAGTTCCAATGGCAAGGGTTTTTCTCACTCTGTTCATGTCGCGGTAATTCTTTCAATCTTGCTGACGAATCACTGAGCGAATTTTCTCGGTGAAACCTACTCAAACGCGTGAAATGGAACCGAGATCAATCGTGCAGCGGTCAACGCTGAGAATAGCGATGATTTCGGAGTTTGTTTTGACTTGATCGGGTTTTCTGAAGACGACTTGGTACAGCGGCGCGAATAGCACTCTGGATGACAAATGGCGAAAAAGCAACGGACGAATCGTGGCCGAAATAATTCGGGTTCGAGTGGATCAGTATCCGGTGGAAATGGAAAACCAAGAGCACGCAGACGGCGGCGCGGTGGTACCGGTGGTGGTAGTGGTGTCGGTGGTGGTAGCGGTGGTGGTAGCGGTGGGGGCAATCCCGACCGGGAACCAGCTGATATTCCAAGCGATGCACCCTTGGAAGAGGGTGAAGGCATCCTCGAACTGCATCCCAACGGTTACGGATTTCTGCGAAGCACCGACAACAACTATTCCCGTGAACGAAGCGATCCGTTTGTTCCCGGAACGATGATTGAACGATTTGGGTTACGCCAAGGCGTACACCTGAAGGCAATGGTTCAGGAAGCACGTCGACAACAAGGCCCGCGAGTTCGCGAGATTCTTGATGTCGATGGGATGGACCCAGAAAAGTATCCAGATGTTAGGAGCTTTGAAAATCAAACTCCGATCAATCCCGAGCAATGGCTGCGTTTGGAGGTCGGTCGCAAGCCGCTTACCAATCGAGTGATTGATTTACTTGCTCCCATGGGGAAAGGTCAGCGTGCATTGATCGTTTCACCGCCTCGAAGCGGTAAAACCGTCATGTTGCAGGACATTGCCACCGGCATCTCGACCAATCACCCTGACCTCAAACTGATGGTACTGCTGATCGACGAACGCCCGGAAGAAGTCACCGACATGCGTCGGAACGTTGTAGGTGGCGAAGTCTTCGCCAGCAGCCTTGACATGGATGTTGAGAGCCATGTGCGTCTTAGCCAATTGGTGATTGATCGAGCGCGACGACTGGCTGAAATGGGACAGGATGTTTTCCTGATGCTTGACTCAATCACACGCCTCGCACGCGCCTTCAATAAATGGGTTGGGCGGTCGGGTCGAGGTGGCGCCACGATGACTGGCGGTTTGGACATCAAAGCGATGGATATTCCGAAGAAGTTATTTGCGACCGCCCGAGCTTTCGAGCATGGAGGTTCTCTCACCGTTGTCGGTACCGCACTTGTCGATACCAATAGCCGGATGGACGAAGCGATTTTTCAGGAATTCAAGGGTACCGGTAACATGGAACTGGTCCTTGATCGTAAACTTGCAGACCGACGAGTCTGGCCATCAATTGATATTTCACAGAGTGGAACCCGTCGTGAAGAATTACTTCATGATGAAGAAACTTACGAGGCAGTCACCATGCTTCGGCGGACCCTCAGTAGTATGCATCCATGTGACGCCATGGAGCAATTGACCAAGCAGTTGGGGCGTTTCGAGGACAACGGTGAGTTCATCAAATTGATCAGTGGTGCCAAGACGGCGTTCGATTGATCGGAGATATCCCCGCTGTCCGTGGGCATGATCTCTCGTTGTGATTATCGGGCGGGACGGTCATTGCATAGAGCAGGCTCACTGGCAAGAATGGTCGGGCAAGTTATCGGATGATAAGCGAATTGGTGAGCAGTCTCACTGGAACTGAGATACCGAGCAATCGGCTGCGGGTTCGAGTCCCGTGTCATCCGCTAAGACGCAATTACCCCGCAGGTTTTTTTGATCCTGTGGGGTTTTTATTTGCCGTTCGCGCACAAGTTGAGGCTTAACAGGTCCCATGTCCCGGTCAGGTATCGCAATTCAATTGCATTCATGAATTGTTCGCGGTGTAGGTTTCTTTCCCGTGTCCATCTGCCAAGGTCTGGGGGGGCGATGCTGCCTGATAACGGCGTCCATTGTCGAGGGGACTGGATCGTAATCGTTCCAGCGAGAGGGAACTGCGGATACCAGGAAAGAGCCAACGAACACCTGTGGCAGCATGGTACGCTTTAGCTCGCCGATCCATCTCCTCATTGATCTAAAACGCATGAATCAACAAAGTCGCCTCTTGTTGCACGGCCTCTTAGGGTGGCTGTTTGTCGGTCTTGCCCCCTGCGTTGCTTGCTTTGCCTGCACAACTGCTGTCATCAGCGGCAAGGCCACAAGCGATGGGAGGCCTATCCTTTGGAAGAACCGGGACACATCTTACCGGCACAATGAACTCGTCATTATTAATGATGGACGCTATCGCGTGCTGGCAGTCGTGAATGCCGGTAGTCGCAAGTCGGTTTGGATGGGGGTCAACGAAGCGGGTTTCTGTATCGAGAATTCACTCAGTAAAGATCTTAGTGATGAGGCATCATCTGAGAAAGAGACGTCTGCGTCAGGACCAGGCAACGGCGGTTTGATGAAGACTGCTTTGCAAACCTGTGCCACCGTCGAAGACTTTCGCGAATTACTCGAGGATACCAACCAGAGTGGACGTAAGACGAATGCAAACTTTGGGGTGATCGACGCAAAGGGAGGGGCGGCCATCTTTGAGGCGGGGGCCTCATCCTATGTCATGTTTGATGCGAATGATCCTGACATTGCTCCAAACGGTTACGTGATTCGAACCAACTTCGCAACAACCGCGAGAGAATTGTCGCCATCTCCAACACCACAGGACTTGGGAGATATCTATTCCTCTGAACGATTTTGCCGTGCCTGCAAACTGCTGAAGTCGCTTAATGAGACGGGGGTCAATGTTGCTTATGTGCTCCGTAATATGACTCGAGATCTTTCTGGTCAGGATGGAACGCCCTATCCCGGATCAGTCAACGGATTTGAAAAAGAAATTCCCGAAGTCATTCCGACGGACCAGACCATCAGTCGCACAACCACCGTATCGGCGGCAGTGTTCCATGGTGTGCGTCCGGGAGAGAATCCAGCGATGACGACGATGTGGACCATGCTGGGAGATCCAAAATTCTCAATAGCAGTTCCTTGTTGGGTGGAAGTTTCTGAGTTGGGTGCCGCCATGAGCGCCCCCAGCGGCGGCGAATTGGGGGAAATTGCAATCACATTGCGTGAGTGGTGCCTAAACGCAGAAGGCAACGGAGTCAAAACTGCTTACCTGTCGGGAATATGGAACGACCTTTGGCCAACAGAAGACCAGATGTACTCAACCGTCTCGCAGAAAATTGACACATGGAGGATCGGGGGTGCATCACGGCAGGAGATGACTGAACTGCATCTGGAAATGTCAAAAGTTGCTATGGATGCCATGAAAAAAGAGCTGCTTGAAATGAAGCAGAACGCATTGACCTTGGGTAGCCCACCGCCACCGGCCTTCACCTCAACTCGTATCGCCATTTACGATCATTCGGACGGTTCGGCGACGGGACCCAAGAATCTGTTGCGTTTCCTTTCCCCGAGCAACGGGTTTGAATGCGAGCGAGTTTCACCAGGTGATATACGTAATGGTGTATTGAATAACTTTGATGCCTTGGTGATACCCGGTGGCTCGGGGAGTCTGCAATCGAAGAAGCTGGAAGATGAAGGAAGAGAAAGGATCAGAGAGTTTGTACGCCGGGGAGGCGGTTATATCGGCATTTGTGCGGGCTCCTATCTTGCATCGTCGCATTACGATTGGTCGCTCAATCTAATCAATGCACGTGTTTGGGATCGCTCGCACTGGGCTCGGGGTCAGGGGACTGTAACGCTGGGAATCACGAGTCAAGGCCGCGAAGTATTGAAGACTCCAAATCAAAAAGTCAGCGTGTATTACGGTCAGGGGCCGTTACTGGTGCCGGATAACGAATCCGATCTTCCTGGCTATGAAGTCCTTGCCCGATATGATTCCGAAGTCTCGGACAAAGGCGCCCAGCCTGGGGCCATGTCTGGTACTCATGCCATCATTCGCTCGATTTATGGCAAGGGTCGAGTTATCTGCTTTAGTCCTCACCCCGAGAAACTCAATGGCCCTAACGGTCTGATGATGAGTGGAGTCAGTTGGGCTGCCGGCATTCGCACCAAAGTGCTTTCTGCCGCTCGTGAAAGGGATACCGCTGAGCGTGAGCCTGCTCACGCTCCGTGATCAAACTGGCGGCAATGCCAATCGCTTCAGCTGGAGGATCGGGCCAAACGGTGGTCCAGTTTGCTTGCCCTGCTGTGTGGAGTCAGGTTTGATTGAACCCGACGAGAAGTCGCGTGATTTGGCAGAACATCTGTCGGGCAATATCCCGGTGATGGCATGACGTGATGGCATGACGTGATGGCATGACGTGATGGCATGACGTG
>JAPKCI010000453.1 GCA_028823035.1 Rubripirellula sp.
TACGATGCGGTCAGGCAAAGTTTCGGGGACCGTCTTGAAATCGTTGTCGTGGCACCCGATCGCGGTCGCAGTGAGTGTGGCCACAGTGTGACCACCGGTCGTGCTCTGAGATACACTCAGATTCGACCAGATTGGATCGCGGTTGATGGAACGCCAGTGGATTGTGTCAGGGCCGCCTTTGGAATCTACGGTCAGAATATCGATTTTGTGTTGTCAGGCGTCAATGCGGGCGCAAATCTCGGACTCGATCTGCTCGTCAGTGGGACATTCGCAGCTGCGCGGGAAGCAGCCATGCATGGGGTGGCTGCGATGGCGATTTCTCATTATCGCCACCCTGATATTCCAAGAACCTGGGATCATGTCCCGTTGTGGATGAACGACACACTCGAAGAATTTTACAACCAACTGAAAACGCTCAATTCCTCAACCAGTCAGAATCAGCAAGCGTTGCTCTGGAACGTGAATTTGCCAGCGATTGATCCAGCTGCCGGGATTCCTACCTTGGTTCGTTGTGGTGTCGATACCGAGCCAATGATAAGGCAAGCTGTGCTGAATGGTCAGCAGCTGCGCTTTGAATCCGACTTTCATGCGCGTCCCCGTGAATCGGGGCTAGATGTCGATTGGTGTTTCACTGGTCACATGACGATCAGTGAAATCTCAAAACCAGTGCGTTTCTAATACGCGAAGCGAACCACTGGCCGCTCTGGATCTGGAAGCTTGACTCGTTAAGGATGCCACGGATTTTCGCAGCCACACCCAATACAACCTGCGCAGATTGCAGAAGAGCGTTTGACGCAATGTTCAGCAAATCCAATAGGGACCCAGTGAATGTTCGATTTGACTGTTCACTCAGAACAGCACTCTCATCACTCAGTACAGCACTCGCAGTGCTTTCTGGTTCGGGTTGCCCCAGACCGGATCACTCATGCGGCTTGCTAGCGATAGCCACGTTGGTTTCTTCAAGCGTCATGGCAACGGGAGCCAATCCACCTGCTGCAACTTCATGTCGTTCCAGTTCGCCCCGAACGATCCGCACTTCGCGGGGGGCTTCGATGCCAATGGCAACCCGATTGCCTGAGATGCGGTTAACCGTCAACACGATGTTATCCCCGATTACCAACTGCTCGCCTTCTTTGCGACTTAAAACCAACATGATTGCTTCCCTGAATTGGAGTAGATTCTTTCAAGTAACGCTCCCAAAGCTACAAATTGCGTGCCAGTTTGCGTCTTTAGAGGGGGAAGAAGATTGGGTTTTCTGAGAGCTTGAGGAAAAAAGCTAAAAAACATGCTTTTTTCGAATTAACGCTCGCATAAAAATCCAAATCGTTATTTTCCGAACCTCTCCGGGGCTGAATATATCCGTCCCCACTGTCTCAATCCGAGAAAGTTCTCTCATTGTGAGATGCGTTTCTCGTCTCGGGACTCTGATTACTATCGCATCGCATCGTGACAAGGCTGGTCTTGCCCGATGGAGAATTTTGGAGTGGTATCCCTGAAGCTCGTCCGGCAAACCCAAGCTTTTAGAGCAGACCAAAGACGCCCCAAGAGTTACTTGGCCTGATTGGGTGACGATGAATATCGTCAATACTGGCGACAGGTTGCCGCGTTGGCATCCTATTTCAGTTCATGCTGTCGGACCGTCACTGCAGACGAGTTGCCAAAAGGAGTCGAGGCTAACAAAAAAAACCATTCAGAACGAAATGGCTGTCATGGGGCAGCTTAACAAGCTTGAAACACAAACCTTCAGATTCACGACGGTTGGACACTTGCGATGTTCGTTGAAGGTACATCACTCGCATGGACAGGTTGCACGTAGAAGAATTTGCCGTTCTCTATTTTTAATTTCTGGACAACTCTGTTGATATCAATCGTGTCTTGGTTAGAACACGATCACCATCAGTACTTACGAGTCAGCGGTTGAGAACACCAAGGATGGAAGCTTGAAAAACTGGTGTTTTAACCAGTCTGCAAAGGATGGGCTGTCGAGAAAACCAGCTAGCTCAGGTGGGCGGTTACAGAGGTTCGGTTTGGCTTCTCCACCACCCCTCGCTCAGTGATGATGCAGTCGACCAATTCAGCGGGGGTGACATCAAATGCCGGGTTCATCACGTTGGCTGCTGCTGGCACCACACAGACACCTTGCGGGGCTGCGATCTCCTCACGACTGCGTTCCTCGATCGGAATCCCCTCGCCATCTTTCAGAGTCATGTCAAAGGTACTTGAGGGTGCTGCAACGTAGAACGGTACTTTGTGGTAACGCGCGAGGACGGCTAACGGGTAAGTGCCAATCTTGTTGGCTACGTCACCGTTGGATGCGATCCGATCTGCGCCCACGATAACGGCGTCGATCCGACCGGAACGCAATAGCGAGCCTGCCATGGAGTCAGTCAGGACGGTGACAGGAATACCCGCACGGGACAATTCCCACGCGGTCAGCCTGGCACCTTGTAGCAAGGGGCGGGTTTCGTCAGCGTAAACTTCAATCTCTTGACCATCTTGATGGCACTGATAGATCGGCGCCAGTGCGGTACCCCACATGGAAGTTGCCAGACCACCGGCATTGCAATGGGTCAAGACTCGTTGGCATTGCTTCAGCAGTTCGGCTCCGTTGCGGCCGATGCTCTTGCACATGATCCGATCTTCATCATGAATCGTGATCGCTTCTTGAACCAGCATCTGGTGCAGAGCATCATTGTCGGCCGTTGCCTCGATCACCTGCTTCATTCGGTCGAGAGCCCAGAAAAGGTTGACGGCCGTGGGGCGGCTGGTGGCCAGGTGGGCAATTGAGTCCAGATAATCTTGCCGAGTTGCCGTGTTGGGGGCTGCCGCCAGGCAGACACCGTAGGCAGCAGCGATGCCAATCGCTGGCGCGCCACGAACCACCAGACGCTTGATGGCATCATGTGTTTCCTCAACCGTGTTGCAGGTTAGCGTGACCAGTTCTTCGGGAAGTCGCGTTTGATCAATCAGGACCAATTTGCCATCGGAGAAGGCGAGTGTTTCAACGGTTTCCGGATTCGACATGTGCTCGTTTTCCTTGGCGGTGATATTCACCTTTGAGTGATCTGTCTGTGGGCGGCGTGGATACAGATCGCGTAAGGTGCCAATGGTGGGTACGGGTGCTGCTTGCGACGGGTGCCACTCTGATGGCGTTTGTCGCCTGGCGGATGATGTCTGGCGGATGATGT
>JAPKCI010000454.1 GCA_028823035.1 Rubripirellula sp.
GAGATGGCCAAGTCCGAGTGACTGATTTTGGATTGGCCAAGCTCCAAGACGCTGAACAGGGGCAAACCGTAACCGGTGACATCGTCGGAACACCGGGCTACATGTCACCAGAACAGGCAGCTGGACAGCGTGCGAAAGTGGGAACGGCCAGCGACATCTACTCGCTCGGTGCGATCCTCTATAGCTTGCTAACCGGTCGCCCTCCCTTCCACGCCGCAACGATGGTCGACACCTTGTTGCAAGTCATCAACGACAGCCCGGTTTCGCCGCGGCAAGTGAACCCTGCCATTGACCGGGACTTGGAAACGATTTGTCTGAAGTGTCTTGAAAAGACAGCCAGCCGGCGCTACGAAACGGCTGAGGATTTGAGTGACGAATTAAAACGATTCATGGATGGCCATCCGATCCAGGCGAGACCGGTCGGCGTGCTGTCGCAAGTCTGGAGATGGAGTTGTCGTCGACCGAAACTTGCTGCCGCATGGTCGACGGTGGCCGCCTTGCTGCTGTTTCTCAGCATCGCCGGTCCGCTGGCAGCCATTCACCAGGCACAACTCAAAAAAGCCGCTGACCAATCGGCCCAAGATTCCCTGCAATCTGCCGCCAAGTATCGCAAAGAGCAACTACGTGCCGATGCGAAAGCCAAGGAGGCAGAGCATGCCCTGTACGACACGCGGATCCTTCTCGCACAGTCAGCACTGGAAAACAACAATCCTGTTTACACACGACAACTCCTTGACTTCTACCAGGAACCGCCAACAGGAGACGATTATCGCGGCTTCGAATGGCATTACCTCAATCAGCAATTGCATCAGGAAACATGCAGCATCGACGCGCACCCAGGATTTGCCATCATGGATGTGGCTATTCCACCTCCAAACACACCCTTCGAATTTGCAACTCTCGGTGGAGATGGATTGCTTCGGATCTGGACGATGAATGGCATCATGAAACGCCAGAAACATCTGGGCCCCCATCGTGGGTACTGCATCGATTACAACGACGACGGTCGGTTAATTGTCGTTGGTTCCAAATCTGGTGAGATTGGATTTTTCGACGCGAAAACGCTCAAGCTTGAAAAGCAAGTCAATACGGGTTCAGAAGCTATCTACATGATCGACCTCTTGCCTGGTGGCAAGAGGTGTATCGTGAGTAACAGTCTGGGTGCCATCCTATCGGTCCAAGTCGATACCGGTGATGTCACGGTAATTCGGCAAGCGAGCTCTGATCGCTGGCCTAGGAATGGACGCTTCGCCTGCAGCATTGATGGTAAGTATCTTGCTTTCATCGATGACAAGCAGAAGGTCGCCTTTTTGGACTTAGAACAAGGCAAACTGAAGTACCTGGCTTGTTCAACTTTGTCGCGTAGGGGGGGTTGCTGGGCGTTGGCTTTATCAAGGGAAGGCAGATTCCTGGTGCATGGTGACCGTCGAGGTGAGATCAGCGTCTGGCGGCCATCAGAAGAGGCTTCCTATTACAGACATCATGATCACTCCGCAGCTATTGAGCAGGTGACAATCACTCCCGACAATCGCTTCATTGTCTCAGCAGGGCAGGACCGGACAATTCGAATGACTTCTGTTTATGACCAAGAAAGAAAGAAAGTTCTCAACGGACATGAAGATTGGGTGACCTGCCTTGCTGTAGCACCGAACAACGAATTTATTGTCAGTGCGGATAACGCGGGAAAAGTGAAAGTCTTTTCATTAACGGACAAAGGTAATCCCTGGACACATCACAGTCAGGAAGGAGGTGGGATAGCTTTTCATCCACACGAATCCCGCTATGTGCTGGCAAAAACTAACGCTACCCTCGAGATATGGGACCATGGTGCGATCAAACCAACCCGAACATTATCCGGCCATCGAAAGGAGGTTGGTTCAGAAGCGGCTCAACGAACTGTTAACTGGCTAACATTTCATCCACAGGGTAAGCAACTAGCAGCTGGATTAGGTGATGGCACCATTTGCACTTGGAATCCTGACACAGGAAAGTACCTACGTTCATGGAAAGGGCACGATTCACCGATCCAATCCCTTGCCTATTCTCCCGACGGAACAAGACTTGCATCCATCTCCAGCGAGGACAAAACACTCAAAATATGGAATACCCATACTGCCAAAATCGTTCGATCGATCCCATTCATACCGTATAGCTTCAGCCTGAGTTGGAATAAGGATGGTACTCGCATTGTCTCAGGCACCTCGGATTTCCAGAGCATCGTGATTGATATAACTTCCGGAAAAACCATCTTTGCGTTGCCGGGCGAACAAGGAACTTACACACCGGATGGAAAACACATTCTCTATGTAAGGGGTCCGAAGGGTAACGAAATCAAACGCAATACCATCATTGCTTGTGATGCGTTAACCGGTAAAGAAATCAGACGATTGACCGGCCATATTGATCAAATCGCAGACATGACCATCACCGCAGACAACCATCGCGTCATATCGCTCGACTACGGAGGTATGATTACCGTCTGGAACATGAACACCGGGGTACAGCTTTTGAACCTACCTGCCCCGGAAGGTTTTCATGGCGGCCGGTTGTTTATCGGATCGCATGGCAGAACCTTCGCGTACCACGGTGTCGACACAACCGTGTGGTCCACGGGCAAGATTACCGAGCCATCCCAAGAGGAGGAAAGTCGTTGACTGACAAACCCGAGGGCGAAGCAACTCTATTCCTGGCGCTCGAATCCATCTGCGATACTTTTGAATCTGCCTTGCAGACAGATTCATCGCTGCGGATCGAAGACTACCTTGCGAAGGTTGGTGTCCACCAGCAAGAACGACTGCTGCGGGAACTTTGTTTGATCGAAATCCAGCACCGCATCGACCGCAAAGAAGAAGTATCGCTGGCAGAGTACGCACAACGGTTCCCGGTTAATCGGGAGTGTCTGGAAAGCCTCGTAAAAGAAAATCCGCGTTGGGGTATAAAATTGAATCCGCCGGATTCTGGCGAGACCATTGGCACGACTTCAGCTCCCGAATTCACCAGTTCGTCCAACTGGCAGTCGCTCGAGACTGTGGCTGCGGTGAGGAAGTCAACCAGTGCAGCAAGCCCACACCCGCGTCAGTTTGGCGACTACGAACTTCTGGAAAAGATCGGGCAGGGTGGCATGGGAGTCATTTACAAGGCTCGCCAACAAAAATTGAACCGCATCG
>JAPKCI010000155.1 GCA_028823035.1 Rubripirellula sp.
CCGGGGTGATCCCGGCACAATACGACTCGCAAAGAGCGTTCAACTATCTGACCCAGTTGTGCGATCTGGGGCCTCGGCCTTCAGCTTCTGCGGCGATGAAAAAACAGCAAACTCAACTGAAGCAGTTTTTTGAGGTCCAAGGCGCGACGGTGAAGATGCAGAGCTTTGAAATTCGGCATCCGGAAGACGGCACGCCTGTGGGCATGTCAAATCTGATTGCCTCATGGAATCCGCAACGACCCAAACGTTTTCTTTTTTGCGCCCATTATGATACACGGCCATTTCCTGATCGGGATTCAGAAAATCCGCGAGGTGTATTCGTCGGAGCAAATGATGGGGCCAGCGGTGTCGCAGCGCTGATGGAACTTGCTCATCAGTTGTCCGATTTGCCCGCCGATGTGGGGGTCGACATTGTATTGTTTGATGGTGAAGAGTTTGTGTTTGAGCAAGGTCGTGACGACTACTTTATCGGTTCCACGTTTTTTGCCGAGAAGTACAAGTTGCAACCGCCCCCAATTCCCTACCGTGCTGGGGTCCTGCTCGACATGATTGGAGATCGGGAATTGAAGATCTACTATGAACGAAACAGTGTGCGGTACGCCAGTGATGTCGCTAGGGGCATTTGGCAGACAGCTGAACAACTTGGGGTGCGAGCATTTGTGTCGCGGTTGCGGCATAACATCGACGATGACCATATTCCTCTTAACAAAATTGCCGCTATACCGACGGTAGATCTGATAGATTTCGATTATCCACGGCCCGGATTTGGTGCACCGAGCTACTGGCATACCCAACAGGACGTGCCTGCGAATTGCAGCGGTGATTCTTTGGTCGCTGTTGTGTGGGTCGTCCATCAGTGGTTGAAGAAGCAATAGTGTTCCCTCATCCTGAGAGTAGCGATGTTTGAAGGCAGTGTGGTTTTGGGGATTTCTTTGATTGCGTTCGCTGGCTGGCTTCACCGTCAGGAAACCGATGGTTGGCCGAGCGACTCGTTTGTCACCGATCTTGATAAACAGTACCATCGACGTCGCACGCGTTCCCGCCGGCGCATTCATCTGATACTCGCTGGTTGCGGTGCTGCCGCTATTGTGGCTGCGTTATTTGGCCCGTGTTTGGTTTGGGTAGCCGCGTGGAGTATCGTGATGGTGGCATTGATGACGGTCGTGTTGCTCGCCGCTGTCGACGCGTTTCGGACTCAACGCTACCTGAAATCGAAAATCCCCGAGATCCGGAGCCAGATGCTCGGCGATGACGATTGAGGACGTTATCATCGGGGCTTGTCGGTGGCTAATGTTTGGCCCGATTGGTCGAAAGCCCACGGCAAGGAAGGGCGTCATGCGTTATCGTCACGTTTCCTCACGGCCTAATGACACCGCCTTTTTTCCCACCTACTACTCATGGAGAGTGTTGATGCGCAAGTTGCTTGCCTCGGGTTTCGTCCTTCTGTTCCTTCACGCTGGCCTTCTGAAAGCCGAAGACTGGTTGCAATGGCGGGGGGGAAATCGGGCCAATCTGTCGAGCGAAACTGGTTTGTTCACGCAGTGGAAAGAGGATGGGCCGCCTTTGGAGTGGATGGCCGAAGGCCTGGGGGCCGGATACGCGAGCGTCACCGTTGCGGGTGATCGTATTTATACCACGGGCAACTTTGCTGAGAATCAGTCAGCGATTGCGATCGATGCCAACAGCGGTAAGGTCGTCTGGAAAGCAGCGATCACCGATCAAGTCCCGAAGCATGGTTACGGTGGTAGTCGGACGACACCAACCATTGATGGAGATCGGCTCTACATGGTTTCGAGTGATGGCAACATCGTCTGTTTAAATCGTGCCGATGGAGCCAAGGTGTGGAGTCGCAGTTTCGCAGACTGGGGTGGGAAAATGATGAGCGGCTGGGGATTCAGTGAGTCGCCACTGGTTGATGGTGATTTGGTGGTCTGCACGCCGGGTGGAAAAGATGGAATGGTTGTTGCCCTCAATAAAAACTCCGGAAAAGAGGTTTGGGCATGTAGGTTGCCCGAGTACGGTGACGAAGATGGTGTCAATGGAAAGGGACTCAGAGATGGTGCAGGTTACGCTTCTCTGGTGGTGAGTCATGGAGCGGGAGTCAAGCAATACATTCAACTGGTTGGGCGAGGCTTGGTGGGTATTCGTGCTCAGGATGGTGAATTCCTGTGGCGCTATGAGCGTGTTTCCAACGGCACTGCCAACATACCCACATCGCTCGTTGATGGTGACTATGTCTTTACTAGCACTGGGTACGGGACAGGTTCTGCATTACTGAAGTTGGTTGCTGATGCGGGCGGCGTCAAAGCTGACGAGGTTTATTGGCTTAATGAAAGACAGTTCCAGAACAAGCATGGGGGAATGACGCTTGTTGACGGTCACATCTACGCTGGGCACGGGAACGGTAATGGTTTGCCCATTTGCGTCAATATGAAGACTGGTGAGATTGCTTGGGGTCCTGAACGGGGTGCTGGCAGTGGTGAGACTAGCCTGATTTACGCAGACGGCCACATCATTCTAAGACGCCAAAGTGGAACGGTCATTCTTGCAGAAGCGACTCCCAGTGAATTTCGCGTGATCGGAACCTTTGAACCTGTTTACCAAGAAGGTAAGACTTGGGCTCACCCCACGATTGCTAACGGTAAACTCTATTTGCGAGAGCAGGGAAAACTGATGTGCTACAAGCTTAAGAGCTGAAGCACGAACCGGTCCCCGTTGATTTATGTATTGAGTGCCGAGATGACATCGCGGCACTGGAATTTAGGAAAGCCGCCAATCAGGGGCTTCCCATGAGCGGGCAGCGAACGCTTAGCCAGCGAACGCTTAGCCAGCGAACGCTTAGCCAGCGAACGCTTAGGTTGTCGGTGTCGTTCGCAGTCAGCATCACGTGCTGCCTGCGATAGAATCACGTGCGGCACAGTCGGGTTACGTGCGGCACAGTCGGTGGCCAAGCATTGGTTACACCTCGTGTGGACGAGGGTCTGCGCTTGGACGAGGGTCTGCGCTTGGACGAGGGTCTGCGCTGAGCCGGGACAGATTCTACTCCTGCTCGCTTCTCCGAAACACAGCAACAATGTCGTCAACAGGAACGACAAACAGCTGATTGTCGTGTTCCAAATCCACCGGGATCGCATTTTTTGGGTGGAACAGGATCTTGTCGTACTGCCTTAGCGGAAGTTCTTCGTCGTTTGCGACCACGGTACTGATAGTGACAATTCTACCCGTGATCGTTGGGATCTCGGCAGCGTCGGGGAGAGCGATACCGCCGCGTGTTTCGCGTTTCGGTTCGTCTTTGCGTACGAGCACACGATCGCCGATCGGTTCGACATGCTCAAACGTGGACGCTTTCTTCTTTCCCATTTCGGTTCCGGAGTTCGGGCTATCAATGTTGGTTACGTTGCAAGTCAGTACTGTATTTTGGCCTCTGACGCCAGCTTCGTCGAGGGTGCGGTGTGGGGAAACCGCCGAGGTCAGGTTGTCTGACGGGGCTGCCGTTTTGGGCGATTCCAAAGGTAGCCGCCAGTGTGCTTTACGTGACAAGGTAGCCCACGAGGGCATGAAAAAAGGAATTGCTGCTGAATGGTTGCAGACGCCGAGCCGCGTGAATTGCCGCGACATCGGTTATTACCGTGTCATTTTCTGTTCATTCCAGCGGGTGACGGGGCTTCAGCCAGGAACGAAATTCTTGGCGTGTGCTTCTCGCTGAGCCAGCTCAAAGTCGTGTTGCGTCATGATTCTGGCGAGTTCTTCCAGATTGGTTGAGGCTGTCCATCCCAGTTTTTCTTTTGCCTTGGATGGGTCACCCAGCAGCAAGTCAACTTCGGCGGGGCGAAAATAACGGGGATCGATTTCGACGTAATCCTCGTGATTCAAATCGAGTTGTTCAAAGGTCAGGCGACAGAAGTCGCGGACAGACTCGGTTCGTCCGGTGGCAAGTACGAAGTCATCGGCCTCTTCGTGTTGAAGAATCCGCCACATTCCCTCGACGTAATCCTTGGCGTATCCCCAGTCACGTTTGGCGTCTAGATTTCCCAAGAACAGTTTGCTTTGCAGACCTACTTTGATACGTCCGGCTGCCCGTGTGATTTTGCGGGTCACAAAGGTTTCCCCGCGACGTTCTGATTCATGGTTGAACAGTATTCCATTGCTGGCGTGCATGTCATAGCTACGGCGATAATTGACAGTTTGGTGAAACGCGAAGACTTTGGCACAGGCATAGGGGGACTGTGGATTGAAAGGAGTCGTCTCTTTTTGAGGTGTTTCGAGCACGTCGCCAAACATTTCGCTGCTGCTGGCCTGATAGACTCGGACATGTTTACGCCGATTGAGGAGACGGGCAGCTTCAAGCACGTTCAATGCTCCAACGCCAACAGTCTCCAAAGTGTAAACCGGCTGGTCATAGGAAACCCGCACGTGGCTTTGAGCACCGAGGTTATAGATTTCATCAGGCTCAATCTCGAGTACGAGATTTGTCAAAGATTGGCCGTCGGTCAGGTCCCCGTAGTGCAGTCGGAGATTGCCTTCGTCGTGGATGTCGCTATAGATATGTTCGATTCGTTCAGTTGAAAAGGTGCTGCTTCGTCGAACGAGTCCGTGTACTTCGTAATCCTTTTCCAAGAGCAGTTCTGCGAGGTAACTGCCGTCTTGACCGGTGATGCCAGTGATGAATGCTGATTTGGCCATGAGTCTGGTTGTTGGTCGAGGTTAGGTGCTGGAGTTAACAGTGGTTTGGTCGTTGGATGAGTGCTTAGGCGGATCGCAGTCTGCCCGCAAGTGTCTCCTCAAGGAAGGCTTCGTAGGTATGCTTGAGGCCTTTTGTGAGATCAATTTTATGCTTCCATCCACTTTCATTGAGAAGGGTGACGTCGGTGCATTTGACCGGTGTTCCGTCTGGACGGGAAGGATCTGTTTGAATCTCGCCCTCGTAGCCAACTGTTTTAGCCACGAGTTGAGCCAGTTCAAGGATTGTGATATCTGTACCAGTGCCAACGTTCACCCAGTCAGGTGGTGATTCAAGGGATAGCAGATGCACGATTGCATCGGCAAGGTCGTCCACGTGCAGGAACTCTCTACGAGGTGTTCCGGTTCCCCAAAGTTGAACGGATGATTTTCCGGCTTGTTTTGCCTCGTGAAATCGCCGGATCAAGGCAGGCATGACGTGACTGTGGTCAGGGTGGTAGTTGTCGCCGGGACCATACAGGTTGGTCGGCATTGCGCTGTGGAACATCACGCCGTGTTGGCGGCGGTAATATTGGCACAACTTCAGACCGGCAATCTTTGCCAACGCATAAGCCTCGTTGGTTGATTCAAGCGGCCCTGACAGTAGCGAGCCTTCTTTGATTGGTTGCTCACAATCGCGGGGATAGATACAGGTGCTGCCGAGAAACAGGAATCTCTCGACACCATGCCGATAAGCTGCGTTGATGGTGTTCACAGCCATCATTAGGTTGTCAGTCAAGAACTCAACTGGAAAGGTCGCATTGGCGAGTATCCCGCCGACTTTTGCCGACGCGAAGATAACCGTGTCAGGACGCTGATCGGCAAAATAATCGTTGGTAGCGTTGGCTTGGGTCAGGTCAAGTGTCTGTCTGGACGCTGTCAGTATTTCACAACGACTGGCAGCTAATCGGCGGCACATAGCGGAGCCGACCATGCCGCGATGTCCGCTCACGAAGATTTTTCCGAGTCTCGTTGAATTCATGCTTTTAGATTAGCGAATCCCAATTCTTGAGTCACTAGCAGAATTCGATGCTGGGTGGGGCAGTTTTGAAGTGTTTCAGACTGTTTCGCCGTGTGAAGCCTCATTGGTTGGGTCGCTTGCGGTTCGCAAACGGCCATGGTCGCAGGCCGATTCGGAACCGGTTAAGGGGGGTTTTCCCGGTTTTATTAATTCTCTGGATGACGCAACCATTGTGGCTTGGGAGAAGCTGGCCGGCGAGATTGCACTGGCGGCCTGATGCTTGTCGATCCATCCCATAGCGGCCGATGAGAAATCGGGTGGACCGATGAGCGTTTGAAGTTCAGGCCGTTATCTCCGATGGATGGAAGAGCGAAGGGATGCACAAGGAAGTCAATCGATCTTTGATCAAGTGGCCCGCCGCCGCATCAGCCACAATGCTGGCTGTGTCGTGGTTTCCGATGGGTGACGAAACGGACAGGGTGGTGCCACCTGCAACCACGCAGGTCAACGTTGAGCAAAAGGTTGCAGCCGTTCTTGAAACGGATGTCGTGATCCCTCAACTCGAGTTCGATCAGGCTGATCATCGTGAGCATGCTGCGAGGGTCATGAAACTGCCGTTGCGAATCGCGGAAGCATTTGGTGCGACGCAGGCATTCGAAGAGGCAGATCGGCAAAAGGCGAAGCCAGTCATTGCCGCTGCAAGGACTGTACTAAAGGCTCCGATACGAGTGGTCGAGAAGGAATTGGCCGGCCTTGATTTCAAGGTAGCAGCAGGCCGTTCGTACCCCCGGTCATCGGATTTGTCAGTGGGCCATTTGTCAGTGGGCCATTTGTCAGTGGGCCATTTGTCAGTGGGCCATTCGTCAAATCCGGACACGTCAAATCCGGACACGTCAGATCCGGACACGTCAGATCAGGATACGTCAGATCAGGATACTGATGCCGGGTTGATTCACGGCGATCAGATGGGCCTGCAAGGTAGATCCTCATGGCTGGTGGGTCCGATGCAACCGACGTTTTGGGAGACGCATATGGATCTCGCCGCCACCGCGGACTCTGAGCCGGCATCGGTCTTGCCCGAGTCAAACGAAGGACTTGGTCGGCGTGATCTTGGCCGCAGTGCATCGACTCGCACCGATCAGGAAGAATACTGGTCTGGTTTGACGCGTGTGGTACGAGTGGGGCTGGGAAATCTGGGCGATTCGTTCTTGGAAATCTTGGTGGCGATGACTCGAGAGTCGGAGAGGCTACAGATAGCGTTCGCGTGGAACCAGATGGAGGTTGGTGGTTCTGCAGAGGATGCAGGTTTAGTACAAACCGAGCAACCCGTCGTAGCGGTGGTTGGTCTGCTTTCAGTCGAGGGTGATGCGGCGATTCCGCAGGTCGCACAAACGGTTTCAAGGAAAGCAGCGGAATTGCGAGTTGCCAGTGTCAGTCATTTGGCGGGCTGGCCTGAGGCGAAGCAACTGGCTGTGCAATTGAAGCAGTTGTCGTCGTTGGCTGGGATGCCCGATACGCAGCAGAAACGCAGGTTTGTGTCGGTGGATGGCATTGAGCTGACGGTGGTCGACTGGTCGAATACGGTGCAGCGTCTGTTGGTGGAATTGCATGGCTTGCCGAGACTGGGTGATAAGCGTGCAGGCGAGATTATTGAGTTGCTTGATGCCCTTGCCGATGACGGACGGAAGCAAGCTGAGATGCTTGATGATCGAGAGCAACAGGTTCAGTGGTTGCGAACGACGTTTGCCATGTCACGGCGGACGGCAGTCTGGCAACCCGTTTGGGAACTTTGTCATTTCAATGACGCTAGGTGGGTCGGCGACTCAGCAGGTGAAGACGATTCGATTGGCACTGCCATTGAGAGCGTCCGATCGGATCTTGCTGCTACCGGAGACACTGTCGGATGGGATGATTATCTGTTGCTCGAGGAGGTGACGGAGGCGGCTCGTAGTGAAGACATGGAACAGCGTGCAATCGTGTCACAGCGAGTGTTGTCACGTCTTGAGTGGCATCGCCTTGATGCGGAGCAATCCAAGTGGCTGAAACGCGAATCGATACAGCAGTTGGTGTCAGTGATTCGGCCTTGGGCACGTAAGGCAATTGATTATGCAAATTTGATGAGTCAGATTGAGCGTCAGGAAGCGAACACGATTGATTTGGCAGCCGTTGACATTGCTGCCGCTTTCCAGTCGCTACGGTTTGCTGAGAGTCCCGCGGCAGTGAGGGTTGCTGATGAGATCAACACTCATTATCGCAATGCCAATGTGCGATTTGCGATTTCCGAGGAGCTGATGGAAAGAATGATGCCGGCTATCGAGCCACATTCGGTGGCCGTCAACACACGGATGATGGGAACTCGGGTCAAGGGCACAAGCCAAATTGAAAGCGGCTTTGATCTTGAGTTGCAGCCATCTGCGGATAGTTGGTCACTCAATTTGAAAACGACCGGTCGAGTAAAAACGGATTCGGTCGGCAAGCAGGGTGTTGTGTCGGTGCGTACCGCAGGCGCGGCCAAGTTTGACGCAGCGAGCCACCTCGAAGTCACCGCCAAGGGCGTGTACGTTGGTGAGGCAGACGCTGTGGTTTCCGGTAAAACCCGGCTCCGAGGGATTGATACGGAGTACGACGACTGGCCTTTGGTGGGCATGTTAGTCCGATCGATTGCTGAGGACCGTTATCAGAGCATGGCGCCGCAGGCTAATCGGCTTGGTAATCGGGAGGCACGTGTGCGAATCGAAACAGAGATCGACGCTCAGCTGAATCAACGCGTCAATCAGGCCTCTGCAAAGATGAGTGAGATGGTGCTTGGGCCTTTGGGACGCTTGCAGTTGGATCCTCAGGTGACTGACATGCAAACGACGGATCGACGCATTGCGGCACGCTACCGTGTGGCGGGGGATTGGCAATTGGGTGCATTCACGCCAAGGCCGAGAGCCTTAAGTGACAGTTTGATGAGCGTGCAACTGCACCAGTCAGCATTGAATAACACTCTCGAACAGCTCATTCCGGGTGAACAGCCGATCGGCATTAGCGAACTGATCAAAAAGACCGCCTCAACCTTTGGTCAAAGTGACTTGATCATACCCGAGGACATCCCTGATGATGTGACCGTGCAGTTTGCCCGGACCAGACCCATGACGGTTGAGATCGAAGACGGAATCCTGTGGCTGACGCTTCGAGTGCTGAAACTGACTCGCAAGGAAGGGATGGAATTGACCCAATTCATCGTTCGGGCAGCTTATCGTCCCGAAATGGATGGCATTCACGCTCGGCTCGTGCGAGATGGACACTTGCGGATCAGTGGGCCGAGAATGGCGATGCGAGAGCGTTTGCCTGTGCGTGCGATCTTCAACAAGGTCTTGTCGGCAAATCGTGCGATCCCAATGACCTTGCCACGGTTGACCGAGAGCCCTGCGGGTGCGGGCCTGATGGTTAGCCAGTTCGAATTGCGGGACGGTTGGCTCGCTCTCGCAATCAGTGAAAAGGGTGCGGCGCGAATCGCCTTGCGGAATTAATGAGGCCCAAATGCAAATTCGCACAGGTGGGCTTGGGCGATCGGTTGAGGGCAACTCCAGACGAGAAAAAAGAGTGCTTCGCGGCACCAGCGGCCTACCGGATGGCCTTTGACAAAGCCCGAACCCTTGGCGGCGGTTAGGGCGGCTTGGGTCGTTCGCAGGGCTAACCGATTTGCGGCACCGCGAATCTCCGAGGCATCGCAGTCTGTGTCGCCCACTGAGGCATGCAAAAGACGTTTTTCTAAAGCATCCACTTCGCGGCAAAGCTCGGTTGAGGCCTCCTGCAAATCGTCTCTGCGAGATGCTTCGTCTGCCAGATAGGTGACCGCAGCCCGAGCGAGTCCAATCGCCAGAGTTGATGTCTGTAACCCACCCGTGCGAACTCCTTCTGCTGCCTGCAGGACATGTTCGCTCGGGCCACTCAGCAACATGGAGTGATCAACGTGCACGCGGCGAAAAGTTACCTGGTCGGTGCAACTGGCGGACAAGGCAACGAGATCGTTACCGGGACCCGCTTCAATGCCATCAAGTGCTGAAGGCACAGCCAGCAGGATCTGCTGAGAATCAGGCAGGGTCGCACCGGTCACGTACAGGTCCGCATGTGGCGCTCCCGTGACCCAAGGTGACATACCGTCGAGAGTGTATCCGTCGCCTGACACTTCTGCTCTTAGCACGGGGCGATTCAAGTGGCGACGACTGGTTGTCAGGTGACTGATCCCCACGGTGCCGAAACGCTCGCCACTGGCCAACTGTTCAAGCCAATCACCAATCACTACCTGATTGCCACTGGCGGCGATCCTGCGGAGGGCGCCCATGTATTGTGTGATCACGAACGTGGTGTTCAGGTCGGATTGTGCCAGACGCAGGTATCCCCGGATCTGATCTGTGGCAGACCAGCCGTACCCTCCCATGTCTTCCGAGAGAAACCAGCGATAGACGCCACTGGCTCCGCAAAGCCGCAGTGATTCGGCGGGCCAGTCTGCGATGTCGGAGACTTGGTCGGCTCGTGCCGATAACTGCGCACAAAGGTCATCCATCGAATTGGCGTCCGGGCTCAGGACGGGCGCGGGTTGCTGCATGGTCACGCTTTAGGTTGCGGTGTTCGAAATTGCATGAAGTGTGTGGTCCCACAAAACATAAATCACGTTATCTTTGCGGTGCGGTGCTCGTGCCACCCCGGTATATCAGCCGGGATAGGTCTCCACTATCATCGCAGGTTAGCCTATTTTCACCAGAGTGAACCTTTTGTTTGCGAGAGTGAATCATAGAGCTTGCCAAATGTCACGCCTTTTTTGGCATCCGATAGTTTTTAGCAGATAATTCATCACCAGCGAGTTCCCATGAACCAGACTGAATTACCGCCAAATGTTTCGCCAACTTCACCGTTGTTGCAGCCCGATCACGACGAGCATCATGCAGATGACTTGTACGGAAAGTTGTGGGCCTTGGCGAATAATCTTTGGTGGAGCTGGCATCCAGAGTGTGACCAGTTGTTTCGAGATATCGATCCTATTCGTTGGCGGCAAATCGATCACAACCCGGTGGCATTGTTGCGTGAGATGACGCCCGAGCAACTCGCTGAGCGGGCCAGTGAACTGGTGCTGCACAGTCGGATCAATTATGCCTATCGCCGGTTGCAGGAATATCTTGCCGACACACACATCTGGGCATCGACGAACGCGGGTGTCTTGGGAGCAAAGCCGGTTGCCTATTTTTCGGCGGAATTCGGCATTCATGAATCCGTTCCAATTTACAGCGGAGGGCTCGGCGTTTTGTCGGGGGACCACATCAAGAGCGCGTCGGGGCTTGGTGTGCCACTGGTTGGTGTGGGGCTTTATTATTCACACGGCTATTTTCGTCAGCACTTGGATGATGACGGCTATCAGGGCGAGGATTATCTGGAAACACGAATCGACGATTTGCCGATGAAGCCCGCCGTCGATGCCAACGGCGATTCGATCACCATTTCGATTGATACTAGAAATGGCCAGTTGCTCGCAAAAGTTTGGCAAATGCACGTCGGTCGAGTCAGGCTTTATTTGCTCGACTGCAATGTCGAAGGAAATAAGCCGGAAGACCGCGAATTGACTAGTCGTCTTTATGGCGGTGACCAGCGGACACGTATTCGGCAGGAATTGGTGCTCGGCGTGGGGGGCGTCAAGGCACTGCACGCATTGGGGATTGATCCAGGTGCTTATCACCTCAATGAGGGACACTCCGCTTTTGGCCCTTTGCAGGTCATTCAGTACTTGATGCACGAAGACGGAATGTCGTTTGCCGAAGCGAATCATCAAGCGGCGCGCATGACCTGTTTTACCACTCACACGCCTGTACCTGCTGGGCATGACCGTTTTCCTCCTGAGTTGGTCGAGGAGCATCTCGGACCGCTTCGTGATTCACTGGGGATCTCCGAGAAGGAATTGATGTCCTTTGGGCGTGTCGATGCAGAGGATCAGTCCGAGTCATTCTGCATGACGGTGATAGGCTTCAACATGAGCCGCTATACCAATGCTGTCAGCAACTTGCATGGCGTTGTTTCTCGACGCATGTGGGCGCACAACTGGCCAGGACGAGAGGAAGATGAGGTTCCAATCGGTCACATTACCAATGGGGTGCATGTGCCGAGTTGGCTGGCTGGCCAAATGGCATTGTTGTACGACAAACACTTTCCTGCTGACTGGAAAAGCCGCATTCAGGACCGCAAAGTCTGGCAGTGTATTCACAGTGTCGATCCCGGCGAACTCTGGGAAACTCACAATGCTCTGAAAAACAATTTATTGTCATTTGTGCGCCGCCGTGTCAGTCGGCAATGCCGGCGTCGAGGAGAGAACGATGACGCAGTGGAAACCGCCCGCCGTGTGCTTGACCCGCGTGTGCTGACCATCGGCTTCGGTCGACGCTTTGCAACCTACAAGCGAGCCAATCTGCTGTTCAGCGAGATTGATCGGATCTCCGCTTTAATGCAGAGCACGGAGCGACCAGTGCAGTTGATTTATGCCGGAAAATCGCATCCGAAAGATGAGCCCGGGAAACGCTTCATACAGGAAATTGCAAATCTGAGGCATGATCCTCGGTTTGCAGGTCGCGTTGCTTTTGTCGAGGACTACGACATCAACGTTTGCCGGCACTTGATACAGGGAGTCGATGTCTGGTTGAACAATCCCAGGCGGCCACTTGAAGCCTCGGGCACCAGCGGGCAAAAAGTGGTGCTAAATGGAGGTTTGAACTGCAGTATTCTCGATGGTTGGTGGGGAGAGGCGTACAACGGCGTGAACGGCTTTGCAATTGGCCAGGGACGTAGCCATGTAGATGATGCTGTTACCGATAAACGCGATGCCATCGCCTTATACGAGACGCTTGAGCAGCAAGTGATCCCGTGTTTCTATGACCGGGATGCGGATGGTTTACCCAAAGCTTGGATCAATCGCATGATGCATAGCATTAGTACGCTTGCGTGGCGATTCAGCAGCCAACGTATGGTTGCCGATTATACCGAGCAAGCTTACTTGTGGGCCGCTGGTGGCGTGACTTGTGACATGCGTCGACGCTAGGGTCTTGGGAATTCCGTTGCACTGGGCACTGGCGTTTTTTATTGTGCCGTGGGTGTGGGTAACGACTGTCGCATGGTTCCCTTGGCATGGTTTCATGCCAAGGATCTGCGGAACCCCGGCTGCCTCCTGACGCCGGTTTGCGAGAGGTGCGTGGAAAGTACTCCACAAGTCACCGGGTATTTCGTGTCTGGGGCTGCGCGGTGGTTATAATTTGGCGAAGGTATCCGTTTTTAATGTGGTTCTGGATTTTGTCTGGGAACGCATGGTTCGCACAATGTGGTTAATTATGAAATTGAATCTGAAATTGCTCTGTTTGTTGATCGGTACGTTTGCGTTTTTAGTGGACGGTCTGACGGTGCACGCACAAGGAGAGGTTGAGGATGGTTACACCTCACTGTTCAACGGAAAAGACCTGAGTAAGTGGGTCATCCCAGAGGGTGATGGTGGTCACTGGAAAGTATTAGACGGTGTGATCGACTACGATTCGCGGAGTGAGGCAGCGGGCGATAAAAACTTGAAAACTCGCGAAGTGTATGGCGACTTCATTTTGAAGATTGACTGGCGCATCAAAGAAACGAGCGGTTTCTACGATATGCCGGTTGTGCTGAGTGATGGCAGTTATTTGAAAGATGCTGCAGGGAAAAAAATAACCATCAAAACACCAAATGCGGATTCGGGAATATTTCTGCGAGGATTCCCGCAGGCTCAACTGAATATTTGGTGCTGGCCTGTTGGTTCGGGCGAGGTGTACGGATTGCGACATCGAGACTCCACGCCTCCGGAGATTCGCGCAGCCGTTACACCGCGAATCAATGCCGATAACCCTGTTGGCGAATGGAATCGATTTGTCATCATCCTCGTCAAGGATCGTGTGACGGTCTATCTGAACGATCACATGGTGCTTGAGAATGCACAATTGCCTGGCATTCCAGAGAGAGGGCCGATTGTATTGCAGCATCACGGCGGGCCGGACAAGGATGGCAATGCGGCAAAATGGAATGGCAAGTTGCGCCCAGCTTCCAGTCTGGTCCAATTTCGAAACGCCTGGATCAAGTCGCTGGATCCTTGACTGGGTGCCTGAGTATCAATATTTGTTTGCGAGTTTCAAGGAAGGCTGATGACTGAGAAAATCGCACATGCCTTGGCGAATGAACTTTCTCGGAGACGTTTGAAAATCGTCTTCGCTGAGAGCTGCACAGGTGGGCTTGTATCTGCTGTTCTTGCTGGGGTACCAGGGATTTCTGAATGGCTTTGTGGCTCCGCCGTCACTTACCGATGCAATACGAAGGTTGCTTGGTTGGGAGTCAGTGCGTCGGAGATCGATCTGCATACCGCTGTCAGTCGTGAAGTCGCCCAGCAAATGGCGACGGGTGTGCTTGAGAAAACGCCTGAGGCGGATCTCGCCCTGTCGATTACTGGACATCTGGGACCGAACGCACCACAAGGATTTGATGGTTTGGTCTTTGTCGGTGTTGGTATGCGACTGGAGAAGCGAATTTTCGAATCAGAGGTGGTTCGGCATGAGCTTCAGGCCGTAGAACGGGGGGCGAGGCAACGCGAAGCCGCAGGTTTTGTCATGCAAATCGCGCTCGATCGTATCGAAGACAGTCGATAGGGTTGCGGCCATAATTGATGGTTTGTTCAACACAACGCTGGCGTATAATACGCGTGCGGCGGGCAGGGAAGTTCCATCGGAAACGGCAGACAGGGTGAAGTATGTCAAGTAAATCACGCAGTATTCGTTTGAGTGTTTATTCGATCGCCGTGGTGACGGCATTTTGCTCAGTCCAGATACTTGCTTGGGGCCAGGGTCGTGGCGAGGGACAGGGTCCTGGTGAGGGACAGGGTCCTGGTGAGGGGCAGGGTCCTGGTGAGGGACAGGGTCGTGGTGAGGGCCAGGCTGGAACAGGGCGTTTGGGCGACGAGAAAGCGGCAACGCAGTCGATTGAGGAGATGTTTGAAAATGTGGCCCGAGCCAAAGCGGAACGAGCCAAAGCGGAACGAGCCAAAGCGGAACGAGCCAAAG
>JAPKCI010000455.1 GCA_028823035.1 Rubripirellula sp.
GGTACGGGAGCCACAGGTATTTTCGGTGAAGGTGCAAAGCCACCAATTCCACAGGTAATCTTTCGTACTGTACCGATACGTCCTGCACGTACTAAAGCAATTGCTTGCAAGAAGCGTTGTCCGGATTCGGTACGTTGCATCGTCCCGACTTGGAAGACTCGTCCGGTTTCCTTGACGACCTTTTCAATCAGTTTACCTTCGGCAATGGTCAGTGTGAGTGGTTTTTCACAGTAGACATCTTTACCGGCGTACAGGGCTTCGACCGCGACTTTAGTGTGCCAGTGATCGGGTGTGGCGATCATCACCGCATCAATATCTTTGCGTTCAAGGATTTTGCGATAGTCTTTATAGGTATCGGGGCGTTTACCTTGTCGTTGTTGAATTCTTTCAGCGTTGGTGCCTAAGACTTTTGAATCGACATCGGCGAGCGCAGCGAAGTCTGCGAACTTCAGTGTTTTTTGTGTGATACTCCAGCCTTGGTTTCGCAGGCCGATTGTTGCAAAGACGGGACGGTCGTTAGCGGATTCACGAGCGAGTGTGGTGTCTGGTGAAGGCAGTAGTAAGCCAGCGGCGGCTGTCGCCGTCGAGGTTTGTAGAAACCGGCGTCGAGTGGTGGCTTGTGAATTTGGCATGGGATAGAAATCCTTTGAAAGTATTTACAGGCAGGCGTGGCTTTTGCTTCATTGTGCCAGTGGAGGAGGTAGATTTCAACCACGAATGAACACGAATGGCCGAGACTCGTAGCTTTTAGTTATTTTGTGATTGATAGCCAGCCTTGGTGACATTGGTCTAGGCGAGTTCCCAAGAAGCGGATCTGCCTGAAACAAGAGGGACGCGTGGGTAGGCACTATGAGATGATTTCTTCAATTGGGTGACCATAGTCGATTTCCAGTCGCTTCCGGCCGGGGACGCTGAGACGGCGCGGATCGAGGCCGAGCTGCTTCATGACGGTAGCGTGAATATCGGTGACATAGTGGCGATCCTCAACGGCGTGGAAACCGAGTTCGTCGGTGGCTCCGTGGACAGTTCCGCCTTTGATTCCGCCTCCAGCCATCCAGACGGAAAATCCGTAGTTGTGGTGACCTCGCCCGTTCGAACCTTGCCCACCGGGAGTCCGTCCGAATTCCGAGCCCCAGACCACGAGCGTTTCGTCGAGGAGGCCTCGCTGCTTGAGGTCTTTCAGGAGACCCGCGATGGGTTGATCGATCTGCTGGCAGTTTTTCGCATGATTTGTTTGCAGATTGCTGTGAGCATCCCAAGCCCCTGCTCCGCCACCGCCATGGTAAATCTGTACAAACCGCACGCCGCGTTCGACCAGTCGCCGCGCGGTCAGGCACAGTCTTCCGAATGACTGCGTCGGACCACTTGTTGTGCCGTAGAGCTTGTGCGTTGCCGCCGTCTCGTTCGCTGAGTTCACGACGTCCGGAACCGCTGTCTGCATTCGAAACGCCAGTTCGTACGACTTGATCCGAGCCGCCAATGCCGCATCGTCCGGGTTCTCGTCAGCTGTCAAACGATTGAGCCGGCCGAGCAGTTGTTGCGCTTTTAAACGCTCAATCGAGCCAGCACCTTGGACAGGAATCGCAAAGGGCAACGGGTTCTTGGGGTCGACCGACAGGGTGACTCCGTCGTGTTCGGGGCCGAGATAGTCGGCTCCTTCCGTTCCTTTGCCACCGCAGCAGTCTCCGATCTTGTTCCCCAAGACGACAAACTGTGGCAGGTTGTCGTTCAGCGAACCGAGACCATAGTGCGTCCAGGCTCCGATCGTGGGGAAGAATCCATCGAAACGGTTTCGTCCCGTGTGAAACTGAAGCTGAGCGTCGTGATTGCTGGCCGTCGTCCACATCGAGCGAACGATCGACATGTCGTCAACGCACTCGGAAAGGTGCGGCAGCCAATCGCTGACCTCGATACCACTTTCGCCGTGTTTGCGATAACCGACCTGTAGCGGATACAGTTTGTCGTAAATCTTCCCATTGGCGTCGCCCTTCACCAGTTCGATACGATTCTTGATATAGGGCGATTCAAGCACGCTGGCGAACGGGGTGGTGGGAATTGTTTTGCCGCCATGTTTTGTCAGTTCGGGCTTTGGATCGAACGTCTCGACGTGACTAACGCCGCCAGCCATGAATAGCCAGATTACGCTTTTAGCTTTCGGAGCGAAATGGGCGAGGCCATCAGGCGGAGTCCAGCCAGACTCGGCACCAAAGCCATCCTGCTGCAGCATTGATCCTAGAGCCAGCGAGGCGACTCCGGTTCCCATGTCGGAGAGGAATTGTCGTCGGGGTTTTGCGAGATTGTTCATGATAATTTCCGTGGGTTCTGGATCTACATCATCGAATCGTGATAAAGTCGTTGTGGTTCAGCAGTACCAACGCGAGCTGACGTCGAGCCTTCGCGTTGCCTGCGAACTCCGTGAGAAACTGAGTGCACTCGATCTGTTCTTCCGGAGTAGGCTCGCGACCGAGTATATGTTCGAATAAAGCTTTGACTAACTCACTGCCGTTAAGTGTCTGGTAAGTTTCCGCAATCTTTTGCACCTGTCCGGCGGCTATCTGGCTATTGAACATCGCGAGAGCCTGTTGCGGAGCGACCGTTGATTTTCGCTGGTAGCACTCGTTGACCTTCGCTCCGTCGAACACGCTGAGAAACGTCATCTGCCGTTCTTTGTCCTGTCGGAAGTAGAGGCTCCGGCGGAGTGATATTTGCCCTTGCGTATGCTCGATGGGCGGGCCACCCATTGCCAGATCCAGACTGCCACCCAGCGACAGCACGCTATCCCGTACGACTTCGGCTTCCATCCGGCGAGCGTTCATTCGCCACAGCGTGTGGTTGTCTGGATCGGCCAGCAGCGTCGCTGCCGATGCTTCTCCCGTCGCAGAGCTCATTCGATAGATGCCAGACATGACGATCCGCTTGTGAAGTTTCTTCAGGCTCCAGTCGTCTTCCATAAACTGTACAGCCAGCCAATCGAGCAGCGCTACGTGCCGCGGTTTCTCAGAACGTAATCCGAAATCGAAAGTGCGTTCCACAAGTGGCGCGTCAAAGTGGCGCAGCCAGATGTGATTGACGAGAATTCGTGCCGCTAGCGGATTGTTCCGATCAGTGATCCACCGCGCAAAGGCGAGTCGACGGCCGGAACTGGTTTTTGAATTCTGCG
>JAPKCI010000156.1 GCA_028823035.1 Rubripirellula sp.
CTTGACCATCACTGGATTCACTGACACAGGTCCCGTCTCTGTTTTGCCGAGGCCCCAAGTTGCGATATCGACATGATGGGCACCCCAATCGGTGAGTTTTCCACCTGAGTACTCGTACCACCATCGAAACTCGTAATGGCAGCGGGACCAACTCTTGGTCTCTCCGTAATTGCCCGCCAAGTAGTGGTACTCGGTTTTCGGGGCTGGCCCCAGCCACCGGTTCCAGTCAAGCTCTGGCGGTGGTGTGGTCGCTGGAAGTGCCGGACTTGTAGGAGCACCACCGATACTGCAGGTCGCTTTTTTTATCTCGCCAAGGCGACCCGCGCGGATCAATGCAATGGCCTGCAGGAACTGCCGACCACTTCTTTGTTGTGTGCCTATCTGGACGACTCGACCTGTGCGTTTACATACATCGCAGATCTGGCGTCCTTCTTCGATGGTCAGCGTCATCGGCTTCTCGCAGTAAACATCCTTGCCAGCCAACATTGCCTCGATCGCTATTTTGGCGTGCCAGTGATCAGGCGTTGAGATGTGCACAATGTCAATCGAGTCGTCATCAAGGAGCTTGCGATAATCCAGCATTGTGCTGGGAGCGTTGCCGGTCCAATCCTTGACGATTTTTGATGCCATGTCGCGACGACGTGAGTCAACATCACAGACGGCAACGTAGTCGCCATAACGACGCATCTGCGGAGCTGAACCGTAGTCCGCATTGATACCCGTTGCGCGGATATACCACCGACTGCCGGATCCAACCACACCGATGCGAGGTCGAGCATTGGGACTTGTGAACCCGATTGCTTTAGGGTGGCGAGACAGAAAAAATGCGGCGCCCGCAAACGACAGCGAACTTTTCAGTGCAGCACGACGGGAGATCATCCAGAAACCATGGAATGGAGGCAGTGGGGAAAGGGATTTCAAGATTCTACGCGATTTTTGCGAGGTCCGACTCAACCCCGTGGCTGCTGCGTCGTCACAACTCTGGACGTCACACCTCTGGACACTGGGCTGCCGATTCCCGTGGGTCTGGCAGGCAGCAGGCTTTCAAGCGTCTTGGACTCAATCGACATTCCATACGTTAGTTATCGCCGGACCGTGAGTCGAGGAACTCAGCTTTCCATCGGCAGGGCGGGGTTAACGGATCGTGGCTTGGCTTGGCTGGTTCAAGTTGTGGCAGCTGATTCGTCTTTCTGCACGGGGATGCTCGCAGAATGCCTCTGTTTTGATTTTCCGGCATCCCGGCATTCCGTTAACGCTGGGATCAGTGTCGCTAACGTACTGGGATCAGTGTCGCTAACGTAACGGAGGCCAGAGTGACTTATATCGGGCAGATTGTGGGGCAAAGGAAATACGGGTCGGCAGCATAGGACACGATCAATTCCCGGGAGGACAAAAGCAATGAAAAGATGCCTTGCTATCGTTAAATGGGTATTAATTGTAATAATTGTGTTGATTGTGCTTGCTCTATTAATAAGTCGATCTACAATTTTATAGAGTCGATCTACAATTCGATACATTGCAGCTTTTTCACCCTAAGTTGTCGCTCATAAGCTGGGTTGGCAGCTAGGAAAGTGGATGCGGGGGGCTGCCAATAGCGTGCAAGCATTGGTCGTGACTTAGGCGGATGTCTGAGGAGCAAGCATCAGTTGATCATAAGAAACCCCGTTATTGAGACGCCTGTAGTTGTGTGTCCTCGTCAGACGCCCCCTTGGAAAAGGTGGTTGGATTTGGTGGTGACGGTAACTCTGCTGCCATTGTTGTGTCCGTTGCTTGCGGTTATCGCGGTGTACATCCGTTGTGTAACTGGGGGGCCAGTCTTCTTTGTGCAGCCGCGAGTTGGGTATGGCGGCGAAACCTTCACGATCTACAAATTCCGCACCATGCGGGTGGCTCATCAGCCGCGTGAGGAGACGCACCGTCGGTACGTTGCAGAACAAGTTTCCGTGGATGGGCCGGCTCATAAACCGAAGTACCAGGACGAGCTGATTCCGGGCGGCAAACTCTTGCGGCAGCTGTCTCTGGATGAACTGCCGCAGCTGTTGAACGTGCTTCAGGGCAACATGAGTTTGGTGGGGCCAAGGCCTGACCTGTTGCAATTGATGGACTACGACGACTGGCAGGTGCGGCGTTTTGAAGTCTTGCCCGGGATGACAGGTTTGTGGCAAGTCAGCGGCAAGAATCGACTGAGTTTCGACCAGATGATCGAGTTGGATCTTCGCTACGTCGAGCAGCGTTCACTTGGCACCGACCTGCGGATTCTTGTCAAAACCATTGGGGTACTCGTTTTTCAGCGGAACGAATAAGTGTTTCGCATTGTTTTGTCATCGATCAAACAAGGGTTCCGGGCATGATTCGGATTGGAATAGTTGGGCTTGGTTATTGGGGTCCTAATCTCGTGAGATGTTTTTCAGACATCGAAAACTGCAAGGTTACAGCGGTATGCGATCAGAATTATGACCAGCTGTTGCGGATCAAGGATCGATATCCCGGTGTTTACCCGATCGAGGATTTTGATGCTCTGTTGGATCGGGACCTCGTTGACGCGGTTGTGATCGCGACTCCGACTGTGAGCCATCATCAACTGGCACTGAAAGCATTACAGCATGATCTGCATGTCTTTGTGGAAAAGCCACTGGCAAAAACGGTCAACGAGTGTCGGGAATTGGTCGAGGTAGCAGAGCAGCGTAATCGCACTCTGTTTGTCGGGCATGTGTTCCTGCACGCGTCGCCGGTCATCAAATTGCGAGAGATGATTGAAGCTGATGAATTGGGTTCGATCAATTACATCAGCAGTCGTCGCTTGAATCTCGGTCCTGTACGAGAGGATGTCAGTGCTCTGTACGATCTTGCACCTCATGACATTTCGATGATGTTGTATCTGCTGGGACAGAATCCGATTTCGGTTGCCTGTTCCGGGTTCGACCGGCTGACACCCGGGATTCACGATGTCTGCAACCTGACCATGACCTTCGAGGGCAATCGGATCGGCATGGTTCACGTTAGCTGGCTGGATCCGCGAAAAGAACGCGTGTTGACCGTCGTCGGCGACAAAAGAATGGTCGTTTACGACGATCTGGAGCAGGAGAAAATCAAAGTCTTTGACAAGGGCATCGACAAGCCAAAGAACGCCAGTGGCGATTTTGCCGATTTCCAATTGGCCTATCGCTGTGGTGGAAGTTATAGCCCCTTCATTGAAGAGCGTGAGCCGCTCAAAGCGGAGTGTCAGGAATTCATTCGTTGCGTTGCGGAAAGAGATGTTCCCGTCACCGATGGAGTGAACGGCTTGCGAGTTGTGGAAGTCCTCGATGCAGCAGACCGCTCGCTTAAAATGGGTGGCATTCCGATTGAAATGGCCACCGGAACGCCGGTTTCCGGAGGGGTGCGATGATTCATCCGCGTGCTCTCGTCGATGATCCGCAATGTCTAGGCACCGGTACCGCAGTTTGGGCGTTCGCGCATGTGATGGCGGGAGCCCAAGTGGGTGCACAATGCAACATTGGCGACCATGCTTTCATCGAGTCAGGAGCGAAGGTTGGCGATCGTGTCACGATCAAGAATCAGGTGCTGCTGTGGGAAGGGGTGACGATTGAGGACGATGTCTTTGTGGGGCCTCGTGCGACCTTTACCAATGATCGTTATCCCCGCTCGGCCCGCATGGAACAGGCCCGGGAAAAGTATTCAGCCAAAGAAAACTGGTTGCTCAGAACCACGGTTCGACAAGGCTGTTCGATTGGTGCCAATGCCACGATTTGCCCCGGTTTGGAACTGGGACGCTATTCCATGATTGCAGCTGGTGCCGTGGTCACCGCTGATGTCGAGCCGTACAGCTTGGTGATGGGAATTCCTGCTCGCCATGTTGGCTATTCCTGCGGATGTGGAGAGAGACTTACTGGCCACTACAAACACGCCAACTGCGAACACTGTGGCGAAACAGGCAGCGATCGAGACTGCCAGGGCAGCGGTGTCATGGAAGACGTTGCTGAAACGAAGGCGGATTTCAGTGCGGTGAACGGGGCGGTCAGCGAGACGCGTTGACCAATTCATTTCACGAACAACCCATTTGAAGAACGTAATACGAGTACCAATTGATGGCATTTTCAACAAACCAAGACCTGATTCCCTTGGTCGATCTTAAATCACAGTCCCGCGCGATCAAAGAAGATGTGCTGCGTAGAATGGGTGAAGTGATGGATGACGCCCGTTATATCCTGGGCAAAGAAGTTACCGAGTTTGAGCAGCAGTTCGCCGAGTATTGTGGGACCGGGCACTGCGTTGGCATGGCCAACGGAACTGAAGCGATTCACATGGCACTACGTGCCTTGGAGATTGGAGACGGTGATGAGGTGATTACGGCAGGGAACTCCTTTGCTGCCACAGCATTTGCCATTGCTTATTCCGGTGCCGATGCGGTCTTTGTCGACATTGATCCGGATGACTTCAATATCGATACAAGCATCATCGAGTCGGCGATTACAGAGAAAACGAAGGCAATCATCCCCGTGCACCTGTTTGGTCAGCCGGCACGCATGAAGGAAATACTCGACATTGCCCGCAGGCACGGTCTGAAGGTGATCGAAGACGCTGCACAGGCGCATGGTGCTGAATTGGATGGGCAGCGTTGCGGTTCGTTCGGTGACATTGGATGCTTCAGCTTTTACCCAGGCAAGAATTTGGGAGCGTTTGGTGATGGCGGCGCCGTGGTGACCAACGATCCAGCACTTGCAGAGCGTATGCGTTTGCTCCGTAACTACGGCCAGAAACAGAAAAATCAACACGACATGCTTGGTTTCAACTGTCGCCTCGACACGTTGCAGGCATGCGTCCTGTTGTCCAAGATGCAACACATCGAGAAGTGGACTGAGCAGCGGCGACAGGTTGCCCAGTGGTATCGTGAGGAACTTGACGGAACTGATTTGCTGTTGCCGCACGCTCACGATGACTCACGGCATGTCTATCACCTGTTCGTGGTACGAACGTCACAGCGAGAGCAGTTGATGTCAAGTTTGGCTGAACAGAATATCCACACTGGTATTCATTATCCAAACCCGCTCAGTAAAGCCGCTTCCTTTAAAAAATCACCGACGATTCCGATTAGCTTACCTGTTTGTTCTGAATTGGCGAACGAGATTCTTTCGTTGCCGATGTATCCGGAAATGACAAAGCAGCAAGTTCAGCGGGTGAGTCATGCTGTATGCCAAGTTGTACGCAAACAGGAGCTGGCAAATGAAATCGTATAAGAGCCCTCTGGTTGTCCCTCGGAAAAATCTCAGCGTTGACATTGCACCTGCGGTTCAAGCTCAACAACCCGAGGTTCGCCGCGAAGTTGCAGGCGCCCGGCGTCTCGATGCGATTGTGTCTTGTCTCGAAATTCCTTTTATGCACAAAGGTTTGATCGTTGCGTGTACTTCGATTGGATTGCTGCTGGGTTGGCTTGCAATCACGGTCTGGCCAAAAGTGTATAAATCAGAAGCCAAGTTGATGATCAAGGTTGGTCGAGCGAATGTGTCGCTGGACCCTGTCGCGACGACCGGTTCGGTTCTGATGACGCTGCAGAAGACGCAGCAGGAGGAAATTGCCACGGCTCTTGAACTGCTGAGAAGCCGCGAAGTCGCTCAGAAAGTTGTGGCAACTATTGGTGCCGATGTCATCTTGAGTGGGAAACTGGACCATCGAGGCCAAGGCAGTTCGAGCGAGCCCTCCGGGACCGGTGTGGCTGCGCAGGTGAAGGTGGCCAAGGAACATGCAACCGCTTGGGTTCGTAACTTGATACTGCAGTCAGGCGTGAAGGAAATACTGAGCGAGAGGGAGCGGGCTGTGCGTAGCATACAGTCCTCTGTTGCAGTTGACTCACCACGCGGATCGGCAGTGGTGGCAATTCACGGGAAAGCGGAAAATCCAGCGATGGCTCAGGCGATCGTAAAGAATGTTTCGGAAATCTTCATGGATGAATATTTGAAGGGCATGCATACCCAAGGCTCGTTTGAGTTTTTTGAGGATCAGGCAACAACGGTTGAAATGACGCTGAATGGACTCGTTGCGGACCGCGCAACATTCATGCAGGAGCAGCAACTTGTCTCGATCGAGGCTAATCGGGAACTGCTACGCAGTCAGATGGAGGGAGTTGAGCGTGATTTGGGTGTTACTGCGGGGCAATTGCAGCAGGCTGTCGCCGAAGTGAAGGACTTGAGCGTAAGAATGCTATCGACCGACGACGAGGTTGTCTCTGAAAAACTGCGGGCCAGCGACAACGCCTGGACTGGGATGAGGCAGCAGTTTTTTGAACTTGAGCTCGAGGAGCAAAGTCTGTCAGCGACCCTGTCACCCGAACATCCAAGGCTGAAAATAATACGTGCTCATTTGGCTGGGGCTCGCGACCTTTTGGAAGGCTTGGACAGTGAGCGTGTTGACGAGAGTACGACCCTGAATCCTGTCAAAGTTTCGATGCAGAATGAGTTGAATGGAAAGAAAAACCTGACTGTTGGTTTGCAGTCGATAATGGTGGAATATCAGACGCAGTATGAAAATCTGTTAGCTCAGGGATCCAGCTTGCTGGAAAAGGAACGTCATCTGACAAAGCTCGAGCGTGATATTGAAAGCGAGACACGGCGTTTAACCATCATGCGAACAAAGCTAGAGGAAGCGCGTGTGAAGCAAGCCTTGCATTCCAAGAAGTTTTCCAATGTCCACACCTTTCAACCAGCAACACTTGTGGAACGGGCGGTTAGTCCGGATAAGAAAATGTTGGGTCTTGGTTTCGTGTTTTTCGGCTTCATGACTGGACTCTTTCTCTCGTTCGTGAAGGGGGGAGCGGGCGCCGTTTCGTCACTTCGCACAGTTGCCGATGTCGAACTCAAGTTGGGCGTCCCCGTTGTGGCATGTGTCCCGAAAATAAAAAAGCATTGGTTGAAACGGAAAAGCGTGGAGAAGGGGTACCGTGAAATTAGTCAAAAGCTGCTTTGCGAAATTGTCATGTCACAGCATTTGCACAACGCTCAACGTGCGAGATCTGTGGGGATCATTGGAGTAGATGTTGACGCTGGAACCAGTACCTTGGCCGTTCAATTGGCCCTGTCCAGCCAGGATGAGTTCGATATGCGAACCTTGCTGGTCGATACCGATTCGCAGCGGCGTTCAATCTCGAAAATGTTCGGCCTCAACGGCACACCGGGATTAGTTGAACTGGTAGGTGGACTTGCGACACCGGGTGAATGCGTCCAGAAAGAAAAAGACGGCAACCTCGAAATCATCGCGTCCGCTGGTGATTCCTGCGACCAATCGCTGTCCTGCCGTGCGTCCGTGATCGATCAGGCGCTGCGGGCGTATCTTCCAGAATTTGAGTTGTTGATCGTCGATTTGCCTGCGGCCAGCCAACCGAGTCAGGCAGCCGCTTTAGCTCAGCATCTAGACTGTGTGCTCGTGGTCGTAGAGTCTGAGAAGACTGAGTCCGTTGCTGCTGAGCGATTGCTCAATCGGCTGGCGATTAGCAATACAGAAGTACTTGGCGTCGTTCTGACCAAAAAGCGTGAGTATTTGCCAAGGTTTGTAAGGAGTTTTGTACCCACCCAAGGGGCATAAGACACGTCTCTGAAGTAGGGTGGTTGTACCGACTGCAACTACAGGACCGGGATCGTACCCGTCGCGACCAACCATCGCTTTGAAAACAAGGTTTAAGTCGCCTTGCCGATCAATCAAGGCCGATCAATCAAGGCCGATCAATCAAGGCTGATCAATCAAGGCTGATCAATCAAGGTTCAGGGGTTTCGTTTATCGTAAATCAGTTTGATATGTCAGAAGCAGCCCTACTCAATGAATCGCGTGGATATGACAGGGGAATGCCCTTGTCGTCGATATTGCTTTGTACTGTCATGTTGGTTGTCGGTGGGGCCTTCCTTCTCGCTGAGCACAGATTGCAGGGGCAGCAGGTCTCAGTTGTTGAGGAAGCAGCGTCCGGTCCGGGATATTTGCGGCAGCTAGGGCTCATTGCCATAGGGGTGCTCGGTGGCCTGCTTCTGATCTTGCCAAATAGGCGGTCATTGGACTTCACGAGTCCGCTGGCAATCTTGGTGATCGCCCTTGGCTTGCTGTGCGTGGTCAGTCTGCTGTGGACGCCAGCGTTTTCTTTGAGCTTGAGACGATTGAGTGGGGTGGTGTTGTGTGGCACTGGTGGACTCGGTATTTGCATGCATTTTTCACTCAGAGACTTGTGCAAAATCGTGTTGGTCATATCAGGGACGTTTCTTTGCATCGGTATTTTTTTTGAGGTGCTGGGACATGGGTTCGTGATGGCTTCTTCACGGTACCGCTTTGGCGGGACCGTGAATCCAAACCTGCAAGGCTTGTACTGTTCAATGCTCGGCCTGACTTCCATGTGTTTGCAGCGAGATGCACCGCGTAGTGGTTTTTTGCTCCGTTTGATTTTTGTGGTTGCCGTTGGTTTTCTACTGCTCACGGGTTCCAGAACGGCACTGTATTCATTTGTTGTTGCGGTGACCTGTTATGTGTGGGTGCTAGGCACTCCGATTGTAAAGGCTGTTTTGGTGACTGGACTGACTGCGTGCTTGACTTTGATTTTGGTTTTGGGTGAGTTGTTGATGGGTGGCATGGCCACAAGAATTGTTGGCATGATCACGGTTGGAAGGAATGTTGATACGATTTCAACTCTGACAGGAAGGGGACCCTTGTGGAGTGAATTGCTGCAGGATTTCGGTCAGCGACCATTGCTTGGCTATGGCTTTCAAGGTTACTGGACTGGTGACCGGATACTGGGAATAGGTGACTCGACAGGCTGGGCGGCACAAGGCGCACACAATTCATATTTGGAAGTTGCCCTTGGAGTGGGCATTGTCGGCTGCATTTTATTTGTGCTGATTCTCGGTGTCGGTATTTTTCGGGCCAGACGGTTGTTCATTTCAACGGAAGACGCGGGATACGGGTTTGCCCTTTTGTGGTTGGTTTTTGCCGTTGTGCATTCGTTGGCAGAGGGTGTTTTCGCAAAGCCCACGCTCTTTCCAGGAATGGTGTTCCTGTGCGTATTGATGATGCTAGCAGTGCAACGGCATCCCATGATGGTGAACCGTGCTTACCATTCCCATTTGAATGACGGCTAATGTACCGCAGTCAATATCTTGCCTCGAGCAACCCTGTGACCTGTCCGCCTGAGATTCAGACGACGCAGTTTGCTGGTTTGCATGTTTATACGCATCAGTCACTCTCGGTGGTAAGTGCTGAGTGTGGCGATGTCCGCTTGCTTTTACTGGGTACGGTGGTTGATCCTCTGAAACCGGAAAATGACAATCAGGCGATTGTTCGGGATCTAGCCGACGAGTGTGACACGAGCGGAGCTTTGTACAGAGAGGCACAGAAACTCAGTGGCAGGTTTGTGCTTCTACTGAATAGCAATGACGAATTTGTTGCTGTTCATGATGCGTGCGCACTGAGGCAGGTGTATTATTCGTTCGTGGACGGAAAGATAGTGTTGACGTCTTCCCTGAGGATGTTTCTCGAACTGCACGACGAGCAAATCAGCATCGAAGAAGGAGCCAAAGAATTTACTGAATCGCCCGAATATGTTTCTAGAGAACACGCATGGTATGGCGACCGGTGTTTGGATGCACGATTTCGACAACTGCTGCCAAACTTCAGTCTCGACCTTTTGCGGCGAAAAGCGATCCGCTTGCCCGTGGCAAGAGAAATCCTGAATGAGGTTGACACAGTTGCCTATGCCACGAGGGTTCTCGAGGGCACCATCGAAGCACTGGTGCGTCGGGGCCCTGTGATACAGGCTCTGACTGCCGGGTGGGATAGCCGGATTCTTTTGGCTGCCGCAAAGAGGTTTCGCCATGACATATCGTTTTTTGTTTTCGACATGGAAGATGGCTCGCAAGCGGATGTCGAAGTGCCACGAAAGCTTGCAGCCAACTTGGGTTTTGATTTAAAGGTGATCCGTCCGTTGCAGCTGCAAGAGGAGTTTTTGGATGTGTATCGTGCAGAACACGTGGATCCGCGGGTACTGCCAAAAACGAGACATGTTCAGCATCACTTCTTTGAAAAGTCCCATCATGACGCAACCAACGTGAATGGAAATTGTGCGGAGATTGCGCGGTGCTTTTATGGTCGCCCTGGGATCGGTAGTCATCCTAGAGTTTTTCAGCATTTCTCGGGCTACAGTTCGGAGAACAAATTTGCACTGCAGTCAATCAACGAGTGGCTGGCTGGGGCGCAAAGCTATGCGGCAGAGAACCAGATTGAGGTTCTGGATCTTTTTTATTGGGAGCAACGCATGGGAAGGTGGGGGGCGCTCGCACCTGCGGAGTTGGATATTGCCATTGACGAGATTTCACCATTCAACAATCGCAATCTCCTATTAAGCATCATGCAACAACCTGCCCGACAAAGAGTAGCTCCGAGTTACACATTTTTTCGCAATTTAGTCAATGAAATGTGGCCCGAAGTGCTCACCGAACCCATCAATCCCTGCGGTCCTTTGGGGCGACTGAAAAACCTGATGCGGCACAGTAGCTTGTCTAAATATTACTGTTCTCGGCTTCAGGAAATGGTCTCTGGTCGGAAAAACGCGTATGCCATGGAGGACTCTCGAACAGAGAGGTAATTGTTATGTGTTACGTGCTTGTTACGCCGGCTAAAAATGAGGAACTGTATATCCAAAAAACATTGGATTCAGTGGTGGCTCAGGAAATACGACCCCTGCGGTGGGTGATCGTTAGCGATGGGTCAACCGACCGCACTGACATGATTGTGAGCAGGTACGCAGAGCAACACGCTTTCATAAGACTGGTCCGGCGAGAAAGTGGCACGCATGATTTTCGCAGCAAGGTGCAGGCATTCGAAGCGGGCTGCAAGGAACTGGAAGACGTGTCGTATGAATTTATAGGGAACCTTGACGCCGATATCGAATTACCAACCGATTATTACTCGCAATTACTCCAGCGTTTTGCGGGGGACGGCAAGCTGGGGTTGGCTGGCGGCACCCGGCGTGATCGCTGTGGTGAATCCTTCGTGCGGGTTCGTTTCAGTGAGTTCAGTATCGGCGGCGCTTATCAATTGTTTCGTCGCAGCTGTTACGAGGACATCGGTGGATACCAAGCTCTGGAATTCGGTGGCGAAGACATGGTCGCAGGCATCATGGCGAGGCATCTTGGTTGGACCGTTCGAGGCTTTGCTGATCTTGAAGTGTTGCATCATCGACCAACTGGGATTGCGCAGGGTAATGTGGCTCGATGTGGTTTCCGGAATGGACTGAAAAATCATGCCATTGGATACCATCCGCTATTTGAATCATTGAAATTGCTGCGTGCATGGCGCCCTGCGGAAGTGCTGCACAATCTCAGCGAATTTGCGGGCTTCACATTCGCAGCCATGCGAGGGAAAGGATTTTGTGTTCCCGGACCTGTTGTGAAATCTTTGCGTGCAGAACAGTTGAAGCGATTGCGAGCGGTAACACTCCGATACCGCGCCCCGGGCGTGGGGACGAGCGAATCGTCACAGGTGACGCGTCGCTCGGTAAACAGTTGACATCATGCATTCATCATTCATCAAGGGGTTCCTGAAGAGTAGCACGTTAACGGCGTTTGGTACCGTGCTGATGCTGGCTTTGCATTTTCTGACATTGAAATTGCTGGCGAAGGATATGCCAGTTGCCCAATACGGTTTGTTCACGCTGTTGATGGTAATCAGCAGTGGTTTTCAAGTGTTCAGCAGTTTGGGTTTGAGCTTGACTCTCGTGAAGAGCTTGTCGGGTGGAGTGGAGCAGCGTAAAAAACACCCATCGGGGATTATTCTATGGTTGCGCATTATCCAGTTGTGTTTTCTTAGCACACTCGTTTTGCTTGTCGGGCAACCGATTCTCTCGTACTTTTTCAATGCTTCGGTTGGAGCACTCGTTTACTTTTTGCCACCATTGTTCATTGTTGCGTGTGTTCGAGACACGCTGTTTGCAATATTGCAGGGAAAGAAACGGTTCGTTTCCCATGCTGTAGTCAGAGTTGTTTCTGCAGCGGTGCGTTTCTCTTTCGTTTTTTTACTCGTGCACTACGAGATGCTGGGGATTCGGGAACTTCTTTGGGTAGAAATCTTTACGGCAATGGCAACAATTCTGATGCTATTGCCGAGAGCCGGTGTTGTGTCTTTGATCAGAACGGGCAGCATACGCGTTGAGGCTGTAAAGGATATTCTCCGCTTTAGCTCACCACTCTATGCAGACGATGTATGCCGGTATTTCTATGATCGCGTTACGGTATTGGTGTTGGGCGGTTTGATGTCGTCAGCAAGTGTAGCGATTTACGGAATAGCCTCGAAAATCCCGGAAGCCTGTGGGAAATTGCTCACCTCTTTTCTCGTGGTTTATTTCCCAAGTATTTCTGAACTCATGGAGACAGGGAGAAGAGAGGAGGGTTTGCAACTGATGAATTTGGCCCTCGTCTTTATGTCGACTGTTCTGTCTCTGGTGACACTCATGACCTATTTTTTGCAGGACGAAATTGTTGCTATTCTGTTTTCCCGGCAATATGTCGAGGCAGCACCAATTTTGCCAATGTTGATGCTCGGCTTTATCTTCTCCTGCATGGTGAATTTAATGACTGCAACAGCCGTTGCGGCCGGCCATTCCTCGATTCCTGTTAGGGTGAGTCTTGTTTCCAGCATTGTAAGTGTTGTGGGCTGTATTGTTTTTATTCCCTACTGGGGAGTCATGGGAGCCGTTTATGCGCAAGTCGGCTCTTCATTGGTTGCAAATGGTTTTTGCTGGTTTTATCTAAAACGAGAGGCGTTGAATGTCGACATTCTCAGTGTGATGACTCCAGTTTTCCTTGCGTGGACGTTGGTCAGTGTTTGCAAAATGCGAGGTTGGGATCATCCTTTGACGTCCCTCTGTACGATATGTGTTTACCTTGTGCTTTGTTGGGTTTTGTTACCCGTCGTTCGTCAAGGTTGTGAGCAATGCTTGGCATTGGTAACCAAGATTGTCTTGAGGGACCGTGAGTAATACGAGAGTCGGAAACGTTTTCTGTCTGCCCACGCCGGCAGGATGGTTTGGTAATTTAATAAGTGGTCGGAATCGCTCATGGGAAAGTCATGCAAGCGGATTGGCGTGCTTGCCATGGCCTGATCGTTTTCCGATTGGGGACGGCAATGTTCGCTGGTAACAAGTTTTGGTTTAGAAGAACTGCCAGTTTGGCCAACCGTTGTGATTTTGGGTGTTTGTTCCCATGGTTTTCGGATATTTGTCCGATTGGCATGTAGACTTGGGATCGCGGATGACCCAATTTTAAGTTTCGTTGATTGGGTTACTTGTGCAGCACGAAACGAGGGAAACCTTGGATAATCGCGCAGACGTAATCGCAAAATGAAATCAACTTCAAAGTCTCGTCGAATCTTGATGCTTCTGGAAAACAATGGTTTTCCGGAGGATCGCCGCGTAGCACTTGAGGCGGAGTCGCTGATTGAGGCGGGATTTGAGGTTGCAGTGATCTGCCCTACTGGGGATTCTCGTCGCTGGTCTGAAAATGTGGCGGGTGTAAGCGTCTATCGTTACCCGGCGACTTGGGAAAGCAACGGCTTCCTGAGTTATCTCTGGGAGTACGGTTATAGCCTCGCGATGATGGCTGTATTTTCAGTCTACGTTTGGGTTCGGCATGGTTTCAATGTTGTCCATGTTCATACTCCGCCCGATCTGACGGGGCTGATTGCCATTTTCTATCGCATGCTTGGGAAGAGGTTCGTGTTCGATCATCATGATCTTTCACCCGAACTTTACATGGCGCGGCGAGAAAGTGATGAGCCTAATCTCGTGTTTCGTGTGTTGCTGTTTGTCGAGCGGTTTGTTGTGAGGCGTGCGGACAGACTGATCTCTACAAATGAAACGCAAAGGAAGGTGCACATTGGACGTGGTGACGCTGACCCAAACAATTGTGTTGTTGTCCGAAACGGGCCCAGTGAGAAGTTTATGGGCAAAGTTACGCCTGTCGTTGATGACCGACGTCTTGGCAAATTGGTGCTTGGGTACGTTGGCGTGATTGGTGTTCAAGATGGTGTCGATTACATGGTTCGTGTCGTGCACGATTTGAAATTCAAACAGGGAAGGGATGACTTTGTTGCGGTGATTGTCGGTGATGGATCAGCGTTTTCTGCATTAAAACAATTGGCGGATGAACTTGACGTTACAGATCGGATCATTTTTACAGGTACTATTCCGTTCGCGAATGTTCCGATGGAAGTCGCGTCATTTGATATCTGCTTCACGCCTGATCCGAGCAATGCCTATAACGACAGTTGCACGACCATCAAGACCATGGAGTACATGTCCCTCTGGAAACCTACGGTCTGTTTTCGCACTCACGAGAACATCGTGACGGCGGGCGATGCCGCTCTTTATGCGAGAGAAAATGACATCAGTTCTTTCGTTGATCAGACGGTGCGACTCATGGATGATCGTGAATTAAGGTCTGCACTCGGGACACTTGCACGACAGAGAATTGAAGACGGTCTCAGGTGGGAAGATCAGTCCAAAATCCTGATTGCTATGTATAGGGGACTCCTTGATCATAAAGAGATCGTGTTTTCGCCAACTTGCAAGAATCCGACAGTGAAAGAGGATGCGGGGGAGCCTACCGCTGATCGCATCGAGAGTCCGCAATAGACAGTCTGGCAAAGACCCCCGGTCGTGAGCGTCTGGTCGTGAGCGCCTGGTCTTGAGTGTCTGGTCTTGAGTGTCTGGTCTTGAGTGTCTGGTCTTGAGTG
>JAPKCI010000019.1 GCA_028823035.1 Rubripirellula sp.
TTGTGGGTACTGAAGACTCCCGTGGTCACTGGCGGCAACCAGATCATGCCTCGGTCGACCATGCCCATCCGCGGGCTCAGAGACACTGCCCCCTATCACTGGGACGGAATCCCAGGTGACCCGTATGGCGGCAACAACAGCGCCAACATCCACGGGCAGGATCCTCCCAACAGCAACAAGGATGACCCCACCAGCACAACACGACATTTGATTGATGGTGGCATTGCTAACACCATGAGCCTTGTGGGGGACGACACGGTCAACGACGAGGGTAAAGCAGGCGAGTTGACCGCTAGGGAGCGGGACGACATGGCAAAATTTCTGCTCAGCGTGCCGTACCCGCCAGCGCAAAGGCGTGCCTACAGCAACGTCGTTTCCGAAACAGCCCAACAAGGGTTCAAATTGTTTCACATTGACGGTGATTACGACGAAAAACCGCGACCGAACGTGTGCGGAAACTGCCACCGCATGCCGTTTCTGGTCAGCACCAATACACCGGGCACCGGGATGGACGCACCGACATGGCGTGGAGCCTACGACCGATTTTTGATTCTTCCGCAAGGCCGGCTCAATATCATCGACTTTGATTTCTATCGAGCGATTGCCGAGCAGGGTATTCCAGAACGCCGCATGTGGCAGTTTTCCTGGGGCGGGCGTCGACGTTTCGATCCCATCTGGGACATGGTGCTCGAGGGCAGTACTGGATTCTCAGGTACCTTTGCTCGCCAAATCACGCTAAACAGCAAAACCGCGAATCAGGATCTGACAACCGATCTGCTGGACTCGCTCGAACTGTCAGCCCGCGAAGGTGGTGTCATCCTGCAAGGCGAAGGTGTGCTGGTTGATAAAAATCAGGCTGCGACCCCAATTGAGTTGCAATTCAACCCGCATCAACAAAGTGGTAATTACGTCAGCACTAAGAACCAAAAGTCGTTCACACGAAAACAGCTGATCACCCTCGCCGAACAAGGTTCCTTCATCGGGACATTCTCTGCCCGGCACGGCGTGAAAGCCGACATTGAAACCCCTCAACCGGCGCTCTGGACGCTCGGCCCGCTCGAAAAACAAAGCGGGCGTCAGCAGTTCCCAATCCTGTACAGGGGCAATCTGGACATGACCATCAGTGGTCGACATCTCGAACAAGACGCCAATGTGATCGTTGATGGACGCCGCGTTGAGGGCCGTCTGAGCATTGATGGGGAAACACTCAACATCCAACTCAATGCGCTGCCAAAGGTTGGAATGCACCTGCTGCAAGTTCAGAACCTGAATGGGTTGTTCAGTAACGATTTCATTTTCCACGTGACCGATACTGCCAAAGATGCAAGAACACTGAAAACGAAGATCGATGCAGCGCACGTGGACAGACGCAGCGCCATGTCCGATGCAGTAGCCAAGGGAGATCTTGACGAGATCAGAAAACTGCTTGCACGCGGTTCAAAAATCAATGAACGAAAACCGTCCGGTGGCTCGACGCCATTAAGTGACGCAGCTCTTCACGGACAGACTGAAGCGGCAAAACTGCTGATCCGACGGGGTGCGCGGATTAATGGAACCAATTCCGATGGAAACACTCCCCTGCACATCGCCGCATTCATGTGTGAGTTCGAGATTGCAGAAATGCTGCTCGAGAAAGGGGCTTCACCCCTGACCAAAAACCAGCGTGGTGAAACGCCGATCGACATCGTTACCTCCGAGTGGAATGATGGGCTATCGCGGTTCTACGAGGGTATCGGTCGCAGTTTAAATCTCGAACTCGACCTTGAGCAAATCGAGAACAATCGTCCCCGCATGGGAGAGTTGCTGAAATCAGAACTTTCAGACGAGGATACTGGAAAGTAACACGCCCCGGTCGGACGTCCGTTGGGACCTGACGCCGCCCTTGGCAAAAACGTCACAGCAAGTCATGTCCAACAGTTGCATCCCGCCCCAACCAATTGGGCTCCGTGCAGATGACTTCGGATCAGATCACAAAATGCTGCAACTGCATTGCAAAGCAGGTGCGGAATTCGACCTTTTGAAGTAAGATTCGACTTTCCACAGACCCAACCATCTGGCACTCAGCAAGGCAACTCTGCCGGCGTATCGGTCCCGGCGCATCGGTCCCGGCGTATCGACCCCGGCACCCCGTTGCTCGATTCGGCTCAACTCTCTCGATAGAACGCGCCGGGATAGCAGGACGCTCACACTGCCACCGCGCAGATCGCGAGGTACCGCACAGATCGCGAGGTACCGCACAGATCGCGAGGTACCGCACAGATCGCGAGGCACCGCACAGATCGCGAGGCACCGCACAGATCGCGAGGTATTTCGTTCAACGGACTTCGTTTGTGACGGGAAGCTATTTTGCAGTTAAGATACCGGTCGACTTCGAATGTTCATGGACTGAATGCACAGCGTCACCCCATCCCGGAAGAGATCATGCCGTCTAGTTTCGCTCACCCCACGCGATGTCTTACCACCTTATTTTTTCTGTTCGTGCTGGGTTGTTCACTTCCTGGCCAACAGACAGTGGCCGCAGAACGTCCACCCAATATCGTTTACATCATGTCAGACGAGTTGGCTTACTACGAATTGTCGCACATGGGCAATGAACGGATCCGGACGCCCAATATCGACCAGATGGCCAGTGAAGGTATCCGCTTCACTCAGGCACTCGCTGCCGCCCCTGTTTGCGGGCCACTGCGGGCTTGCATGATGACCGGCAAACACATGGGACATTGTTCGGTGCGTGACAATCCAGGAGGCACACCACTTCGAGCGGATGAACCAACCATCGCCAGCATGCTCAAGGACCGTGGCTACGCGACGGGTGGGTTCGGAAAATGGGGCGCTGGCGGGCGTGGTTCCACAGGCGTTCCTGAACAGCATGGCTTTGATATCTTTTTTGGATACTACGATCAAGTTCACGCTCACTCGTTCTATCCGCCTTATCTGGTCCGCAACAGCGAAGAAGTCCCGCTAGCCGGCAACGACGGTGGACGCAGCGGCGAAACGTATTCCAACTATGAGATCATGAAGCAGGGATTGAATTTCATTCGTGACAATCAGGACCGTCCCTTCTTCTGTTACTTTCCAATTACCCCGCCGCACGGCATGTATGACATCCCGGCTGACGATCCAGCATTTGCAGCCTACAAAGATGACGCATGGTTCAACGACCCCAAGGTTGCACAGGACGTCAAAAATTATGCCGCGATGGTCACCATGATCGACAACGATTTAAAAACAATCCTCGACTTGTTGCGTGATTTAAAACTAGAGGACAACACCATCGTGTTCTTCACAGGCGACAATGGTGGCCAGGATCGATTCCGGGACAGTCAACACCCAAGAGGGTACTTTGGGCCTAATCTGAATCCCCGCACAGGCGTTGAATTCAGAGGTGGAAAGGGCAACCTTTACGAGGGTGGACTTCGGATTCCTTACCTCGTGCGTTGGCCCGGCAAGATTCAAGCCAACAAGGTCAGCGATCTCGTTTTCAGTCAGGTGGATGTCTATCCGACGCTCGCCGAACTCTCAGCAGGAAAGACGCCCAACGATCTCGATGGCATGTCCATCCTGACGGAACTGATTGGCGAGACAGCAACGGGTCACAAACAGGCGCAACACGACTTTCTGTATTGGGAATACGCCAACCAGACAGCCGTTCGCATGGGAAAATGGAAAGCCATCCAAACCAAAAAAGATAATGCCTGGGCTCTTTACGATCTTGATCAGGATGTCAGCGAGGAAATCGACGTGGCAAGTCAGCACCCCGATATTCTGGAAAAGATGGTAGCCCATGCCACCGCTTCTCATCAGCCATGGAAAGCGGGTAAATTCCACTCAAAGGAAATGCATGAGCGAGACCGCGCCGCGAAATGGGGATCGAAAGGCAACCCAAGCGGACCTTCAGGAAAAGTCAATCGCATCACTGACAAAAATTTGATCCCAGCGAAAGAGATCAAAGTCATCGGTTTCAGCAGTCAGAACGAGAGCAACGGAAAACTGGCCAAGAATGCCGTTGATGGAAATCCGCATTCGGTATGGCACTCGCGGTATGACAGCGGTGTGGCAGCGCCGCCGCACGAACTGGTGCTCGACTTGGGTGGCACCTATGACGTTACCGGATTCCGCTACTTGGCCCGTCAGGACAGCGGCTGGAACGGGGCCTTTGGAAAAGCAGACTTCACGGTCAGTGATTCTGCGGACACGTTTGGATCTCCATCCGCGGTTGCCCAGTTCACAAAAACAACAAAAGCTCAACCCGCTGATTGCCCGCAACCGGTCCGGGGACGCTATGTCCGCGTCAGGTCCCTTTCGGAAGTGAATGGCGAACGCTGGGGTTCAGCTGCCGAGATCGGTGTGATTGGAAAAAAATCCAAATAGTGGGAAAGAGAACTCACGCACAGTCGGCCTTTCTGGTCGACTGTCGCCCCGAGACCTGCCAGTCACGAACCATCGATAAAGCGAAGGACGGACAGGTACAAAACAATTTACGGAGACTCAACGCGTGATGCGAATTTTCTCGATGACTGTCCTCGCATTCTTGGGTGCATGTTGGAATTCTGATTTATTCGCGCAGGCGAATGCTGTCGCAAGCAACTCACTGTCGAAACAGTTGCAGCGGGAAACAGCCACCGACCTCGCAAAAGCAGCCAGGGAAAGTGGTGATCCCGTGCAAGGCGCGATCCTGTTTTCGCAGAAGAAATTCAACTGTGTTGGCTGTCACGCTCAGAACGCAGCCAACCTGCTGGGATCGGACCTGACACAAGTCGGGCTGGATGTACCGGACGAGTACTTTGTCGAATCAATCCTGCTGCCATCCAAGGTCATCAAGAAGGGATTCGAAACTGTCACAATTCTGGATATCGATGGCCGAGTTCTGAAAGGACGTATCGTTGACAAGAATGCCTCGCAATACGTGTTGCGAGACACCTCACCCGAGCAACGGTTGATTACCGTACCGCGAGACAGCGTCGAAGAACTCAAACTTGACACCAAATCATCAATGCCCGAGGCACTGGCAGATCAGTTGGCCAACCGAAAGGAATTCCTTGACCTGATCAAATACCTGATGGACATCGCGGCCAGTAGTACACCGAATACGTCGGCACAAACAGTGCAAAGCGATCGCAAGCTTGACCCACAGGTTCAAGGACTCGCCCTGCTGCAACAGCACCACTGCACCAATTGCCACGCGTCAGATGTCGCCAGCGTTTCCGGTTCAGGATCCGTTGAGATCCCGCACGGCCTGAAAGCTCGATCAGCGCCAGATCTCACTCTGGCAACCTCCAGAATCGACCCTGCCTACATCCAGCGATTCATCGCCGATCCTCAAGCGGTCAAACCAGCCACCAACATGCCGCAGATGATGGACAACCTGGCACCGGCAGAGCGAAAAACAACGGCAGTGGCAATCACGCACTATCTGCTCTCCTTGAATGACCAAACATTCCACAGAGAAGCCGTCAATGCTGAAGCCGCATCACGTGGTGAACGACTGTTTCATTCGGTGGGTTGTGTCGCCTGCCACTCACCCAGAAACAGCGACGGAATCGAAGAGATCCCGGATGACTCAGTCCCCCTTGGGAATCTATCCAGCAAATACAACGTCAGTGGATTGACAGGTTTTCTCGAAAACCCACACGCCATCCGCCCATCAGGTCGGATGCCGAATCTGAATCTGAATCACTGGGAAGCGTTGGACATCGCCAGTTACCTGTTGCACACTGTCAAACCAAGCGATGCAGGGCAGCATTCCGCTGCGTTGGTGTTCGACCGATCACAGGCTGCAATCGGCAAAGCCAAATTTCGCGACCTGGGCTGTATCCAATGCCATCACATGGAAGAATCGACAACGGTTCCCACTGCGATAAAATTGAGCAAGTTGCGTCCTGACCAAGGCTGTTTGTCAGACGCGACTGGCGTCTGGCCCGGTTACAGTTTGTCAGCAACCCAACGGGACGCCATTCAGACAGCGATCGGAAAGTTGGACGATCAACTCTCAACGTCGCAACAAATCACGATGACCCTGCAGACGCTGCGATGCTATGCCTGCCATGAACGTGATGGCATCGGCGGGATCAGCAATGAACGCAACCCATTTTTTCTGACCACCAACGAGAACCTGGGTCCGCAGGGACGTATTCCCCCTCCCCTGACCAAGGTCGGTGCCAAGCTGAAGCCAAAGTGGATGCGTCAGGTTCTGGTCAGCGGACGAGCCATACGGCCTTACATGGAAACACGGATGCCACAGTACGGCACGGAACATGTGGCACATCTGGTTGACCTCTTCCAACAAACCGATGAACTGCCACAGGTCACGATGCACAAATTCGATGACCCCAAAGAAATCCGCAAGGTCGGTACAGAACTGGTTGGCAGCGGAGGCTTGAACTGTATCGCCTGCCATACATTCCAGCAGCAACCTGCCCTGACCATGCCGGCGGTCGACCTGACAGACATGGCTGACAGGTTGCACAAGGAGTGGTTCTTTGCATACATGCGTTCGCCTCAGGCAATCAGCCCGAATACTGTGATGCCGTCCTTCTGGCCAGGCGGAAAAGCCATTCGAAAAGAGATCCTCAACGGAGACACCGATCAACAGATCAGTGCCGTTTGGGAATATTTGCAGGACGGCCGGCAGGCGAGAGTCCCCCGCGGCCTGCGGCGTGAACCGATTGAATTACTGGCCGACAATGATCGTGCGGCCATGCTCAGACGCAGCTACCAAGGTATTGGGAAACGTGGGATCGGGGTTGGCTACCCAGGCGGCGTCAACCTGGCCTTTGATGCAGAACAATTACGCATTGCCATGATCTGGAAAGGCAAGTTTGCCGATCCCGGTGGAGTTTGGCGAAGTCAGGGTCATGGCACGGTCCGCCCACTGGGAAGCAACCTGATCCGCTTTCAAACCGGCCCTGAACTGGACAGCAGTGAATCACCTTGGGTCGTTGATGACGGTCGCCCGCCCCAACATCGTTTCACCGGCTATTTTCTCGATGAGATGGATCGCCCCACCTTCACCTACCAGTTGGACGAGATCAAAGTCCAGGACTTCGCCCATGGCGTGAAGGGCGCGACACCCGAGGCAACCAGCCTCAACCGCCAGCTGGTTTTCAGTTCAAACCGGGCAAGGAATGATCTTGCCTTCCGCATTCGAACCGAAGGCTCGGTTACCAAAGAGGCCGCGAATCGTTTTCGACTTGGCAACTCACTAAGCATCGAGGTCGACAAAGATCATCAGGTCAACATTGTCAAAGACTCCGCCGGCAGCCATCTACACATTCCGCTGAACCTTCCCAGCGGCAAATCAGAACTCACTCTCCGCTACACATGGTAGGGAACTCATGATGATATTGCGTCTGGCAAACCGACTGGCTCTCAGTCTCGCCATCACCTGTTGTGTACTCCCTTTGTGGGCCGAGACGCTCGGTGAATATTGGGACACGGGCGAGGAAGAATCCAAGTACTATCGAATTGTTGAAATCCCGATGCCCGAAGGGATAGCGATCGAAGCTGGCAGCTTCGAAGTGATGCCTGACAACCAATTGGCAATTGGAACACGGCGCGGCGACATTTTTCTTGTGGACGGAGCGTTCGACAAGAATCCGCAACCCAAATACAAACGTTTTGCTCATGGGCTGGATGAGGTCATGGGGCTGTCCTATCAAGACGGTGCCTTTGTTGTCACTCAACAAACTGAAGTCACGCGAATCACTGACGAAAACAAGGATGGTCGTGCCGATCACTTCCGAACGCTCAGTGACGTGTGGGGATTCCGCAACTATCACGAGTTCGCTTTCGGATCAAAACCAGACCCCGCCGGTAACATTTGGGTCGCTTTATGCCTTTCCAAATCCTATCACTCGGACGTCCCTTTCCGGGGCTGGTGCCTGAAGGTCACACCGGACGGAAAAACGCTGCCTGTTTGCAGCGGCATTCGCAGCCCATGCGGCATTGGTCCCAACGAGCATGGCGTCATGTTCTACGCGGAAAGTCAGGGTCCATGGAATGGATCGTGCAGTCTGAAAGTTCTGGAACAGGGCGGCTTCATGGGGCACCCCGTCAGTTTCAAATGGTACGACTTGGCAAAAGAGATGGGCGAAAAACCAGTGGAACCCAACACGCGATCGCGTCTGTTGACCGAACGGAAAAGAGTCAAGGAACTCGTCCCTTACGCCGTCGTTTTTCCCTACATCAAAATGGGGCGATCCATCTCGGGGTACATGGTTGATCGAACCGGTGGCAAGTTTGGACCCTTTGAGAATCAGATGTTCATCACGGACTTCAGTCTCAGTGTCGTCATGCGGGCGACAACCGAGAAAGTCAACGGAGTCTGGCAAGGGGCCTGCTATCCATTCCGGGAAGGGCTGGCGACAGGTCTGCTGACCTGCCAATTCACACCGCAGGGCGATTTGATCGTTGGCGGCACCAACCGCGGATGGCCAGTCCGAGGCCCTCGTGAATTTGCCATCCAGCGTCTGGACTGGACGGGGGTAGTACCCTTCGAAATCAAGCGAATCAATGCTCGTCCCGACGGGTTTCTGCTAACGTTTACTAAGCCAGTTGATCCTGACATCGCCTCAGATCCGGCAACCTTCTCGATGCAGACATTCACGCATGTCTATCAACAGGGTTATGGCAGCCCCGAGGTCGACCAAACCAAGCCCCGCGTCGTGAAGGCTCAGGTTTCCAACGATGGATTGCAAGTCAGGCTGAAGGTCGAGGGATTGGTTCAAGGACACGTGCACGAATTCGACCTCGAACCGATGCGTGAACCAGGTGGCGGTAAACTGGTTCACGAAAATGCGTACTACACGCTCAATGAGATCCCCAACAACTGAAATTGAAATGCAGCTGACGGCGTGTTTACCGTTCCATCGAGAACCGACAGTAGCGCCAGGAACGCAGCCTGCCCCAGACCAATTCAAGTGCGGTTCTGATTGACTGTAAAGTCGCCAACCGAGGAATGATCATCCGGGCTGACCCGAAGATGCGTTCAAGAGTGGTTCCGGATCAATATTCTTGGCGGGCGGCATTTTAGCGGGCGGCGCAAAGATACTGCGAGTTGGCGACGGAACATTCCGGGCGATGAAATAGACAATCAAGAAAACGAGCAAAAACACCGTTAACACAGGCCAACCCGCCACTGCAGAACGTTCTCTCTTTCTCTTCCAAAGAACGATCACCAGGATCACGGGCCCCCCGATGATCAGCAACGGGTTGTATCGCACGGCATCCAAGAACCGGCCATCCGCCAAGGCACCCACGGCTCGCGTTGAACCGCAACCAGGGCAATGCAGGCCCGTGACTTCATGAAGTACACACTTTGGATAGAAGGAGTACTCAGCTGGGTCAAAGCGTCTGAGCAGCCAGATTCCCGATGCCAGAACCAGTCCCGCCAAACCGATAATCAGCCAGCGGGAAGAGACTCGTCGACCCGAAACACTGTTCATGTGTTTTTAAAACCACCAGACGGTTATGCCTAACCTGCTGCTGCACCGCTAACGGCTACAGCGATAAAAAAGGCATAGATTGCTATAACGAGCACCGTTAACACCAGCGAGACATACCCCATGATCATTCCTGCCATGGCCATGCCCCGACCGGAGGCTTCGCCCCGATCAGCCTTCTTTATCCCGATATGACCACAGATGATTGCCGGAATCGCCGCGAATGTGCCGCACATCGTGATGGAGAGGATGCCTGCAACCAGCGACACAATCGCCATCTCTTGCGGAAGCTGCTGTGCCTGATTCGAAACTGGCTGATTTTGGTAGGGATTCGTACTCACAGGAACGCCTCTCATCCTAAAAAGACAACTTTTTCAAGTAACACTTCCGACACACGATGCTGAGCGTCAAAAACAACAACACATCAAAAACAGCAACACCGAACACCTATAACTTACTCTACCTGACGTGTCCATTGTGTTGAACCCTAGAAAATCGAATTACTTTCTTAACTGCAACAGGGTCCTGCCAACGTTGATGGTTGGTCGGAGGAAAGAATGGCACCTGAAAATCATATACATTCATGTGCAACGATGCAGCAGAATGTCTCAAGAGAAGAACGTCTGCATGTTAAGAATTTCAGTAATCGGGCTTCACCTTCCCTGTCGGATTACGTCAATCACAGGCTGCTTCAGTGCTTGGATCAGGGATACCGTTACAACGCAGAAGGGTGAAAGGGGAATGTGCTTTGCACTCGCGTGAATCCCGATGACCAAAGATCACAAACGAAAATCCCGACATCGGGTCACCACGAACAACCTGAACAACGCCATGCCTGAAAAGCTGAAACCCAGCATCATACTGACTTGTTTCGCCACAATTCTGCTAACCGTTTTCACCTTGGATACGGCAACTTCTGGAGAAACAAGACCCAACATTTTGTTCATCGCCATTGACGATCTGCGACCTGAACTAGGTTGCTATGGTTCGCCCATTGCTCAAAGCCCCCACATCGATCGTCTAGCCGCAGAGGGTTTACGGTTCAATCGGGCCTACTGCCAACAGGCAATCTGCAGTCCATCACGAGCAAGTCTGATGACAGGCGCCAGACCAGACACGATTGGTGTGATTGAAAACACCGCTTATTTCCGTGAACTGAACCCGAACATCATCACCCTGCCTCAGCATCTGATTTCCAACGGTTACGAGACGGTCTATTGCGGAAAAATCTATCACGCCAAAATGACCGACAACGAACACTCGTGGAGCCGTTCGCCCGCTTGGAAATCCTGTCCCTACAAGCGTCCCCAATTACCCGGCGCCTATGCACTGCCAGAGAACCAGCAGATCTGGTCTGCCAACAAGCAGAAAATGCTGACCAAGTATGGTCCCTCGGGTTCGGGTGGGCTGGTTCATGGGCCCGCCTACGAATCAGCCGATGTGGCTGATCACGTTTACGCCGATGGATTCAACACCCAGCTGGCAATTGCCACGCTCAAAGATCACCTGAAGCATCAACCGGAAACACCGCTGTTCCTGGCACTGGGCCTGGTCAAACCACACCTCGACTTCATTGCACCCAAGAAATACTGGGACCTTTACGACCGGAAGAAAATCAAGACTGCAACGCAAACAAAATCACCGCAGGGCGGTGCGGCGACCGGTTTGCACGCCTCATTTGAACTGCGAACTCGCCATGGCATTCCAAAGTCGGGGTCCATCGGTGATGAGTTAGCTCGCACATTGCTGCACGGTTACTACGCCTGCGTCAGTTACGTCGATGCCCAGATTGGAATGATGCTCGAAGCATTGGAAGAAGCGGGCGTGCGAGACAATACGATCGTTATCGTCTGGGGCGATCACGGGTGGCACCTCGGCGACATGGGCATCTGGGGGAAAGCAACCAATTACGAAATCGCAACCCGCGTCCCCATGATCATCTGGACTCCCGACATGAAGCAGCGAGGACACGCCACCGACGGGCTGGTTGAACTGGTTGACATGTATCCCACCCTGTGTGAACTTGCGGGCGTTCCACGACCCGACCACCTCGAGGGGCACAGTTTTGCTCCGCTGCTGGCAAACCCGAACCAACCCTGGAAGAAAGCTGTTTTCAGTCAGTTCCCCAATCCGGCGCTCCGTGAATGGGCAGCCAACCCTCTGTCACCTGGAATGCGACAGACCTTCTTTGGTCCCTTGATTGAGGATGTCGAAAGCCGGATCATGCAACAACAGGGTGACGCCTGGGATCGGGACCTCTTTGAAAACCATCTGATGGGCTACACGATGAGGACATCAAGGTATCGCCTCGTGCTGTGGCGCGACCACCGTGACTCCAAAACGCCCCCCGTATTTGTGGAACTCTACGACCACACCAACGACCCACAGGAAACACGCAACATCGCTGCCGAGTATCCCGTCGTGGTCGAACAGTTAACCCAACAATTCAAGCGGGGATGGCAGGCAAGCCTTTAGAGTGTTCTGGCAACCACCGGGTTGTCATGGGGCCAGGTTGTCTTGGATCTGCTGCCCGCTGAGCAGTACCACTCACAAATGCGCATGGATGCGACGACTTGTGACAGGCTCAGGCACCTATAATGCCTGACGTGAAGCGAGAAACAGGTTTTTTTGAAACGCAGGGCAAGCTTTTATCGTTAGATTCAAAATCCAGCTGGCACTTACCACGCTTAAAGATCACTTGAAGAATCGGCCCGAGACACCTCTGTTTCTGGCACTGGGCTTGATCAAGCCGCACCTCGACTTCATCGCACCCAAAAAAATACTGCGCACTCGACGACCACACCAATGACCCATAGGAAACACGCAACATCGCTGCCGAGTATCCCGTCGTGGTCGATCAGTTAACCCAACAATTCAACCGGGGATGGCAGGCAAGCCTTTCGAGTGTTCTGGCAGCCACCGGGTTGTCATGGGTCCAAGTTGGCTTGGATCTGCTGGTCGCCAGGTTGGGGCGAGGGGCAACCTTCCTTGGGCACCTCGACGTTGGCCGTCCAGAGAATCGCATTCAGCATGACTTTGCGAAAATTGTCATCCTGCCAACTGCTGTGATTATGAGCGCCGGTGAATCCAAAACCACGACCGCCGCCGGGACGTTGATAGGCCCATGCAACATGTTGTTTCTCGCCCGACTCGACCGCTTTGCGGACCGCCGGATTACCACTCCGGGCACCATCTTTACGCTTCAATGTTTCCAATGGCGGAAGATCTGACAAGATAGGTGTGACCCCTTTCATGTCATCGACAAAACGCATGTGGTAATACCACTCGTCATCGATGCGAAAAGGCTTGACGCCATTGCTGACCGGATGGTCAGGAAAATCCTTGAAGTCAGGTGCCCAGTGAGGGTTGACCGACCAATCAAGATCACAGAAACCACCCATCCATTCCAGAAACTTCTGACCTGGTTTTCCTTTTTCTGCTTCCGTCGCCCAGTGGACCATGACAACCCCGGTCCCCTTCTTCATCAGTGCGTCGAACTCATCAAGGTTGGGTTTAAGAACATGCCCACCATGTCCGGTACAGAAAATCACAATTGTATCGGCATCATCGAGAATGGATGTGTCTTTGGGATAGCCGTAATGAGGCACCAACTCGGCCTCGACTTCCAAACCCGAATCATTTAATGCCTTGGCGAGAATCATGTTTCCCGCACGGTGTTCATGGTGCATCCGACCGTGACTGGGGGTGCCGGAGATGAAGACCACCTTGGCCTTCTCATCAGCGTTCACAACGCCGACGGATCCAGCAACAAGGACAACAACCAGAAATGCTCTCAAGTTCATAACTTACTCACTAACAATGACAACTTTGTTCCAATAAGCCCACTCATTCATCCAGTCGTTGGGATGATTCTCAATGGACAGGCGCAGTTTCTTTCCGGCGTAAGGCGTCAAGTCGACGGACACCTCCAACCATTCGTCCCCACCCACCGATTTTGAACTGACCAACGTATCCTCAATCAGTTTTCCATCTGCGAGAACTCGCAACTGCCAATCTCCATGAGGATGGTGACTGACTCGCATCTGCAATGTCGTCTTCTTGTTTTCCGGTATGACTGACGTTCGTTGCAGACTGCTCGCTCGGTTCCGGTTCAAAGGATGCGTCTGCACGGCCATTGCATTGCGAAATTCCTTGTGTTCAACGACACCACCCTCGCCCACATTGCGGACGTTGAACCCCGGGGCAACTTTTTGAATGATCGATTGCCATTCCGGCTTGGGTTGCTGCTTACGTGGGCGAGCCAAATCAACCACAGCATCCCCGCTCAACATGCGACGCGTAACAAATTGTTGCAGTACCGGAATCTTGCCCCCGACTGCCAGTTTGAGTGCCTTCTCAGAATGATCGGGCACCATGGGTTCAAGTCCAAACCAATACATACGAGGCAGGTTGTTGTCCTCGATATCCTCCGAATGCGACACCAGTCCCTCAAGAATCGCCCAGCGATCATCGAAGGGCAACCGCCCGAGTGCAGAGGCAAGGTACAGACGCACAACAGGCGACGAATCTTTCGACGCCATGCTGGCCAACTTGTCGTGTACGGCCCGATCGACAACCGGTCGCTTCGCCGTTGCCGCTGTCTGGAAGGAATGAATGCTGCTGTGATCACACAGAAACTGAATCGCCCAAGCCCGAATATACTCGTCTTCATGGTCCAATAACTGAACTAGCCGATCGGTCTTCAATCCATCCGTCACATAAAGTGACCAAAGGGCTCGTAACCGCTTGGGACTGCTGGTACTCGCGTCACTGAACAACGTGTTCAATTTCGAATGCACGAGTTGACTATCCAGAGTGCCAGCGGCAGTCCGCGAGTGCAACTGAAGCCTAGCCTGACGGACGTACCAGTCGTTGGGGTGCAATTGCAACTCGACCAGCTCGCCATCCGTCATAGCTCGCAAATTTGGACGCTCGATCGGCTTTGAATTTTTCGGCATGATGCGATAGATACGCCCGCTATTGGCGAAATTGATCGTATTGCCACAGACATCGGTATCGTGCCAGTCGAGAATATAAACACCTCCCTCGGGACCGATCTCAACACTGAATCCAACCCAGGCAAGGTCATTGGTAGGCATGAAGTCATCGCCATGGCTACCAACAAAACTGGAACCCTTGCGTGTCAACACATCCGTCAGCACCGCATGCTCGTGAATGTTGCACATGAATAGGCGATTGCGGTACTCGGGTGGAAACGCATCTGCCAGATACACACGTGCTCCGCCATGCGCTGACAAATGGGTATGGTCCCGGATCGTCTTGATGTCGTCATAGATATGCGGATTCACATGCGGACGACTCTGTTTGTGATACACACCACCCTGCACGACATGAAACAGGTGGGGAATCACACAACAGGTCGCAAAACCCTGTCCCTGGTCATTGAAATCAAATCCCCACGGATTCGATAACCCGCGAGCGTACACCTCGAACTTGTTTCTAGTCGGATGGTATCGCCAAATTCCACCATCGATGAATTGCCGCGTCTCATCACTGTCGCCCGGTTTGCCAACACGCGACTGGGTGAAGACACCGTGGCATCCATACAGCCAGCCATCAGGACCCCAGATAAAACTGTTGAGAGTTTCGTGGCGATCGTTGATCCCCCACCCATCGAGCAACACCTGAGGCGGGCCATCGGGAACGTCATCCCCATCTGCATCCGGAATGAAAGTCAAGTTGGGCGGCGAACCAACGAATACACCTCCAAAACCGGGTGCCAAACCGGACGTGAAAGTCAACGTATCGGTGAAAGTCTTCTTTTTGTCAAAGACACCATCACTGTTGGTGTCCTCAAGAATCTGGATCCGGCTGACTGGGTCGTCCGTGTGCTCACGCCGTGTTCGGTAATTGAAATTCTCGGCCACCCACATGCGACCACGGTCATCAAAACAGAATCCGATCGGCTCAGCGATGTCGGGTTCGGAGGCAAAGATCGAAACCTCAAAACCCTCCGGAATCGCCATTTTCTTGACCGCTTCCTCAGGCTTCAGAAACGGAGCATCGCTGGTGCGATGCTGCTTCTTTGGCAAGTCATTACCGGGTTCTGCGGCATAAGCCACCACAGCAACCAACACGCACAAGGCCACACCGGCCCATTTTGATTTAACGAAACTGTATCGATTCACTTTGCCATCTCCACCTGAGCGGTTGTTCTTAGATACTTGATCAAATCCAGCATCTCCTGTGGCTTCATCTGTTCCAATTGCCCATCGGGCATCATGGATTTTGACGAAACCTTTCTTGCCTCAATATCTTCTTTCAAAATCACGACTTCCGGCTGTTCCACCGTTTTCAGCACAACACGCCGAGCATCTTCCTCTGCCACCACTCCATTGAGAAGGCGGCCATCGACCGTTTGCACCAGGACCATTTTGTATCCGTCCGGCACGTCGTAACTGGGATCCACGCTGTTCAACAGGATGTAATCCAGATTGGCCCGATTCGAGCCAGTCAATTCCGGCCCAATTTTTCCACCCACACCATACATGATGTGACAGGATGCGCAGGTCTTTGCAAATACGGCACGCCCCCGTGATGCATCAGCTTCGGACATTGCCTCGGAGTTGCACATCGCCTTGTATTTCTCCATTAACTTGGCTCGATCAGCAGCCAATTCCTGAACCACACCGAAAACTTTCTCAAAACGTTTTCCGAGCAGCACATTGAGCGAGCGGGCAACATGGGCTGGGATATCTTCGCGAACGACTTCCCCCTCCTCGATAGCACTCAGCAACGCCTGTGCGTAACCCTTGCGAGTCGCAAGTGTTTCAATCACCGCACGACGCATGACTGCGTCCAGTTTTTCATAACGGCCCAACAACACCGAGGGTGCCGTCACATTCTCTATCGACGCATAGCCGCGAATCGCATCCAAGCAAAGATTTGGATCGTCCAATAAGGATTCCAACGTCATGGAAACCTGCTCGTTCTTCTGCGTCAATAACAGGCGAAGGGCTGTACGCCGCGAACCCACCTCTGCGTCCTTGTCCTGGATAACCGCCAACGCACGTTGAACTGCCTTCTGATCACCAAAAATCTGAGACAACTGCAGAGACAACTCGCGTTCTTCTGCGTTCTGGCTCGTCGCGAGTTTTTGGCTCAGTTCCTTCCAGCCTGCAGGCGACGGAACACTGCGACGCCCCGCCAAACCACTCAACATCCCACGCATCAAAGAATTACGAACATTCGGATCATCCGTTGAATCAATGATTTTCACAAGCAGTACCAATGAATCGGACTCATCCGCTGCCGTGACTCGATCAGAACCACACAGGCTCAATGCTAACAAAACAACGAAAAGAAAATGCTTCATGGTTGGAACGCAGGCAAGCGTGACTTTTGAAGAACAGTAATTTTTGAAGAACAGTAATTTTTGAAGAACAGTAACTTTTGAGGAACACTTCCTGGCTGCCAGTTGGGACTGCGGGGAACCAGCGACACAAGAAGGAATGTTGTGACCTCAGGGCATTCTGTCCCAAGCATCAACTCGCAGAACATTTGAGATGTTTTACCGTTGGCTGATCACTTAACACCCTCATATTGTATCCCGAAACCGCCCATTCAAACGCGCAGAACATTTGAGATATTTTACCGTTGGCTGATCACTTAACACCTCCAGATTGCAGCCCGAAACCGCCCATTCAGCCTTCTGAGGGAGAAATCGATACAAAACGGAGCCGAGCGGAATCACCAGCTTGTAACCCGACCATCGTAAAACCGTGGCTCTGTTGAATACGACGATTCCTGCCCTCGAAACGGTGACCAAACGGCAGCATTGATTGCCCCGCAATCCCGGCGGCAAAATGCAGTGAGAACAACCTTTGCTAACGTTGATTGGTGAAGAACTCGTCATTGGCATGATCAAGAACGGAACCTGATCTCCCATCATTCCCGCAAACGCGGCACCCGTGAAACTCGTCTCCCAAAGTGGTGACATGATGCTTTGCCTGAACTGGCATTAACAGACGGAGCGTTCAAAGGCCCACTGAAATGAAAACAGGAGAACATGTGAGGATTACGCAACAAAATCTAATGGTGACGGTTATAGCGGAACGATAAGAACGAAAGATAAAGCCGGGGATCAATGCACAAACGCACCGGCTTTCAGCGTGGTCCTACCCACTTCACGAGACCCATTCATGCGTCGGATTTTAGCAAAGCCCCACCTGATCATTGTCTCTGCCTTGATGACAATCGTCTTGGGTAGTTATGCGTACACACGCATCCCGGCGGACCTGCTGCCGCAGTTTGACACTCCAGCCGTTCAAATCGTCTGCTTCTATCCCGGCATGCCGCCGGAGGTGATGGAAAAGGACATCATGAGCCGTTTGCAGCGTTGGACTGCTCAATCGGTAGGCATTGAGCATCAGGAAGCCAAAGCGATGCAGGGCGTCTGTGTGGTCAAGGACTTCTTCACTGAGGGGATCAGCAACGCCGAAGCGATGGCGCAGGTATCGTCGTACGCGATGAGCGACATGTTCTACCTGCCGCCGGGCACCATTCCGCCCATGGTGATGCCATTCGATCCAACCGCGAGCGTCCCACTCTGTCTGGTCGTGGTCAGCAATCCCGAGATGAATGAGCAGGAACTTTATGACATTGCTTACTATGAACTCCGCAACAAACTGCAGTCCATCAGTGGTGTGATTGCGCCTGCCGTGTATGGAGGAAAGCTGCGTCGGATCCTCGCCTACGTAGAGGCCGATAAGCTTGAGGCCTACGGCCTGACCCTGATGGATGTCCAAGCGTCGCTCCGCAAGCAGAACGTGCTGATTCCGGCGGGCAGCATCAAGATAGGTCGCCAGGATCTGCAGATTTTCACAAATGCCATCCCCGAAAAAATTGAGGAACTGAACAGCACCCCCATTCGCGTCATCGACGGGGTTCCGGTGCTGATGAGCGACGTGGGCGAGGTCAAGAATGCTTCGCAAATCCAGTCGAATATCGTTCGCATCAACGGCTCAAGGCAGGTCTACATTCCGATCTATCGGCAACCGGGTGCCAATACGATTGAAATCGTTGATCGCATCAATAAGCAACTTTCCACGATTCTGGTTCGCTTGAAGAACGAGCGAGCGGAAGACCCAAAGATGAAATCGTTGGTCCTCAGCGTTGCGATGGACCAATCCGTGGGGGTACGTTCATCAATCAAGAGTCTGCAATTAGCGGGTGCACTGGGTGCCCTGCTGGCCGGACTTGTGGTGCTGGTATTCCTGCGCAACTTTCGTCTCACTGCCATTGTGCTGGTCGCTATCCCAATCGCAATCATTGCAGCTTTCTTGGTGATGTTTTTCACGGGTGATTCGATCAATGCGATGACGCTTGGCGGTTTGGCGTTGGCGATCGGCATTCTTGTGGATCAATCGATCGTGGTGCTCGAGAACATTGTTCGACACGCACACATGGGTAAATCCCCGATGGATGCCGCAGCCGATGGGACTGCTGAAGTTCTCGGACCCATCCTGGTCTCAACCTTGACATTTGCGGTCGTTTTCCTGCCAGTCATCTTTCTGTCAGGGCTAACTCGCTTTCTGTTTGCCCCGTTGGCGATTTCGGCAGTCGTAGCGATTTTCGCTTCCTTCCTGCTGTCCATCACCCTGGTCCCCGCGTACTGCGCCTACCTGCTTCCCAAGCAGGAAATCAAAGACGAGAACGACGCCGATCAAAACGGTGGCTGGTTCGGCAGTTTGCTGCGGAAGGCGATTGCGGCAAGATTGCTGGTGGTCGGTGCTTCAGTGGCCGCCTTTTTCATCGCAGTTTTGGTGACGATGCGTCAGGGGCAGGAACTGTTCCCTTCCGTCGATAGCGGACAGATCACCATGTACGTACGCTTGGCTTCGGGAACAAGAATCGAAGAGACCGAAAAGGTCCTGAAAGAGATCGAAGCGACGATCATTGAACAGATTGGCGAACCGGATCCGGCCTACGCGCTCGATCCGAACTCGCAGGAGCATCCTGATTCAGCGCTGCAATTACTGATTTCAAATATCGGCGTCCTGATGGATTGGCCGGCGGCCTACACGCCCAACACAGGTCCCATGGACGCCTTCATGCTGCTCCAATTGAAAGATCGCGCATCAACGCGGGACGCTGATAGTTATGTCATTGACCTGCGCAAGACATTAGCAAAGAAGTTTCCAGATGTCGAAATCTCATACGATACAGGGGGAATGCTGACAGCCGCCCTGAACATGGGTGAACCCGCCCCCATTCACTTTCAGGTGCAATGCAGTGATCTGGAAAAAGCACAAAGGATCGCCACCATTATCCGGGATACCGCTGACAAGGTTCCGGGTGCAACTGACGTTCGGATTGCACAGCGGATTGATTATCCGGCACTGGAAGTTGAAATGGACCGGGAACTCGCTGCCCGCATGCAAATCACTCCCCAAGATGTGATGACCAATCTTGTCGCAGCGACGAACAGTACGATCAACTTCGAACCAACATTCTGGATCGACAAAAACAAGGGCAACCACTATTTCTTCGGAGTGCAATACCGCGAAGAAGACCTGAACAGCGAGAAGACGATCCGTGACATCCCCGTGATGGGAGGTGACCATGCGATGAGACGACTGGGCAGTGTTGCCAAAATCAAACACACCGAGGGCCCGGCAGTTGTCCATCATCGCAACATTTCGCGTGTCACCGATGTCTACGCAGGCGTCTTGCCCGGGTACGACGTTGGACGCGTCGTCACAGAAATCGAACGACGTCTGGAAGCCAACGACCGTCTGGGTGTGACACTCAGCACGGATGATCGTGGTCCCATCGCCAATCTGGGTGCCGAAGATTTCGCTGGAACCAGTTACCGCATGATGGGCGAAGTCAAGCTGATGCGTGATTCATTCTCACAACTGACAATCGGCCTTATCATTGCCACGCTGTTGGTCTACCTCGTGATGGTCGTCCAATTCCGCAGTTTCACCGACCCACTGATCGTCTTGCTGTCGGTACCCCTTGCATACGTGGGGGTCGCGCTGCTGTTGTTCGTAACCAACACCCATTTGTCCGTCCCGGCTTTGATGGGGATCGTGATGATGATCGGTATTGTGGTTGAGTATTCGATCGTCTTGGTGGACTTCGCCAATCGCCGCATGGGCGAAGGAAAATCACCAACCGATGCCGTCATTGATGCCGCAAGAATCCGCCTTCGACCAATTTTGATGACCTCGTTAACCACCTGGCTTGCCCTGCTGCCGATGGCCATCGGTTTTGGTGGCAGTGGAACCAACGCACCTCTGGCACGAGCAATTATCGGAGGCGTGATCGGAGCCACCGTTCTGTCCTTGATTGTTGTGCCCTGCCTGTATGTTCTGATGAAACGCAATCCTGACGCCACGACCGATGCGTCAAACGTACCGACCGCGACCTGAAATGCCCATTTGGAAAAGTATTGAGATGAGCTCTATCATTCGACCTTCGTGTGTCACTCTGTTTGTCCTGCTATGGCTGTGCCCCTTGGCAACAGTGCTGTGTGCTCAGGACACAAAACCAGAATCGATCCAACTGCCGATCACCCTCGAAGGTGACTTGCGAACAGAGTTGCGTGCCCGCGTGGAAGGCTATGTCGCGACCGTACACGGCGACATTGGTGACAGCGTGACCCGGGACCAGTTGCTGGTAACACTGGATGCACCCGAACTGGAAGTAAGCGTCCTGCGACGGCAGCAGATGCTTCGTCAGGCGGAAGCCAACCTCAGCGTCAGCGAGGCCCACATTGAGACGGCCAAAGCGCAACTCAGCCAGGCACAGTCAGCCCGCCACGAACAACAGGCACTGCTGAATCTGAAAGTCAGCATCCGCGACCGTTACGCCACATTGGTAGACGGCGGCGCCGTGCAGAGAGAAATGCTTGACGAAGCGGTCTTTAGCGTCAGTGCTGTCACGGCAGGCATGGCAAAAACCGAAGCGGACATTGCAGCCGCCCAGGCTAATGTCGGCAGTGCGGTCAACGAAGCTGCTTATGCGCAGTCGGGGATCGAAGTCGCAAAAGCCGAACTCAGCTATGCTGTTTCACAAGACCAACTCCGCCAGATCAAAGCCCCCTTCGATGGCATTATCACGGAACGCTCGGTGGATCCCGGTCAATTGGTCAGCCCCGGAAACGTCAACGGCAAACCGTTGCTGATCATTGAGCATGTGGACGTGATGCGAGGCGTGTTGACCGTGCCCGCTGGCGAAGCTGCCATGGTGCACTTGGGTGATCCTGTCACTCTGTTCGGTTTCCCCGCTGCCGATAAAATCACGGCTCCTGATGGTGGACCGCTGAAAATCAGCCGAATCAGCCAGACCTTGGACATGAAGACCCGTACGATGAGAGTCGAGATTGACCTGAAAAATGTTTTCAACGCAGAAAACGGACGTTATCAGTTATTGAGTGGGCAGTATGGATCAGCCAGGGTCACCACGCGATAAAAATTCGATCACCGAACAAGTCGTCGGCATACGGCATTACACGGACGTGCAAGGAGGCAACGGTGCCCAAAAAAACTCGAGCGAAACGCCGCCAATTTTGGCATCGCCGCAATCTGCTCATGCTGTGCCTGCTGCCGACGGTGGGCTGCGCAGTTTCGTCGACCGGCAAACAAACATTATTCTCACGATTCGACCCCCGATCGGGTCCACGACAATCAGAGACCAGGCCGGACGCAACCAAGTCGCAGTTGGCAGTTTTCAAGGATCGTTCCAAAAGCGATCTGCTGACTTTTAACGCTGCCGCGCAAGCTCAACTCAGGCAAGTCAACGCTGAAATCCGACAGGACACAACCGCTCTGCCAAAGCTGCAGGATACCGAGGATAGCGGCGAGTCGCCAAGCGATGCGTTGAAACGGCTTCCCGCAGGCGAGGTGGCAACCGAGGCGCCTATCAGCGATGAAACCATCACCCTACCGGTCATCGAAACCGCACACGGTATCGAAACCAGTCAGGGAATTGATTTGGCTTCGGCGTTCGGTATGGCTGGCGGCAATGCATGGACAATTCAATTGGCACGGCAGAAGACGGTCGAAGCCCATGCCAATCTGCAACAAGCCCAGGCGTTGTGGTTACCCACATTGCAGTTTGGCGTTGGTTGGAACAACCACAGTGGTCGGATTCAGGCGACCGACGGTGACGTCAGTGAAGTATCACGTGATTCCCTGTTCGTCGGCGGTGGGGCAACGCTGGGCAACGCTCCGGTTGCCGGTGGCAGCGGCGGTCCACTACGGTTGGTAGCAGACTTGGCGATCGTAGATGCGTACTTCAACCCGCAAATCGCAAACCGGCAATGGGCAGCCAGTCGAGCCGGTGTTTCCGTCGCGAAAAACGAGGCGTTGCTGGACGCCGGTCTGGCTTACGTAGATCTGTTGCAAGCAGCAGGACAAATAGCGGATACCGAAACCGCCATCGTTGACGTGCAGCAGTTGCTAAACCTGACCCAAACATTCGCGACAGCAGGCTCCGGCGCTCAGGCTGATGTCGATCGAGCCGCGGCGGCAAAATCACGTATGGAACAGAAGCTTCACAATGCCCGGCGACTGTTCCGCACACGCTCCGCGAACCTGGCTCGCCGGCTTCGTCTTGACCCACGGTTCGAATTGCACCCTGCCGACCAGGTGATCGTACCACTTGAGCTACTGTCTGAAAGCAGCAACCAAGAAACACTGATCCAGACAGCACTTTCACGCCGGCCCGAAGTCAACGAACTGGGCCACGAAATTGCCGGTCTCTGTCTTGAAGTCCAGAAAGAGCAGGCCTCACCATGGATTCCACTGGTGGCTCTGACCAGCAGTGCGGGCAGTTTCGGGGGTGGCAACGGATCCCAGATCGTGAATCAGGCCGGAAGAGCTGACGTCGATTTACAGGCACTGTGGCAACTCGACAGCCTTGGACTGGGCGTTACCGCAAAAAGAAAACGGGCTGGCAGTCGTCTGAGCCAACGAAGAACTGAACTATCTGATTTTCGTGATCAAATCACGGCGGACGTGGTTTCCGAACATGAAAATGTAATGAACTATCGCCTGCAGATAGATGCGGCCCACGAATCGTTGGCGATGGCAGAAGCGAGCTATGATCGCAACCTGCTGCGTGTACGTGCGGATGAAGGCTTGCCGATCGAACTGCTGCAAGCCATCAACGCCCGAGCATCAAGCCTCGAGGATCGTACCGCTGCTGTAGCCGGTTACAACCGGTCGCAATTACGTCTGCTGCACGCCACCGGCCAAATCGGCCGTTGACCGGTCTCAAGCAGACCGCCGAAGCGACCACAGTCACCTGCTAACAGCGATCCTGTGGCTTGTTCAGGCTAAGATTTTAAAATCTCGGTCAAGTCACCCGTGCTGTCAGCGAACACATCTTGCTGTGCGCCAACGCAATGTAGCATCGTCAATAACAGATTCGACATCGGAATCTTTTCGTCGAATCGCAAGTACTGTCCATGGTGTAGCCCCAGTTCTCCACCACCAGCCAATACCAACGGATAATCTCTGTTGTTATGCGTCGTGCTGTTGCTGCTGCCATAGAGCACGACGGAATTATCCAACAGCGAGCCATTTCCTTCGTCCGACGCGGACATGCGGTCCAGGAAATAGGACAACTGTTCGGCCATGAAGCGATCCCAGCGACCGAGTGCCTCTGCACCTTCAGGTTTGTTCCAATCATGGGCAAGCGTGTGAAGAGATGCCTTGAAACCCTCCAGTTGGGGAAACTTGGCAGCCTTGGATGAACAGTCCGCCATGTTCGTGATCTGATAGGTGGCCACTCTGGTTGAATCGGTTCTGAAAGACAGATAGACAAGGTCGTACATGGTGCGAATGAAGTTCCGAGGAGCCTCATCGTCTGCCTCCAGATGCAGCATTTCGCGATCCTGATCGTGAAGCTCGGGGCGTGGTATTTCAAGCCACTGCTGAGAGCGCTGAACGCCTTTTTCGATTTCCTCAACCGACGCGAGGTACTCATCCAACTTTTCACGATCGTGATTACCCAGACGTCTCCGCAAGGATTTGGAATCTTCTAAAACACGGTCCAGCATTCCTGCTGCACTCTTGAGTTGCCGTTGCTTGCGAAGCGTGTTGAGATCACCCGCACCAAAGAACCGATTGAAAATTTGCTGCGGCTGGTTTAAAGCGGGAAGCGGACGTCCCTTGAGATCATAGGACATGGTGCTGGAACGAGTCGGTTCCCCAACCCCGCCATCGGTCGACAGTACCAACGATGAGAAACGCGTTTGCTCCGCTGCAGCCGCCGCAGCCACCTGGTCGACCGAAACAGTATTTTGCAACATCTTGTTGTTGAGATACGCCCCGGTCAGAAAGGTATCCCCCGTATCGTGGGCACCCATCCGGCGACCATTGGGATGCGACAATCCCCCAAGAATACTTAAGTTATTGCGGTGTTTTTCCAGCGGTCGCAGCGTCTCGGTGAACTGAAATTCTTTCCCTTCGCCGCTGGGAAACCACCTCCATTTGGCTTGGTCGCTGTCCTCTTTGGGAAGCCCAACACCAAAGCCGAAATAGAACGAACACAACCTCTTTGCGATGGAACTCTTATCAGCCGAAGCGTGAGCCGAACGACTCATGCAATCCAACCATGGCAAACCCAATGAGGTACCGGTGCCTCGGAGAAATGTCCGCCGATTCAGATGCCAGGATTTACTCGCCATAATTTTCCCTACCTCGCTCGCCTGATGAAAACACCTGAGGATGTACCGCTATTTTGTCTTGAAGGGTGCGCTAAGGACGAGATGAGTAACCAAATCCCGCAACTGATAATTATCTGCCTTGAACGCTGATGTCAAATCCGAAACTGTATCCCGGTCTGTCAACTGAACCGGTCGCCCAAGGGCATAAGTCAGCAAATGAACCACGAGAGATCGTGAAAAATCATCTGTTCGTTGCTCTAAAAGATGACGTTTCAAACTTTCCACGCTCGTCAGTTCGATTCCGCCAGGCAGCCTATTTACCGCCTGTGCGGGCATTTCCTGCCCATCCTGGGCAGGCTCCGATCCTTCCCGCCACAAACCCACCGCATCGTAGTTCTCGAGTGCCATTCCCCAAGGATCAAGATTCTGGTGACAATTTGCACAAGCAGCCTTTTTGCGGTGAATCTCCAACTGTTCCCGAATCGATCGTTCACGAAATTTGGGATCCGCTTCCTCAAGCGATGGCACATCGGGAGGCGGAGGTGCTGGTGGATCATTGAGTAAACGATCACGGATCCAAACCGCCCTGCGGATCGGATGTGAATCGAAACCAGTAGAATTCCCGAGCAGAATACTGCCCTGCCCCAACAGTCCGCCACGATGGTGTTCCGGCAGGTGTTTTACTGGACGCATGCCGTTACCCACCACATTTGGCACACCATAGTGACGAGCCAGCCGTTCGTTCAGCATGACAAAGTCTGAATCAAGAAACTGTAAGGCACTCAGATTATCAGCCAGAATCGTGGAGAAGAAAGCCTGCGTCTCCAACCGCAACGCCTGCTTCAGTTGCTTGTCAACTTTCGGGTACCGCTTGGGATCGACTGCGACACTTTCCAATCTTTCCAACTGCAGCCACTGGTTGGTGAACTGTTCAACAAATCTTGATGCGCGTGAATCGGACAACATGCGATTCACTTCAGCTGCCAGAATCCCATCTTCCAGCAACTCACCACTGGCAGCCAATTTCAACAACTTTTCATCCGGCATCGTGCTCCATAAAAAGTAAGAAAGTCGTGACGCCATCTCCCAACCATTGATTGATCGCCGTTCACCGCTGGCCGGTTCCATCAAGTACAGAAACTCTGGCTGGATCAGCACCAATGCCAAGGTCTCCTGCAACGCTTCAGACTGCGACGGAAAATCGGGGCGGATCGAATCGTAATGCTCAATGAAACGCTGCAACTCATCCAATTCAACCGGCCGACGAAAGGCACGTGTCATGAATCGGGACAGTACTTCTTTGACATAGGCAGCCTCATTGTCATCCTGAAGCAGTGATTCGAAAAGAATCTCGCGATGTGTCGCAGGAGGCCACTGATCAAAGATGGGACCTTCGAAGCTGACCGATTGAATCAACAGTTTGGGCAGGTTCGGTTCATCGGGATAAAACTTCTGCTTCTTCTCGTCTTTCTGTTCCTGTGGCAAGTTGGAACCATCGTCATAGACATTGCGGACACGAACCACCAACCCGGGATACTTTCCCTGCCCCCGCACAGGCAGAGGAAAATCTTCCAGACGACCACGAAATTCGAATACCTGCTCTTCTGACTGTGAAACTTCGACCAATTCAAATTCTTTGACCAGTATCTGCGTGTCCGGACAATATCCCACTGAAACTTCCAGCAAAGGAAAACCAATGTCCGGCAGCAATTCGGCAGACAGTTTCACCCGCACCAGGAACTCTCCGCTGTCTGGATAATCTTTCATCTTGGCCAGAAATTCCTGTTGGCGTCCCAGTCGATTCGACTTCACCGCCTGGCTGATCCATTTATCATTCCGACTTTCCGCGAACTCGTGTTTAAAAACCTGGGGAGCCTCTCCGAATTCCAACACTCGCTCCATCACCTTACGGGCCGTGTCGAGATAGCATTCGAGTTGAAAGGCCGACATGCGCAGCGAACGCCCATCATTGGTAAATCCATCTAACGAAACCGCATCAGGTGGCAGATCACGCACATAATCCATATCAACGCCCAGCAAATCCCGCAGGGTGTTCTGGTACTGCTGGCGATTCAGTTTTCGCAGGACAACCCGTCCATCCGTGCGTCGCTGAGCGTCAATCGCTTCGTTGACTTTGGCCGAAACCCAATCTGTCAACATTCTGGTTTCCCCGACTGTCATGACAGACGATTCGTCAGGGGGCATTTTTCCCGCCGACACCGCGTTGAGGACTTCGTGCCAGACCTCGGCCACTGCTTGGTCACCCGTGACATTCTGGGACAAACCGTCCAGTTGAAGTCCCCCTTCCTGCGTCTCCTGCCCATGGCATTCAAAACAGTGCGCACGCAGAATGGGCAGCACATCCCGGTTGAATTCCAACTCCGACCCCGATTCTTTGGCTGAAACTGGACTGGGACCCACCGCCGGTAGACAACCAAGCCCAATCCACAACAAGGACTTTGCGATCAAGGGTGTAGAGTAACGCAACATAGAGTCAGGGGGTGGAGAGGCAAAACGTCGATGGCCAAACACGATCGACAGGCGGGATCTTGAGTATACCTCAAACAGGGCCGTTCCAAAATGCGATGTGGCACAGGCATTCAGCCTCAATGGGTAACCCGTTGGACTCGCTCAGCCTTTCCGAGGCACTTGAAGGCAATACAGGTGCTTTTCGCCTCGAATGAAAACCCTGCCCTGTTCGGGTACGGGCGAACCGATTACCGGCTCATCAAATTCGTTCTCGGACAACAGTTTGAACTTGTCATCCTTGACACTTGCAATGAAAAGCGTGCCGTCTTCTCGCGGTGCATAGAGATAACCATTGGCGATCATCGGTGACGCATAGTAAGAACTGCGTCCCTTGGGCAGTACGTCGCTCCAAATCGTCTTCCCTGTAGCAGGATCAATACATTCAACTTCACCACGGTCACGGACCAGATAGACACGCCCCTGATAAGCCACAGGGCTTGGAACAAACGTTGAGATATCATCACGTTGCCAGACATGATTCGTCGCCGTCACATCGTCAGTCCCATCAAGTCGCACGCCAAACAGCAACGGCAGTTTTCGGTCGTTCCGGCCATAGGCAATGACAGCCATGTCATCAACGATCACAGGCATCGCGATCGCTGGCCACAGTTTGTTGCCATCAGGATTGAACCCGCCACAGGACCACAGCACTTTTCCGTCCGCAGCATCATGGACTGTCACGTGTTCGGCTCCCCAAACAAGCAACGCTTGCTTGCCATCATGCTGGACCACCAAGGGTGACGTATAACCATGATCACATTCAACGGGAGTCTCATAATTACGGGCAACCTTCCAGGCCATTTCACCACTTTTTTTATCGAACGCGGCCAACCACGATTCACCTTTGTGCATTCGTGCAATGACGGCGTGACGGTCGGTCAAAACTGGCGACGTCCCGTGATCCCAGAACAACGTGTCTTTCCCGAATCGTTCCACGATGTTCGTCTGCCACCGGACCTTGCCATCAGGCTCGACGGCAGAAAATGTCCCACTCTTGAAATAAACAAAAACGGCATCTCCATCACTGACCGGCGAGGCATTGCTACCAGAACCATTGCGGTGTTTCCCCTTGACTTCAGGCCCGAATGGGGTCGTCCATTTAACGTCTCCCTTCCAATCAATCGCCAGCAACGCATCATTTCCATCCTGCGGAGCGGTCAGATAAATCGTTTCGTCGACCACAATTGGTGTGGAACACCCTTTGCCAGGCAACGGCGTTTTCCAACGAAGCGTCTCCGCACTGACTTCGCTCGGGTAGTTGCCTTCCCCAATGCTGCCGCTGTCATCGGGCCCACGCCAACTTGGCCAATCCGCCTGGGCGGTGACTGAGATGGCAGCAAAGATGAAACACAAAACGATCTTGTACTGGTGCATGCAAAACCTATCAGGTCAAACGTTCAAAGAAACTGTTGGCAAGTGTGCAAGTGTATCGATCAACAAACCACGCTTGAAAAACATCAAGCACGGCTAAAGATGGCGTCATTCAGAACGCCGGTGCTGTCGGCAAACGAATCCGACTGAATCCCCATTGAACGCATAATGCTGAGGTACAAATTGGACATCCGAGTCTCACCATCTCGCCAGTACTTGCCGTGTTTCAGCCCCATGTTGGTTCCACCGGCCACAAGCGTCGGCAGGTTCTTGGACCAGTGCGTTGTACTGGCACCGCTGCCGTAGAGAACGATGGTATTGTCCAGCAGCGTCCCATCAGCATCCCGATACTGTTGCAGACTTTCCATGAAACCTGCCAACTGCTGGCTCAGGAACAGATCGTATTTGGCGAAATTGAGTTGTCCATCCTTGTCACCAGCATGTGACAGTTGATGGTGTGTTTTGCTCAATCCCAACTTAAGTGGAAACGCATCGCTGATTCCCATTCCGTCTTCTCGGTTCAGCATGAAAGCAACGCTGCGGGTAATATCGGCATCGAAAGCAAGCGAAATCAGATCGAACATGTTGCGATAGTATTCGCGTGGATCGTCTTCTGAATTGACATCGAGGTTCAAATGGGAATGATCCTGTTGTTTGATCGGAATGTCGATCCATTTCTCAGACGCGATCAGACGCGATTCAATTTCATTCAGCGAAGCAAGGTACTGGTCCATTTTCCTGCGATCCGCCTGCCCCAGTTGCTGATTGAACGTCCGCGAACTCTCCAGAACGGCATCGACCAGTTTGATTCTTGCACGCAGCTTTTCTCGCTGCGTCTGCAACGAAGCCTGATCAACCCGAAACAGTCGATCAAAGACTCTGCGGGGATTGTTCTCGGCAGGAAGAGGACGTCCCTGCATGTCATAGGAAATGGTCCCGGTGCGTGACAGAAATCCAACACCGGCATCAATCGACAGCACCAATGAGGGTTGACGACAATGCTGTTTTGTGTGCTGCGCGACGATCTGATCCAGACCAACGGTGTTGTAAGTTTCCCGTGTCGAGTCGTGCAGTGGAGCTCCGGTCAGCCACATATCAGAACAGGTATGCGGATCAGCCTTGACCCCATTCTCATGATACAAGCCACCCATGAAACTGAGATGTTCTCGAAAAGGGCTGAGCGGAACGGTCGATTCACCAAAGACGAAACTCCCTTGTTCTTCACGGGTTGGAAACCAACTCCATTGGTCGATGCCGTGCGAATTTTTCGGCAGCGACATTCCGTTCGCCGTGTAAAGCGCACAAAACCGTTTGGGCGGGTTGTCGTTGACTTCACTGCCCATCGCCTCAAGAGGCGGCAACGCGAGTGCGGCGCCTGCAATTCCTTTCAGAACCGCACGCCGCTCGATTTTTGGCGGGTGGAACAAAACCGTTCCTTTCAATGGTGGGAAGATAATTTGCTTCCCGTGGGCTACGGTTACTTTTTAAGAAACAAATCACTCGTGACAACCAACCGAATCATATCCTGCATTCGATAGCCGCCAGACTTCAATTCTAGACTGTGTTGTCGCAAAAGGCGATCATCATTGTAGGTCAGGCTGCGACCAATGGCGTAAATTGCCAGATTTCTGAGAACACTGTAGGCGATACTGTCCATTCGGTCCTGAGCCAGATAATCTCGTAAATCCTGTAGGTTTTTTACTTCATGACCATCCGGCAAACGGGACGCAGCATCGATCTGATCATTCAGAAACAGACCTCCCGCACCATATTGCTCAAATGCCAAGCCCCAAGGATCAATGCCCTCATGACACTTGGCGCAGGCCTTCACATTGCGATGCTGCTGCAATCGTTCCCGAAGACTGAGACCACGATCGTCCTTCAGTTCAGGTACATTAGGTGGAGGATCTGCTGGAGGCTCGGCAATGATTTTTCTGGCAAACCACGCTCCACGCTTGACCGGATTGGCCTCGCTTCCATCCGATAGCCCAGCCAAAATCGCCGCCTGCGACAAGAGTCCACCCAGATGCGGTTGATCGTGAACTACCGGCACGAATTCGAATCCGCTTTCCGTCCGATCGCCCAAGCCGTAATAACTGGCAACCGTTTCGTTGACCACCACAAAGGGTGATCGGATCAAATTTTCAGCCGGCAAATTCTGTTTGATCAAATATTCAACGAACCTTGCCGGTTCCTGGCGCAGCTGGCGTTTCACCGCCATCGTCAGCTGTGGGTGTCGTTTTCGATTGGTTTCAACCACATCGAACTTGTCGATACTCAACCACTGTTCGACAAATCGGTCCGCGAACTCCCTGAAGCGGGGGTGTTGGATCATACGTTCGACTTCGGCATCCAGATTCGCAGTCAATTCCCTTGAATGGGCCAAGTGAACAAGGCGTTCATCGGGTGGGCCATTCCACAAAAAGTAGGAAAGTTTGGATGCCAATTCCAACGGTTCGAGTTCCTCCGACTGAGGTCCGGCACTCTGCTCAACAATGAAAAGAAATGGCGGTGAAGTGAGAACAACCACCAAAGTTTCCTTGATGCTATTTGTGAAATCGCTGTCCGCGTCGTAGAAGGATTGCCACACCTGCAACAATCGCTGCAGTTCACTCGCCGTCACGGGACGTCGAAAGGCCCTGCCCGCAAATGCCCGAATGATCTCTTCCGCATAGACCTGACGATTGTCCTGATTCACGCTTGGGATAAATATCTGTCGGTGCGACTCAGGTGGCCATGCATCGTAAAGTGGCCCCTCGAACTCAACCGAACCGAGCCATAGTCGCGGCATGTCACGACCATCGGTATATTCACTGCGAACGGTTATTTCGCGAACTCCAGCAAGGTAGTTGTCGTTACCTTTTTCGACAAACGGTCGCGGATAATTGTTGATGGCCCCTTCGAGCACGTACTGCTGAAACTCTGTACTGGAAACCTGAACTGGATCCTGCACGAGACGACAAGTGTGCCCACAATCACGACGCAATCCCATGTAAACACCAAGCGTGGGACTTCGCCGCTCGAAGGCAGCAAACTCTTTAGCCACGGGATGCTCGGGATCTAAACGGGTCACAACAATTCGGTCAAGCGAATCTATATTGCCTCCTCCGTTCAACCTGACTTCATGCTCGCCTTGAGACAGTCGAAGTGCCAGGAAAGCGGTATCTTTTTCTTTCCACTGCGACGCAAACTCCCGTTCGCCAACTTTGAGTTCCAATCGTTTTGGCCCCTCCATCGAGGGCGGACTGGCAAACTCTCGGCCAGGTTCAATCAAAGCCTGCAACTCTGCCGATTCCAATGCGCGTCGATAAAAACGCACGTCGTCAATCTGCCCCTTGAACAACTTCGAACCCTGAATGCGCCCAATGTGCAAATCGACCGCAGGGTTATCCAGAACGGTCGCCGCCACGGTTCCGGTCGCCACTCGGTATCCGTTCACATACAGATGTGTTTGATTCTCGCCACGTCGCACGACAGCCGCGACATGCTGCCACTTGTTCACGCGGATCACACCGGGGCGTGAAGCGACAGTGCCATTCGATTTATTTGCCGGGTTGACGGTCTCGATCCGTAACACTCCCCGGTTATTCGGCATGTCGAAATACCATCCATGAACCCAACCATAACGTCCCAAACAAACGATGCCCCCCTGCCGTAACTGGGTGGGTTTAATCCAGGCAGCAATCGTGAAGTCACCCTCGCCGACATTCATGGCCGAAGTTCTGGGGATCACCACGGCATCATCAGATCCATCCAAAACAATCGCTTTGCCTGTCTTTCCGATGGGCGAATCAACCAGTTGTATTCCGCCAATTAATTCACCTGACAAATCACCCGAACTGGACATTCCGGGAGACTCACCGTCAAAAGACCAATGACCCACCAAACCTTGGTCCAGTTTGGATAAATCCGGGGGCTGATCAATTTTTCCGGCCAGTTGGGGATGCACATCAACCTGATAGATACCTGATTTCTTAATTTGCAAACCCTTCTTATCCCCGCTGATCCGGAATTCAATTTGCTCCAAGCCATCGCCCCTCTTTACCGGCTTGATTCCCTTTCCGGACAGCAGCAACCCATCATCGTATTTCGCCGCTTTGACCCGAATACGAAACCGACCCTGATCGGGCAATTCACGCAATGCGATTTTGAAATTTGCCTTGGGGCCATACGTACTGGATTCACGAAAAATCTCAGTCGTAGGGATGGACGGCCTCAACAGGAGTCCATCAGGAACAGTTTGGTAGGCATCGCCTTTTGGGTAACCTCGATCACCCCTCATGCACGCGAACACGGAATGGTAAATACTGCTGTAATCTCGCCAACCACGAACGGTACCATTCCCGTTGTACCCTTCATGGAACCTGTACTGCGTTTGCATGCGAAATGGCTTGAACTCGAACGGCTTTTGCGGTGTCAACTCAGTAATTAAAAAATCCTGATTGGGCAGTAAATGACTGTTAGCGCCCAAAATCAGCGATTCACCGAACGGTGCCGAATTGATCGCCTTGCCAAGGTCCATGCGAAAGTTCTGGATGGAAGGCTGCACCGATTCATCGACCAGACAGGCTTCGATCGCTTTTTCCGCGATGCTGAACCACGCCTCAACCTGCAAGGGTGACGTCAGCAGTGTGCTGGCGTCGTTGCTGAAACCATCTCTGGAAACCCCATCGGGCGGTAACACTGCTGCAAAATCTTCTTCCAGCCCCAAAAGTTCGCTGAGTGTATTGCGGTATTGCTGGACCGTCAGACGTCGAACGGATCCGTTGACGGCCCGTTTTCTGGACCGCGCCTCGTTCAAGGCCTGGCCGATCCACTGCGTCATCGCCTGAAGTTCCACTTTGGACGGTTGTAATTCGTCTTCGGGTGGCATCTCCCCATCAACAATCTTGTCCAACACCTCTTCCCAAAGCTTCAGCATCGACTCGGCGAGCTGACCGTCGAATTGATCGACGCGAATGCCAGACTCACGCTCTTGCTCGTTATGGCATCGCAAGCAGTATTTTGTCAGAAACGGCTTCGCAGCTTTGGCGAATGGCACCATGGCCGGTGCGGCTCGCTGATCGCCGTTCTGGTCATCGCCATCCGCTTGAGCAAAGGCAAGGCGATCACTCAAAACAACAGTCAGCAGCAGACAAACGGCAAGCAGTCCGAAACGCGGAACACGACAAAAAACGGATTCGAACATCAAGCAACATCAGAGGGTGAGGGACACAAGGCGGGACCAGTGATCAAATGGATACTGAAAACTGGATACTGAAAACTGGCACTGATGAACGCCGGGACACCGAAAGTGTTGGCTGTCCATGGCTTCAGGACCAAGTATAACCGAACCATCGGTCATGCGGTTTTTTCATCGAATCCTGCCTCCGAAATCGCAAGACAGATGAACGAACCTCACGGTCCCCAAGCAATTCACCCGTCCGCGATGGGATGACGATAGAATCATCTACCGGCGACAAGTTTTGGCTCGAATCCATGGTCTCCATGGATCTTACAAATTCGATTGTCAGGGGATCACGAATCATCATGCCAGTCTCAAGAAGAAACATTCTGTCAGCATTCGCTCTCGGCCTATTGGCGAACACAGCCAAAACCCGGGCCTTTGCCCCGCCGGTTCCAACCAACCCGTTCCGCGCTACCGATGGTGACGATGCAGTACAAACAGATTGGGCCAGCAAACTCACGATCACCGTCGGCCGCCAACAGGCGGACATCATCGGACAAGATGACAAAGCGATTCAGGCTGCCGTGGATTACGTCTCTCGATTGGGTGCCGGGACTGTAAGCATCGGCCCGGGCACCTATCGATTGCGCAATGCCATTCACCTGCCATCCGGGATTCGGATTTCTGGCAGCGGTGCTGATTGCGTGCTCACAAAGATTGACTCGGAACAAGTCACATTGGCGGCAGATTCTGACTGGTACGACCAAGAAATCACGCTTTCAAACGCAGCCGACTTCAGAGTAGGTGATGGCGTGACCCTGAGAGCAAACAACCCTCACAACGGTGGAGATCAAGTCATCAAACGGACACTGATTGCCCGCTCGGGCAATCGATTCAAATTGAATGACGGCCTGCGAAAGAACCTGTGGGTCAGCGAAAAACCAACCTGTGCTTCACTGTTTCCATTGCTGACCAGTGAAAACTGTTCCGACGTTGTCATCGAGAATCTTTGCCTCGATGGAAACATTGAAAACAATGCCAACCTCAACGGGAATTACGGAGGCAACATTTTCCTGCAGGACTGCAATCGGTTCACGATCCAAAACATTGAAGCACGCAACTACAACGGTGACGGCATCAGCTTTCAGATCTGCCATGACATCCGTGTTGAAAACTGCCACATTCATGGTAACCATGGAAATGGTCTGCATCCGGGGTCCGGGTCACAGCGTCCCATCATGCGTGGCAACCAACTGGAACGAAACAACATCGGCCTCTTCTGGTGTTGGGGAGTAAAACATGGTTTGGCTGAAAAGAACCGCATGCGTGACAATCGTTCTCAAGGGATGTCGATCGGTCATAATGACACCGACAATGTGATGCGTGGCAACGAGATCGTCAGAAGCGGAAAAGTCGGTGTGCTATTCCGCAACGACACCCGCGGCAATGACTTCTGGGCCAATCGAAATGTGCTCGATAACAATCGGATCATCGACAGCGGCCAGGACGATGGAATTGCGGTAGACATTCTTGGTAACACCAAAGATACCGTCATTACCAACAATACGATTCGTGAAACGCGAGGCCCGGGTAATCGCACCGGCATCCGCGTTGACAAGGCAGTGGAACGCCTCACCCTGCGTGAAAACCGAATCGAAGGATTTGCTCATCAGATCAGCGACAGCCGAACGCCCTGAATCGTGGATTCCCACTAAAAAATGGTGGCCTTCAAAAACCAGATTCAGATTGGCATCCAAACACATCCACAGCGTCGCCACGATCCCAAACATCTCCGCAGCCTCGGAGGCACCTCGCAACGGGGCAACCGCCTTTCCTTAAGACAGCCGCGAACAAAGTAACCGCTAAGTCAGACCAGGTAACCGCTAAGTCAGACCAGGTAACCGCCAAGTCAGACCAGGTAAAAATCAGCACTCGCCTGACGATACAGAGCGATGTTGATGGGCCTGCCAGCCAGCGTCGACTACTAACCTGGACAGGCTGACGGAGCGTCGCCCTTCTGATCAGAAAACAGCGTCAAAACGACGCTGACAGATCTCCGGCTACTGGTTCGCCGATCGTGTCAGAACCCACCGTTTCCGCGTGGGATCCTCTCTACAGCGATTCTCTCAATCGAGAGCGGCGTTTTTCGCCGACACGACGAAGACTCTAGCCTCAACGCCAAAACAGCCACCAATCCCTACCTCAAGAGATACAGTTACGCCCGGAAAACTGGTCTTGGCCGAAATCGGCAATTCAGGGACCATACCGCACCGCTTACTCAATTTCGCCTGTGGAGACGCTTTGTCATGACGACGAAGAACATACTGTGCATCAAATGGGGTTCGAAGTACTGCGCCGCCTATGTGAATCGCTTGTATGAGGGGGTCCGCGAGCACATCACGGGGCCGCTGCGTTTTGTCTGTTTGACCGACGATCCGGCAGGGCTTTGCGACGAAATTGAGGCGTTGCCACTGCCGGTAACGCCATTCGACGAGGCCGAGTTTGATCGTCGTCCCGGTGGATCAACATGGCGCAAGGTTGGTTTATTTCAACCTGGGTTGGCCAATTTGGAAGGCGATACGCTGTTTCTCGATCTCGATATTGTCATCACGGGTTCGATCGACGATTTCTTTACCTTCGCCCCCGAACGATTCTGCGTGATTCAAGATTGGCTCGAGAAGCGACGCGCGAGATATCTTCCGGGAAGGGATGGGCGTGTTGGGAATACATCGATCTTCCGCTTCAACCCTGAAAAGCACCAGTACGTGTACTCGCACTTTGCCGAAAACGAAGCATCGACGCTTGAGAATTTCCGAATCGAGCAGCAGTTTGTCAGCAACACACTACGCGACGATTTGGAATTCTGGCCTGAAAAATGGGTTCGCAGTTTCAAACGAAGTTGCCGGCCAATCTTCCCGTTCAATCTGATCCGGGAGCCAAAGGAACCCGCTGAAATGCGGATTCTCGTTTTCCATGGTTATCCATTGCCGGATCAGGCAATCGCGGGTTACCGCGGGGGACTGTTGAAGTCGACATTGCCCGCACCATGGATCAAAAACTACTGGCGGGCAATCGACGAAGCCGCGTGACCAGACTCGACGAAGCCGCGTGACCAGACTCGACGAAGCCGCGTGACCAGACATTGAGCTCGAGCAGATTGCGATTCGGAACAAGCCTCACGAAACACGCTCTTTTGCGTCGGGCGTGACCCACCAGTCCGTTTGCGAACCGATCTGCAATGCATCAGTCTCAGACTGCAACTTGGATGATCCAACTTTCTCCAACAGAGAAAATCACTCGCTAGTTTTTTGCCGCGAAAGTGCTAGTTTTTTTCGCCGCGAAAGTGCGGAGCGTTGCTGACCGGCAACCATTTCTGCAGCTGTTCTTTATCCTCAGAATAGCGAGCATCCGAAGCCAAGTTCCGCCACTGGTTGGGGTCGTTCTTCATATCATAAAGTTCTTCTCCACCGTCGGCGTAGCGGATGTAATGAAACCGTTCACCTCGAATGGCATGATTGGTCCCATGCCAATGGGGCGAGTGTGTAATGATGGCTGGATAAGGCCATCGGGCATCTGGCAGATCCACCAACGGCTTCAAACTGCGTCCGTCCAGCTGCGGGTTTTCTGGCAGGCCACATAGCTCTATCAAGGTTGGGTACAGATCGACCAGACTTACCGGGCGATGGCAACGTCCCGGCTCTGAACCAGGCGTCCGAATCACCAAGGGTGTTCGACTTGTGATCTGCCACAAGGCGGACTTGGCAAACTTCTTCTGTCCAACGTCGTATCCGTGATCTCCCCATAAAACGACGACTGTATTGTCCCGATATCGGCTATTGTCGAGTGCATCAAGAACATGACCCACACATGCATCGGCGAACGATATCGAAGCAAGGCGTGCACGCACAGCATTGCGCAACTGCCCACTTTCACGAATGATGCCCAGACTTTGGTCTGCCATCCTGCGACCGATGGGTGGGATATCATCCAGATCATTCTCAAGGTACGCAGGCAACTCCACTGACTCCAGTGGATGCTGATCAAAAAATTTCTCAGGGACGTACCAGGGAAGGTGAGGGTGGTAAATCCCGCAGGCAAGAAAGAAAGGTTTGTCATGCTGCTGTCCGAGATAATTCGCAGCAAGATCCGCTGTCTTCCAATCATTAGTCTGTTCGTCAGGCTGCGAAATTGGCCCCCAATCAATCAACCTCGCCAGAATCGGATTCGAGAACTGCTCTCGCATGCCGTGCAAGTAACGTTGATCAACAGGCGGAAAGGGAGTCCCCATGCTGGTTGAATACTGATAATCCCACGCCTTTGGATCAGAGAATTTTCCTCGGGGCATGTGATAGATTTTACCACCGGTCCAAGCTTCATAACCGTGCTGACGAAAATACTGGGGAATGGTGATCCAGTCGCGATACATGGGAATATCCCTGAACCACGTCAAGTTGCCGTAGATCCCTGTCGTCGATGGTCGAAGTCCCGTCATCACGGAAGTGCGAGACGGACTACATAAAGGCGCCGCGCAATAGGCTTGCTCAAATAAAACGCCCTGACTTGCGAGCCGGTCAATGTTCGGCGTCGAGGCCTGGGGGTGCCCCCCCAGACATCCCGTCCAATCATTCAGATCATCCACGGCCAGGAACAGGACATTAGGACACCCCAACTCAGATGCTGCTCCGCGAAACTCAGCGGCCTGCCCATCTGTACCCTGACCGACTGTATCCTGACCGTCTGTACCCTGACCGACTGCTGGACCTGACACACCAAAAGCTGTCACACAAATCAACCAGACGAGAAAGTTTTTCATCGATACATCCACCAGTACTTGAGGAAAGATCGGGACAATGGCAAGTACCGAAACAACGGTCCACTGCCATCAAGCTACACCAATGATCTGGCGACAACGCTTACACGGTATCAAAACCCTCGTGCCCGCAAGGCAATATCGCACATTTGCAAGTGACGACATTTCTGTAGAATACTCGACCAAGCATTCTTTTTCAGCAACCACAGATCCCATTATCAACAGTCACCATTAATGGACCACTCCAACATTAACCTTCCCAAAAGCAACAACGAACCGCTCGAAGAACCGCGGCCACTGACCTATTCTTTTTGGCTAGGAGCACTGACGTTCGGAGCTTCAGCAGTTCCGCGTGTATTGCTCGATATTTTCAAATTCGGGCTGATCGCCTTCGTCGTCGTCCTGCTTTCCAGCATTATCAAATCGAGATGGGAAGTCAGCTTATTGATACCATCAAGCCTACTCTCTGCGACTGGTGCCGTGCTCGGCTTGCTTTTGGTGCTTCGAACCAATGCCGGCTACGACCGCTGGTGGGAGGCTCGAAAACTTTGGGGCGGCATCGTCAATCAGTCACGTAACCTTGCCATTGTGGCTTCAGCCTATGGCCCGCCAAACGGCGAGTGGCGTAATCAATTCATTCGCTGGACAGCGGTCCTTCCGCATGTGATCCGTTGCAGCCTGCGGGACGAGTCTGCATTGCCTGCAGTGGCGAGACTGGTTGGCAAAGCGAACGCCCAGCGGATCGCAGAAACGTCACACATGCCGACCTTTGTCTCGTCGATTCTCGGTCAAATGCTGAGTGAGGGTCGGCACAAAGGGATGAGCCGATATGCGTTCCTGCAAGCAGAACAACAACGGAGCATGATCGTTGATCACCTCGGAGGATGCGAGCGGATTCGGAACACCCCTCTAGCTCGTTCCTCGGCAATTCTGGTTCGACAATTGATTTTCATCTTTCTCGTCGCGTTGCCATTCGCATTGCTAAGTGAGTTTGACGGTCCAGCAACCTTTGAAATAGCTGGCATTGGATTCAACAGCTCCCTCTTTTTCATCCCGTTGCTCATCATGCTGCTGGCAATGCCAATGCTCTCGCTCGATCGCATCGGGATGGAGTTGCAGAATCCTTTTGATACACGCCGCATCGATCACCTGCCGCTGGACGCGATTTGCCACACCATTGAAAAAAACCTGATGGAGGTGCTCAAGAACGATCCGGTTGCCACCGAAGAGGGTCTTGTTCTGGAAACGATACAATTGGATCCGGAATTGGCGGCTATCATCGCTAAAGGGAACAACCGCGACACGCTGATTTCCTGACATCTGAGCAGAACAAGCGATGATCTGCCCTCAACTGTGGGTCATTCAGAACTGATCGTCATTCAGACGAGTCCAGCCGACGTCAGTGAATGCGGGCTTAGATCCGGTATATCAGACCTCCTTGGTGAGACGTGATACATGATCACCGATTGGCTGTGGCGGGGTTTTCAAACCAGATCACTCCCCAGCCACCATTCTCCTCGGTCGTGACGATATCATCATCACCGTCGCCATCGATATCACCCACCCAGCCATTGTCCATCTTCTTTCGATTTTGCGCGCCAGGAATCTCGATCGGGGCCGCCAACCAGCCCGCTGAGTCAAGCGGATTTCCCGTGCAAGAGACCATCCAAAGATCGCCCTGCTTTGGAATCACAACGATTGTCGGGATCTGATCTTTTCCGTCAGATTTCAGTACAGCAACGCCTTTGGGGAAGTTTCCGCAGGGCTGATCGATCAAGATCTGCTTGAACTTCGGTGTTCCCTCTCGATTCGTCCGAATCAACAAGATCAACTGCTTTGCCATCTCACCCTTGTTGCCCCCGGCGATGACAACATCATCGATCCCGTCCCCCGAGATATCGGTGACCACCGTGAACATCGGTTCGAAATGCGAATGCAGTGCATGCCTCTGCCACGGGTCCATTGCCATACCTGATCCGGGGTTTTCATACCAACACGTCCCCACGCCACGATCCGGCACAATCATGTCAAGATCACCATCACGGTCAAGATCGCGAAGAATGCAGTTCATGGGCCAACGGTTTCTACCGATCACATACTTTTTCCAGTTCGCTGCTTCGTGCTTGCCGACCTTCGGTTGTCGATACCATTCTTGGGCTCCGACAATCAAATCCATCAAACCATCACCATCGATGTCTGCGACAGTCGGCACGCGACGTTCTGATTTGAACAGGATCATCTTTTTCCATTGTGCCGAATCACGCACAACCTCGACGCCGGGGTTAAAGAAAACCCAACCTCCGTTGGCGATGTAATCAACGTCACCGTCCCCATCAAGATCACCAATTCCGGAATCCTCACACGGTCCATGCTGGAATTGGACAAAATCATTCCAAGGTTGACGCACAACCTCCGGGCCCGAATTGAAATAAAGTCGACTGTAGCCCCCTTCCTCTGCGTTGACAAAAACATCAAGGTCGCCATCTCCATCCCAGTCATGCAAATTCACACCATCAGGCCCATCATTCTCGGGATCCGCCTGCATCATGTGACAACGCCAACCGCTGGCCCCCGGTTTCCCGACAAGCGAATGCCAATCGCTGGTTTCTGACGTCGATACCGCTGCCTCATCCGATGGCGGTTTGACTTCTTCGCGTGATTCCATGATGCGAAAATTTCTGAAACGAGAAAGCCGCGTGGGCATCAACCGCAAACCCACTCGCCCCTCCGTTATTCCCGGCTTGTCCAGATTCAGAAACTGCCCCCTGATCGTCTTGTCGGGATGCTTGAATTCAATCCACAGTTCTTTCGCCTTCTTGACGACCGTCACATGAATCCACTGTTTGTCGCTAAATAAACCAACATCGGTAATCTCGCCTGAAAGTTGTGTGCCCTTCAACCGCTGATTCGCCAACGGCAAGTACCGTCTGCCACGGATGTAGTCGTTCTTATCCGTGGCATAGCTGATGTGATAAGTGTGCATATTCTGAAAGTAGTCACTCATCGCGGCTTGGCTACGACGATGTGCCCATCGCCGAATATCCTCGGCGCACTCCCCCTGACGGTCACCCGTCGCCTGGATGTAGAGAATATTGACTCCCTTGGCAGACTCATCGAGTCGCTGAAAGTCGTATTCAATCCGAACATCACCCTCAAAGGATTCCTTGGTCCAAAGAACGGCATATCCCTCAGCGGTATCGATCGTCATCGCCTGATCATCGTTACGAACTCTGGCATGTTCGCCATCGAGAAACCACTGCTGCTGCCAACGCCCAGTGCACGGGTCATCGAATACGGTATGCCATGATTTTGATGATAAAAGTTCGTCAAACATCGCGTGTTCTGACAAAGACATCCCTGTCGCTGATTTATCTGCACTCTCTTCTGCATGCACAGGCATCAGTATGGCTTGTGAAATAAGCACTGCGACAACCGAAGAAAAAAATAGAGTCGAAAGCAGTTTCATCAAGTCACCAAACCCGGTCACAGACACAGTTGTTTCAGAAACAGCATTGACCAAGAAAACCCGGACCACCTGAATGCATGTCACTGCACATGCTGCATCCGATCGAACGCTGAACGCTTATCTTATCAGGACCCACCAGGGAGAATCACCGACCAGAACGGTCTGAACTCTCTGCAGATCGCCATTGGACAGGTCGATTCGAAACACAGCCAGCTTGCCCGACTCCTGCCCTGCGGCGATGAGAAAATCACCGCTGGGATCAATATTGAACGACCGTGTCGTCTGCTCGCTGGCCGTATTGCCGAGCTTTTCCAACATCCCGTTTTTCGGCAAGACGCGATAGCGGGCGATGCTGTCATGACCACGATTGGCAACGTAAACGTAACGGCCAGATGGATGGACTTCGATATCCGATGTGCTGCCTGATTGCCTGCGATCGTAATCTGCAGGGAGTGTCGACAGGGTTTGTCGCAGATCGAGTGTTCCCTTGTCGCGATCGAATCGATACGCCGATACAGACCTCCCTTGCTCATCACTTGTGTAAGCGACATCCAAAGAAGGATGAAACCACAAGTGGCGTGGCCCGCTGTTTGGCTCGCGTTGCAATTTCGGCGGATCGCACGCTACCAATCGCTGCGTTTCTTCGTCCAAACGAAACTGAAAAATCGCGTTTGGGCGAGTGTGCGGTACAAACCAATAGCGACCTTCGCGATCTGAAACGATCGCGTGCGCCCGCTCATCGGTAGAGATCGACTGAAGCTCTTCACCAATTGCACCCTCATTCGTGATCGCATGAACGAGTACTTTCGCGGCGCGGTAATACGCACTCAGTAAATACTTGCCGGATTTGTCAACCGCGACATAGGCAGGGTCAGCGCCGGCAGAAACTTGGTTGATCTTTGTGAGCTTCCCGGTCAATTCATCGATCCGAAAACTGGCAAGATTACCAACGGTTCTGATCGAGGCGAAAAGGATTGGACGACTGGGGTGAAACGCCAATGCACCCGGCCCTCCCTCAACTGCCAAACTGTCGATCAGCGTCAACTTTCCATCATCGCCAGTCATCTGATACGTGACGATGCGATTCTCTTTCGCAAGGGACACGTACACAAAAGGATCACGCCCCTGCGTCACAGCATGGCTTACCAAACAAACAACGATAGAGAGCAACGCCGATTTCATGAAACAACTCGCTGGATTCCGAACCACATAACGGGAACATTATAGACGAATCGCTCGACGCAACGAGAGTCGGCAGGGTCAATAGCGAGCGGACACAGTTGATACACAGCACCATCACACGCAACCGTCATTTCAGACGATCCAATGGTTCAATCAACTCGAATCAGTATTTCATTCCGCCTCAGAAACCCTGGCGTCCAAGGCGGATCGTAGCCAGCGAACTCAACGGATCCCGCCGCCTGCAGATTTTGCTGCTCCATCCAACGTCGAAGCTCGTTCTCTTTTGAGTTTAACGAAGCATCCTCCATGCGTCCGGCAAATCGCAGCACAGCAAACTTGCCACCAGAACGATGTCGCAGGCTGACAGCAGCATTCCCAGATTGGGGTGCGCCATGTTCTGCCACCTGTCTCGGCACAACGAACGACATTTGCCCCCGCTGACTCTGCCCATCCGAGCCTTCGGAACCGCTCTCGCCATCGCGTTTCATGAACACCGGGATCGTCATCGCGACCTTCTGTTGCTCGCGGTTGTCCCCGCTGATATAACGAAATAGACGCGAAAAACTTCCGTCGTTGCCCTGGGCATCAAACTGCATTTCAGTCGAAACCAGCATCAAGTCATCGTAGTCACGAATTTCAAATCCACCCTCTGACTTCACGACACTGTATTGAGCGGACTCGTAAGCGTTGCGTGCCGTGAACTTCCATCCAAAATACCCAACCAGAACGATCAGGGCAGCACCAATGCCATAGCTCAACATTCGCGACCGACTCATACGATGACCAAATTAAAAAAGGACCTCAGAAGCGTACCTGACTGTGGGGAAGCAGGCATTCAATCTGCCATGCCGCCGGAAGAATGGTAGTGACAAGGCATCCCCAGCATTCCAAAGCAGTTCCAAGGCGGTGCCAATGCCCTGGCTGCAAAAACCCAACTCTGGCTGCAAGTGACCTGATTATCGGTGTTTCCAGGCAAAACCAAGCCTGCATCAATCTTGATCCCCACCGGCTACATTTCGGATCAGCCGCTCGTAGAAACGGATCATCTGCACGAACTCGGGGATCGCAATCCGCTCGTCGACACCATGAATTCTGGTCAGACCCTGCTGATCCAGATTCCAGGGAGTGAAGCGGTACACATCACGAGTCAACACAGGATCATCGTAATGAGCAGAGTCTGTCCCCGCGACCACAAAGAAAGGGGCCACGACCACATTCGGGTACACCTCTTTGATGGTCTGGTGCAACCATCGAAATGCGTCTGTATCGTCCGATGAGACTCTCGATGGCTCTCTGAACGCCGACCGATTCGACGGAATACTGTCCTGTGCCTGAGCCACGGCCAACGCAATTCGATCGTCATCAACCACTGCTCTGAGAAACTGCAGAGAGCTATCAACGCTTTCCCCCGGCAAAATTCGCACGTGAAGGTTCGCAGAGGCCGTGCAGGGCAAAGCATTTTCAGTGAACCCGCCTTCGATCATCGTCGGCACCAGCGTCGACCGCAGAGCCGCGTTCCCCGCAGGTGTATTACTGAAACGGCTTTCAACCAGAGATCCAAAGAGCCAACGGTTGCCGACAGCGATCCGATTAAAAAGTGACATTTCAGGTCCTACGTAATCCAGCATGCAACTGACGCCGCCAGCGAGTTTGGCAGGAAAGGGATTCTGCTGCAGTCTGGTAATCGCACGGGCAAGAAGGCCAATTGCGGTTTCGTCAGGAGGGATGGATGCATGACCGGCATTGACCATTTCAGCTGTCATGGTGACATTCAAGAAACCTTTCTCAGCAATGCCAATCAACGCGGCAGGTTGATCCAGTCCGGGAACGCCGCGAAAAATCCCTCCACCCTCATCAAGCACGAACTCCAGACGAATACCTTGACTGCGCATCCAATCAGCGATCAGACGATTGCCATACCTGCCCCCCACTTCCTCGTCATGCCCCAAAGCCAAGTAGATATCGCGACGGGGTTGAAAACCCGTGTTGACTAGTTGCTCGAGGGCCTCCATTAAAGCGATCGCCGCGCACTTGTCATCAAGCGTACCCCGCCCCCAGATGAATCCATCCTCAACCACACCACCAAACGGCGGGTGCGTCCATTGGTCGACGGTTGATGGCTCAATCGGCACCACGTCATAGTGTGCCATCAAAAGAACAGCGTCCGTCTGCTCCACAGATTTTCCCGACCAGTGGTACAACAGGCTGTCGTTTTCCGCGTCTCCGAACACCTCACCCGTTTGCCGTTGCAAGTTCATTGCAACAGCTGGATAGGAAACCTCAAGGAAAGACTGAAACCCATCAAACGCAGCGACATCAAATCTCGCTCGATTGCCGTGCGAAATCGTTGGCAGCCTGATCGCCTTGGCAAAGTGTTCCAAGGCGAGCGTTTCGTCGATGCTGTTCTCAAAGATGGGCGGGAAATCAATCTGCTGCGATCTCAATTTCGAAACGTTGACTGCAAGCACAACAACAAACAGCAAGACGATTACCATCAGACTGACGGTAATCTGCTTCCATGTTTTTCGCATACGTATTGCAGCAAACTTCATCACATTTTTCTTCCCGGCACAACATCTGTCATCCAACGTCCGACCATTCTAGCCAATCGCGAATTGCCTGCTGAGGCTTGCGGACTGTTCTAAGGAACGTGAATACATCGATCTGCGAGATCGGTTAGCTAACGAACCACCGTCACTTTGTTGCGAACCGTCACTTTGTTGCGAACCGTCACTTTGTTGCGAACAGGTACATCACGACGAATAGCAAAGTTCCAATAGTACACACGAACAAACCTTTGCGACGACGCAAGCGAAGAAAGAAGATCAACAGAAATCCTGTCATAGCCACCAGCGTTCCAATGACGACCGACAGATCAATCACCCACGACCACCTTTGCCCGGTGTTCCGACCCTTGTGCAAATCATTCATGACGGTGACCAAATCATTCGTAGTGATATAAACGGAGTAGTCCCCCGTCATCCGCTTGACTCTGGCGATTGCGACGTAGCCCGGCCCCTGAAAAGTCAACTCGCACTCATCTTCAAAGGCGAGAAAATCAGATACTTTGCCGCGAATCCTGTGCCTGTCGCGGAGAAACTCGGAGATTTCCAACTTGGACACGGCATGCGAGAAATCGTATTCATCCCAATCCTCAGGAGGTCTGGATCCCGTATCCAACCAATCAATCGTCATCTGACCTTTCACCTGCACCGTTTTCTCGGCAAAGAACCAATCCGGGTGGTTCAGCGTTAAGCCGGTTACGCTAAAGAACAGAATGACCGCGAGACCGATCATCGATAGATAAATATGAAACCACCGACTCCATGACGCCAAAAAGCGACGAGTTCGCTTGACGGGTGGTTTACCACGGGGCCGCGTGTTTGCTGCCTTATCGCTACTGGAAGACTCGCTTGCCGAATTCATCTTGAACCGATCACTTTGCCCGAAAACGAATACTGGCCGCACTGATTTCCTGATTGGGATTTAACGTCTTCTCAAACGACTGACTGAAATCAAATTTGTGCTTGATCAACTGATAGGACCCATGCTCGCGCGCTGCCTCGATCAAAAGGCTGTACTGTCCCGGCTTGACCATGTCTCCACTGTCATCTTTTCCATTCCAGACAACCCGGTATTTGCCGGGATTCCGTGTTGGCTTTGAAACTGTCCTGATCAGGTCTTTCTCATCCACCAACTGCCGCATCTGATCATCGGCGTACCAGCGTCTGAGATCGCGGTACCAACGTGGGCCCGGAATGTTTTGCATCAGAAACAGACTTAGTGTTTTCACTGCCAACCCATCTTTATCCTCGACCCAAACGGCAACGTATGGACGTCGATAACGCCGAGAATCCTGCGGCTTAGCGATCTCGAACTGCACTAACATTTCAGGTAAAGCCTGTGCATTTTCAGCCGAGGCAGTGTTTGCCGTTGCTGACTTGCCAACGTCCTGTGGCCAATTCGCACTCGTTGCAACGACACCAGCAGGCATTCGACACCTGGCAAAGAGTTGACAAGCCGGATGCTGTCCGAGACCGACAACACATTGCAAATCGTGGCAACGACATCGGCTGTGCTTGCTACGTCAGCAAGCACTGTCGCACTGGTCGTCTGCGTCACCGGAATGCCGGTCCTGGGGTCAATGATGTGCGAATACGATTGACCGGCGACGTTGAAGGCACGTTCCGAGTTGCCACTGGTGGCGACTGCACCCTCTGTCACCCTGAGCGAGCCAATCCCCACGGAACCGATCGCATCAGTCAACGGGTTGGCGATCTCTACATCGACTGATAGCGCACCCGCAACACGAATGTCACCACCAATGTTAACCATCACGCCTGCGATTTTGGAACTTGAATCCAGCATCCTGGATGCAACCTTATCAAGAATGACACCCTTGGCAATGGCGTTCAGAGACAGTGGAACAGCCGAGGTTCTCTGGACCTGAAGCGCCGCCTTGTCGATCCGCCAGTGTCCTTGGCCAATTGTTTGCAGATCCGCAGCGATCTGATCCTTGCCCGGCGGTACCCCCCGTCGCGCAGCGTCTCTCCAGGCAGCAGACAATTTTTCAACGGCAGGATTGAACACGCCGCCACTGGTAATGCGCCCACAGATCACACAGATCACACAGATCACACAGATCACACAGATCACACAGATCAAGCATCAAAGCAAGCTCAACAGAGATCGTCTGTGACTGCCCACGATTGGCATTCACCAATTGCGAGAACTCACTGTTCTGATCGTAGTGACTGTAGATCGCGGTGAGCCGATCAACCTCGGCAAGGGCGGATTTTTCCGCCCCTGATGCTGCGTCCGCATCCGAAGCAATGACACGCAACTCAAATGAAGTTCCGAGAACGTTCTCATGAAAGAATGCGTGCTCGTCAGCAGCAGAAAATTCTGCCAACGATGCGGCCAGCAACCAAACGGAGCAAACACAAATCCAAAGGTTGGGCATAGGAGACACAGCAGGCAGTGGCAGATAAAAAAACGCAGAAACGATTGAATGATTCCGAACAAAAACCCTACGGTCGACCCGACGCAGGGTTTTTACGGTTCAACGTTTCAGTTCACGCGAGTGAAGACGATTCATTCAGAAGGAGGCCGTCGAGGACGGTCACCCTCTGGAGCCGGGCTACCAGCGCCACCCGGACCTCGACCACCAGCGCCACCCGGACCTCGACCACCAGCGCCACCC
>JAPKCI010000456.1 GCA_028823035.1 Rubripirellula sp.
TGTCGTATGAACTCAAATTCTTGTTGAGCGATCTGGACCGATCCAGGACAGCATCGAGAATGCTGCGTTGGCTGAGCGCCTTGCGCCGCACTTCCGGGCTGTTGAAATCGCGAAACATTCGATCAAAAGCGACTCGCGGATTCAGCTCAGGTGCGAGCAGGACATTGTCTTCATTCCAACTGACATTGCTGCAGGTCAGGTAGCCCTGGGCTCTCGGCGGTTCGGTGCCAAGACGCAGATGAGGCACTCGACTGCTGCCCCCGATTTTTTGAGCAATCAGGTGATCAATCGACGCTTCCGATTTCTGACCGACATGATTCTGACCGCACAAAAAAGCCGATGTCAGTTTGATGTGATCCGAACTCGGAGTTTCATTCATCAAATTCGAAACAACCGTGATGTTCGAATGATGATCTTTCAACGGCGCCAAAATCGGTGACAGCTCAAAGTCCTCACCGACTCCCTTGGGCACCCAATCGGGAGGATTGACTCCATTGGGCATGAACATCGCACTAAATCTCACCGGCGTCTGTGTCTTGTCAGTCACTTCACCAAAACACTCAAGAGCAGGTAGTCCAATGACAGCGCCGCCAAGGCCACGCAACATTGTTCGTCTGGTTTGTTTCATTTTGATTCCTCTACAAATTTGCTACTGCTTGCGTGCGTAAAGGGATAGGACTTTGCCACCATCTTGAATAGCTCGTGACTGTGGCCGTCCGTCGCAATGAGCTGCTTGACAATCTTATCGACTTCCGGGCGATCATAGAATTCTAGTTTGCGGCCGAGTGCGTAGGTGAGTACGGTTTGTGCCATATTGCGATAGAAACCTGCTTTGTTTTTGACCAGATTCTGCTTGAGTTCGCCTGGACCGTTGAAGGCCCCGCCGTCGGGCAGCACACCCGTAGCATCAATCGACTTACCGCCGTCGATGTTTCGCCAACGACCAATGGGGTCAAAATTCTCCAGACCGAAGCCAATCGGATCGATCTTATTGTGGCAGGAAGCACATTGCCTGTCCGCGCGATGCTTCTCAAGAACCTCACGAAACGTCCTACTCGCGCCTGCTTCTCCCGTTCCATCGTCCAAAGCCGGGACAATTGGCGGATCGGGAAGATGCTTGCCAAATAGCTTCTCATAAACCCACAACCCACGGTCAACGGCAGACGTGCGGGTCGGGTGCGAGGTCACAGTCAGAATACTGCCCATACCCAGCAAGCCGCCACGACTGGAATTCACCGAGAGCTGAACCTTGATCAGATCGTCATTCGTATCGGGGACCGCTGCAACGGTGATCTGCGGAATTTTCTGAGCATACTCACCCGAGTACACATCGCCGGCCGCTTTGTTGGTCACTGCGTCAACCGTGGAATTGGCCGCAGCAGCGACGAATCGCACATCGCCGATTTGCACGTCTTTCGTCTGACCGAAATTGATCGCCTTGATGACACCCTCAAGGTCGAGATCCGATTCGTTCTCCAGAATATGTGCAGGCCGCAAACCGTCAGGTACTTGGTGCTTACGCTCAGGCCCAGCGGCTGACGAGTCGCGGCTTGGTGGCTTCGACAAAATCAAGCCGCCGATGTGCGTGTTCGGGTCGTTGTTCGAATTGACTTCAATCTCGATGTTGCCGTCGGTCACAGTCAACGTATGCCTGAGCACACTTCCGTAACGGAACGTGCCGCCTTGCTCTTTTAGTTGGTCGTACGTTTTGCGAATTGTCTTGCCTTCGATGACAATTTTCGCAGACCGGGATATCCATCCCTCGTACAACAGCAACTGCAACGTATACGTTCCGTTGGGCACAGCAATCTTCACTTCAGGCGAACCGTGGATCGACGCCGCCAGAATTTCCGAGACATCACTGGCTTCGCCATAGTATTGAGCCAGTTCCTTGTTCCAGAATGCATAATCAGCCGTGACAAGCTCCTCAAGCGGCCGGTTTTCGGCGAAGATATGATTAACAAAAGCTTCAGTCTCATTCTTGAAAAGGCTTTCAACATTTCTGGCGTAATAGGTGTTCTTGAATAGCGCATCATCGGGCTTGATCGTCACACCCAACTCACGGTAACCCAGCCATTCCCTGGCAAACAATCCCGCCATCCGTTTTCCCTGTGCGGTTTGAAGCATGCGGACAACCTGGCCATCGATAACGTCGGGGTCAGTCAGCTTGCCGGCCTCAGCCAGTCTGAATAATTCTTCATCTGGCATCGAATTCCACAGAAAGTAGGAAAGACGTGAGGCCATTTCAAAAGAGTCCAGTCGGCGTTCCCGGGTCGCGGTGCTGGTCTGCGGTATACGGTAAAAGAAATCCGGTGAGATCATGATGGCAAACAAAGCGGCTTTCAGACCTGCGCGATGCCCAGCACCTGTGGCGACTTCCGCGTCGTAGAACCTGAGAAAAAAGTCAATGTCCTCAGCGTTGAATGGGCGACGAAATGCCCTTTTTCCAAAGCGGCTGATCACCTGTCGAGCGGCACTGCTACCTTCACCCTCAGCAACGATTAACCTGGCAACTGGCGGTGGCTCGGAAAAGTCTGTCTTGACCAGTGGCAGGACCCATACATCAGTGTATTGGCTCGAAATCTCTTCACGGCTTACCTCGCGGTTGATGGTCAGGCCCGTTTGCTTCTCCCAGGCCAGATCATTATTTCTTTCGACTGCCGGAGTGTTTTGTTGAGTAATGATCGACCTTGTTGGTGGTCCGGTAAGTCCTTCTCGATAGTCTTCGTTCCGGTTGAAGCCTGGCGGTAGTTCGTTCAGCGGACCGCGAATTGCCATCTTGTCCATGCACATGTAGACGCCGGTCCCCAGCCCCAGATCGTTGAAATCAGCGATCACCGGCTTGTCGGGGAAAGGTGGTGGCACCGGCAACAACGACTCTTCTTGCGTCATTCCCGCCCGCTGCGGGCGAAAACGCAACGTGTGGTGCCCCTTCTCAATCCATACCAAGCAACGATAATTCCCCGGCTGGGCTCTCGTCGCAAGCAGGCGTACCTGACCGACTTCTTCACGATCCAGATAAATGACCATCTCCGCGCAAGCACGGTTATCAATGCGTTCGCCCCACGCCTTGACATTGATGAGATACCAACCGGTCCGTGGGTATTGCCAGCGAGTGTAGAGAGAGTCGCGGTTGGCCTTGATCA
>JAPKCI010000157.1 GCA_028823035.1 Rubripirellula sp.
CTTACACACAACCATCGAAGAAACGCGACGAATGCATGATGCTGCTGGCGATTTGAAACAACTGGTGGTTTTCGAGGGAGCTGCGCACGTTGACTTGCTTGCGTACGATCCAGAGAGGTATGAAAAATTCGTCTTAGGATTCATTGACGATCACCTGATGCCAACACCCCCGCAGGAGGCCCAGTCGGCTGAAAAGGAAAAAAATGAACCGAATCTTGAACGCGTCGGGAATTCCCATCGGACGACGATCAAACCTTCTAGCCAATCTCCGGCGTTGCGTGTTTGATTGCGATACTTGCTTCTTTCTTCGCGGCACGAACGTCAGGATTCGTTTTCTCAGTAGGACTTCTTACTTTCCGCATCCGAGATGCAGTGATTGGGATTGGATGTCTGATTGGAGTGGCCTGGCCGTTCGTTTCCGGAAAGAGTGATTCATGACGATCATTGAGGGAACAGAGTGGACCATGCCGAAAGCGGTGTCGTATGGCGACGACTGAGAGCGGCCGATGGTTGGGGTTTTGTGATTTAGGATGGGTTTGGGATCTTTTGTTTTTGTAGCCGTGTCGTGTGTGATCTGGTCCCGTCAATATGCGGAAGGGGTGTTTGCACCAAGGGTGGCTGTGCGTTGGAGCTGTGTGTTCGTTTCTTGGCTTGGTCCATTTTGATCGGGCGGGTGCAGATGTTGTCGATTGGGGCATGTCACCATCAATCCAGTTCGGTCGCATCATTACGCCGATGTCGTTGCAAACCAGGAGGCATCTGACTTGTTGCCACGCTGTTTGCGTGGTTGCACAAAATGGAAATGCATGTCTGTCTGGACTGCCGGCGTTGATGTGATTGAGCAAATCTGAATCCCGGAATACATGGGATCAATCTGAATCATGGGCGATTAGTGTGCTGTTCATGTTTGTTGCTGCGACAACAAACAGTATCGTTTTCGAAATTGCTTTCGTGTTGAACGGTTGGACTCGATCCGAAAGGGTAGCCGCGATATAGATTGCGTCAGAATTGCGGTGTTTAATTGCTGACGTAGTTTACTGGTCTGCAGGCCGCAGTAACGAACAGCTTGTTTTTGGAAAGAATGAGTGTCCAAGTATCGCTATCTATTTGAGATTGACGGTCGATTGGTTTTTCAACGCTGGTATAATCGTCGGGGTAAATTTGATGTTGCAGACGTGTACCCATCGTGTCCTGTTCCTTTGATTCTGAGTGTTTCCATGAGTTCAATCGGTCGATACTGCGTTTGTGTTGGCCTGCTCTTGTTGTGCGTTGGCTGCAAGATCCCAACGACCAAAAACCCGTTGGTTGAACCTTCGGAAGCCAAACCGTTTAGTGGACTATACGGTGCGTTTAGGGGTACTGATCGCACGGATGATGATTTGCAATATGTGCACATGGGACCAGCGGGCAATGGATTTCCCGCTGGCTTTCTTCAGATCATTTCAGTTAGTCATTCGAATGACTCGAAATCATCTGACTCGAAATCATCTGAGTCGAAATCATCGCTTGTTTTCGAGAGATACGTTGGATTCGTGTATCCAATGGGCCGTTACGCGGTTTTACACATACCGTTGCCGAAGACGAAAAAAGAGGCTAACAAACCTGCTTTTTGGGATCGGGAATGGGATCAAGAACAGGTTGGGGGATACATGATCATGCGTCTTCTGGTTTCGCCGGATTCCATTGAGATGTGCAGTTTGAACGAGGAGTTCGTTATGGAGCAGATTCTTGCAAAGAAGCTGGCTGGTCGTGTGGACCAGGGAGCGGGCGAACGCAAGCGGGCAACTACCGTGAAAATACAGACAGTTACCATTACGGCTGATGCTGATGCGCTTCGTCAGTTCTTCACAAAACATATGGATGACAAACTGTTTGACGATCCGCAGTGGAAATTAACTCGCCTGCACTAAGTAAGATGCAGGAAATGTTGCGATGACTTTGCGTTGCACGGGTTAGCTGATGAGTGATTCACCTCTGGGAAGGGTTTTCCCTCGTTGCAAACTGCGTTAAAGGCCTGTGTGTGATCTGGGGATGGAACTTGCACAGCCTGCCTGCTTGCACCGCCTTCCAGGGTGAGGCGAGTTTTGCTCCGTTGTGTACACTTCTGAGGAGGATCTGTGAGGCGGTTGCCGATCATTGCCGCGCACCAGTCGTGTTGGGTCACCATTGCGATACGTTCCGCAAGGTTTTATTGCGGCAACGAAGCTGGAATCCTCAGACATCAACGTTCAATAAACAAATGGTTCGAGCGGCTGGATCACCAGGGTACGTAACAATCTTGTACTGTGTCCAAATCATGGAAGTATACACCTCGCGACGAGAATAAATTACGATGGATCAGTTTCTGGAAGCTGCGATTGAACAGGCACGAATTGGGCTTGCCGAAGGTGGCATCCCGATCGGTTCGGTACTCGTCATCGATGGTGAGATTGTTGGGCGTGGGCACAACAGACGTGTGCAGAATCGAAGTGCAATCCTGCATGCAGAGATGGATTGTTTAGAGAATGCCGGGCGACTTACCGCTGCGGATTATCGGCATGCAATTATCTATTCGACACTATCGCCTTGTTCCATGTGCAGCGGTGCGATTTTGCTTTATCGGATTCCAACCGTGATTGTTGGCGAACATGAAACTTTCCGGGGTCCGGAAGAATATCTCCGCCAGCAAGGCGTCGATATCACTGTTGTTGACAGTATAGTTTGCACCAGATTGATGCAACAATTCATTAAGGATAAACCTGAATTGTGGAATGAAGACATTGGCGAATGACGCGACTGTACTAAAGTTTAAACACCGTCGGTGTGTCTAGCCGTCTTCACCGTCGTGTACTGAATCCAACATGCTGGGTGTGCGTAAGTCCGCCAATGCCGCGATTTTTAGAATGGTTCCCGCGTTTCGATACTTCGATTGATTTGTGTCAAAGGACTGGTAGTGGCCAAAATGGAAATTCGCAAAATGACCGTTGCCGATGCATCTGCGGTTGTCACGTTGAACAGAGCCGTCGAGCAAGTGACAAGTCCAATGGATTTGGACCGGTTTTCTGAATTGCACGACCTCAGTTGCTTCAAACGGGTGGTTGAAATGGGCGGGCAGGTGGTGGCGTTTGTCATCGTGATGAGTCATGGGCAGCCCTACGAGAATGCAAATTATCAATGGTTTGATGCCAGGTTTGACGACTTCTTCTACATTGATCGAATCGTTGTCTCGGATGTCTATCGTGGACGAGGGGTTGGGCGAGCTTTGTATTCGCATATTGAGGAACAAGCATTGAGCTGTGGGGTGTTGATTCTGTGTGCAGAGATTGACACGGATCCGCCGAATTTTGAGTCCCTTGCATTTCACGAAAGGTTAGGCTTCTGTCATCATGGAAGCCGGGTCTTGGAGAACGGAAAAAAAGTGTCCATGCAGCTTCGGTCACTTGGGTCCAGTTGCACCTGACGTGAGATGTGCTGTGCATCGTTTGTTGCGTGAATTTGCTACCATGGCGTGTGTTTGGCCAATGTCTAATTTTATGAGTCAAGTAGGTAGATCAAGTCTGCTTTTGCGATCGGTTTGATTTTCGGCATTCCTGCTTCGCGGAAGAAAGTTTGAACGCGAAGCCGATTGAATTCAAGAAGTTCATGAAAATCAGCTTCGTGAAACGCGAATAGAGAATTCTGGATTCAGGGTGCCGACGGTGATGCATCACAAAGCGTCTCAGACGAGGAGGCCGTGCGTGGTGAAAAGTCGAGTAAGTAAATGGGTTGATTGCAGCAAGCGTAAGTAAGGTGTGCGATCTTGAGGATGCTTGAGCGTGTTGGTTTGCTTTGGCATCATGTGGTTAAGCATTTGGATGGAATTTGGTTAATTTGTGCTTCAGGTCTTTTTCGATCGGTGTTCTGCAGCGGGCTGAAATTCCTGCAAGCGAGCACGTTATCAGAAACAATTATTTTGAGTGAGGTTGCTGTGTTTCGTATTCAAGTTTTTTGCATGATCGTTGCGTGCAGTTTTTCGATTTCCGCGGCGCAAGAGCCAGCTGATGTTAACTACGATGAAGCAAAAGTTCCGGCTTACGAACTGCCCAACCCATTGATCGATCACGCGGGTCAGCGGGTGGGGCGAGACGAATGGGTCTCGCATCGTCGAGCGGAGGTCCAGCGTCTTTTCGAGGATTCGGTATATGGGAAGACGCCAGAGCGAAACTTGCAGGTACGGTACGAAGTGGTTGATCTCGACGGGAAGGCGTTGGACGGGCGTGCCACTCGGACTCAGGTTGCGGCATTCTTTGGCGAGGACGCGTATCGCATCGACATTCTGTTGTACGTGCCCAACGCGGCCACAAAGCCAGTTGCTGGTTTTGTGGGTTTGAATTTCAATGCCAACCACACCGTCCACAAAGACCCGGCGATTCTGAAACGCGGAACAAATAAAGTTCGCGGTTCGACTGCAAGCCGTTGGCAATTAGAAATGCTGATTGATCGTGGCTATGCGATTGCGACGGTCCATCGTGATCAGATTGATCCTGACAATTACCGAAATGATTTCTCTGACGGTATCCACCCGCTTTTTTACGGCGAAGGTCAAACAAAACCCGAGCCGAACCAGTGGGGTTCCATTGGGGCCTGGGCCTGGGGCTTGTCACGAATTCTGGATTACCTGGAAACAGATGATCAGGTTGATGCATCGCGAGTCGCAGTGATCGGTCATTCCAGACTAGGCAAAACAGCACTTTGGGCTGGTGCGCAGGATACTCGCTTTGCCATGGTGATCAGCAATGATTCGGGTTGTGGCGGGGCAGCACTTTACCGGCGTTGTTATGGCGAACGGATACATCACATGCTCAAACCGGTCGGATATTGGTTTTGCACCAACCATCGCCAGTACCAGTTGAGGGAACATGACTTGCCAGTGGATCAGCACATGCTGATGGCGCTCGTTGCGCCGCGACCGCTTTACGTTGCCAGTGCTACAAACGATCGTTGGGCGGATCCGAGGGGCGAGTTTCTGGCTGCGAAACATGCGAGCCCGGTCTATGAACTCTTTGGCATCAAGGGTTTGTCACAACAGGAATGGCCTGAACCCGATCAGCCAATTCAGACGGCGATTGGTTACCACCTTCGGTCCGGTGATCACGATGTCACCGCTGCTGACTGGCAACAGTATTTGCGATTCGCTGACGAGCATTTGAGGAAAGAGTGACCGACGGCTGAATTACGACAATGATCATGATGGAAGACCAACAATTTGGCGGTCTTGTCCACCAACTTTCCCTGTTCGGTATCAATGTGCGTGTAGTTGGGACGGAAACGATGGCAGTTGTTGAAGAGTGGGAACGCATCACAGAGCTGGCGATTGCGTGCTTGATCAAATGACTTGCCGAACGAGCAGCGGAATGGAATTCGCGTCATCGTTGAACAGATCGGGAGGGATGAATTGCACTTTTTTGATAGGCGAGTGTTCGACATCATGAATGTGATTGGTGATGGGCGAAGTGGGATTTCTGCATCAATTGGACTAAAATTTAAAGTGCAGGAAGCCCATGGAGAATCGGTCCGTCGGAACTTTTTCAACAGTGCTACTCGGGGAATACTGATGTACAGATTTGTTTTTTTAGTATGCACTTTGGTCATGGGGGGGGCATTTGGTCAGTCATCTAAATGTTTCGCTAACGAAGTGCACGCACGCAAGCAGCCTAATATTGTGCTGATCATGGCGGATGATCTGGGTGCAGAAACAATCGGATGTTATGGAGCCAAGGATTACAGGACTCCGAACATCGACGCACTTGCTGCCAGTGGCGTGCGATTCCGCCACTGCTATTCTCAACCGCTTTGCACTCCATCGCGTGCTCAGATCATGACTGGTCGCTACAACCACCGGAACTATCAAGGTTTCGGCTACCTCGATCCGCAAGAGATCACGTTCGGTAACGTGCTGAAGAAGGCGGGCTATCAGACATGTATCGCTGGGAAGTGGCAGTTGTGCGGTGATGCCAGCACTCTCAGGAATTTCGGGTTTGACGAGCACTGCCTTTGGAACATGCATGCCTATCGAAAGGATGCCCCCAATGCAAATGAACCCAAGGGCTGGCTGAGACGCTATGACGCTGCGACCCTGTACGAGAACGGTAAGTGGAATGAATGTCCAGCAGGCGTCTATGGTCCACAGGTCTGTGCCGATTTCATAAGTTCGTTCATCGCTCGCAAGAAAGACCGGCCATTCTTTGTGTACTACCCCATGATTCTGACGCATGGCCCATTCGTGCCGTCCCCCGCCAGTGACGATCCGAACAGCAAGAATAGAAAGCAGAACTTTGTCGATATGGTGGAGTACATGGATTTGCTGGTGGGCCAGATTGTGCAGCAGTTGGACCAGCAGGGGGTCCTTGAAAATACGCTGATTCTGTTTACAGGCGACAACGGCACCGACACATCTATCACATCCGACACTCTAGAAGGCAGGGTCCGAGGTCGAAAGGGAAGCATGGCTGATGGTGGCACTCACGTTCCTCTTGTTGCAACCTGGTCTGGTGAGTCACCCGCCGGAAAGGTTGTCGATGATCTTGTCGACTTCTCGGATTTCCTGCCAACCCTATGCGATGCTACGGGCGCTTCGCTGCCAGTCGACCGCATCATCGATGGTCAAACATTTTTCCCGCAGATCCTTGGGAAGAAGGGGGTGCCTCGAGAGTGGTTGTTTTGCCATTATTGGGGTGGGACCGGTCGCAAGAGAGAGGGGACACGTGAGTTCGTCCGAAACCAGCGTTGGAAGCTCTACGATGATGGTCAAATGTTCGATGTCATGCATGACCCCGAGGAAACGAAGCCCTTAGAGCAACTTGATCCGGAGGTCGTCATTGTAAAACAGCGTTTCAGGGAAGTGTTTGAATCGCTCAAATCGAATCGCTGATGAATCAGGCCATTGGGATTGGAGTGAGGCAATGAAGATCAAGAAAATATGCAGTAAAAACAAAAGCTGTTTCGACGACTCGTGATTTGCCGCCGGCAAGGCTGGCGGGATCTGCTTGCTGATGTTTGCGATCTCGCCGACGAATCTGATGACTGCCGAGGCATCGCAGCCTAACATCATCATTATCATCACTGATGACTTGGGTTACTCGGACCCCGGGTGTTACGGAAGCGAGATGGAAACTCCGAGCCTAGATCGATTGGCGGCGGCAGGCGTTCGCTTCTAATCGTTTTACAACACCAGTCGGTGCTGCCCGAGTCGAGCCAGTTTGATGACCGGATTGTTCTTCAAGCTAATGATGCGAACAATGCGAAAAACGCAAAGTGCGGGCTGGTTTGCGGTCCCGGTCTTTGGACGGCACTTGGACGTTGGCTCGGTCAGACGCTGATGTAACGAGTCAGGATTGCGAGATTCGGGACAAACCGCAAAACTTCCTGGGATCAAAGTAGCGGCAACCTCAAGGTACGCTTCGATCGACGCGACGACATGCAAAGCAAGGATCCCTATCAATCGACGACGAACGTACCGGACGAAATATATTTTGTTTCGTCCTGACGAAGTTGGCCTCGTGTGCTGATGGTACTTGGAGTGCTAGGGTGCTTTTTGGTGTGGCTGTCAACGAAAGTTGGATTTAGCATTTTCGGGAAATTGCCACCGCTGTTTAACGTCACGATTCCCATGATGGGATTTGGAATTGCTCTAATTCCGTTGGTTTGTTTGCCAATACTGTTGGCGATGGCGGTGATCGTGTTTTGGGCCAAGTCCCGCCCTTACACCATCATTCTGTTTTTTGGGCTGCAGCCTGCCCTCTTGGTTACTGATGTTTCTTTCTGGGGGAACGCAATTCGCTTGATCGCGGCGATGCTGCTATCGTCCATCTTGTTGAACTTCGAGGTTCTCTATCGCCGTCTTCGCAGAGAATGAATTTATGTCGGCGTAGCTTCGTTGGTCGTTACCGCCGCGTGGTACGTTGCGGCGGCGTGCATTTGTGCCGCTGCAAGTGTCTGATATGTCAGCGACTCACCTTGCTGCAGTACACTGTTTGCGCCCGCATGGCTGGAAAGGGGCAACGTTCATAATCATCATCACTTGCGATAAAATGTCATCGTTGGCCATTGGAATGATTGACTTTCCGGATTCAGCGTTTGCACTTGGCAGCAATGATGCGGTGGTCAGAAAAAATCTGACGCCTTCGAAGCAAAGAGCAATGTCGCATGCCGAGGTTTCACGATGGCGGTGACAAATGATGTTTTCCAGTCCTTCGTTTTTTAAAACTGCTTTTCAATGAGAATGAAATGATCTATCGCATCAAGGAAAAGTTTTGGAGCTTGGGTGATACGTTTTATATCACTGATGAGAATGGAGTTGAGTGCTTTGTCGTCAAGGGCAAAGCTTTTTCGTGGGGGAATAAATTGTCTTTTCAGGATGTGGCAGGAAACGAGTTGGCGCAGATCAGGCAGAAACTCATGGTATTCAAGCCCCGTTATCAAATTTTTGTCGGTGACGAATTGTTTGCTGAAGTTACGAAAGAATTCAGCTGGTTGACCAAAAAGTTTTTGCTGGATGTGCCTGGTCCCAATGATTACAGCATTGATGGTTCTTTTTGGAAGCATGATTACACGTTCACACGAAAGTCGGGCTGCGTTGCTACGGTGAGCAAAAATGTCTGGGGTTGGACCGATAGTTACGGTGTCCAAATCGTTGAGGGTGAGGATGCAGTGTCCATTCTTTGCGCGTGCATTGTTGTTGACCAAGTTCTGTATACTGAAAGCAACTAAGTCAGTGAGTCGATGTGCGGAATCGTTCTGTTTGCATTGGCTATGATTGATTGCGATGTGTTCGGTATCAGTGATGTGTAAAAATCGTGTGCACTTAGTTCAGTCAAAGTTGAGGTTTCATGATGCGGTTGACAGGTGTCATTGGTGTATTGGAGTCCTGTTTTGTCACATGTGTTTGCTTTGCGCAGGACCGGATGATCATTGCTGGGACAGTAAGCGATGAATTTCGGCAGTACGTGGAACGGTTGCTAGCCCGTAGGTAGTGCTTGAGGAAGTTTGCTGTGGTTTGTGATTTCATCATGAATGAAACGTCGTATCGCAAATGAACGCCGTCGAGAGAGTTTCTTCGACCTGCGGAGTATTGTGGTGGAGTACATTGAGTGAACTCAATAGCGTCAGTTGGCATGATTGTTCTAGAGCAACAGGATGATTCATCTCGCGATTGTCACTACTCACGCCGAGTCAAAATGCTACGGGAATGAATATTTGGCAGGGTCACGGTGTTCCATCAATGGGTCACGGTCTCTAAGGTGGCAGAGTCAAGAAAACCCCATGTCAGGTCGTGAGGCATGCATTCACTTCGAGTCCATTCGCAATGTTGACAGGTGTGTTTTTTAGACCTCCAGGATCTTAATAATGACTTCGAATCCCTATGACGTACCGTCAACCGTCTCTGCCACGCAAACGAAACGCAAAGCCATCGCTAGCAAGATGGTTTGGGCGGGAATTTTGTTACTGGGTTTTGCTCTTGTTTGTCTGGTTTTTACTGTCGTGTTCTGGGTGTTTAGCTTTCAGGACGCGGCGAATGCTGGGTCGACTCTATCTCCGAAAGATCTTGCGCAGAAAATCAGATACGAAATGCTGCTATCAATTGCAGTAATACCATTGAGCATTTTGGGAATCGTATCACTGCTGGCAGGGTTCCTGGTTCGTCAATCCGCAAAGTAATCCGGGTTTGGAAACCGTGATTTGCTCTTCTGGACTTTCGGGCCCGTTGACGTTTCGTCTAGCGTTGGGCCTTTGGTTTGAAGGACGGTTTTGCTTGCGGTATCTGATGAACCCGTCCGCTGTTTACTTGTCTGGATGGGGCAGCAGAATTCGTCGAATTGTTTTGCAGTTGTCGTCAGATCGGTAGAGACCATCGTCGCCAAGAACCCACCAGTGGTTCCCTTTCGAGTCAGGCGAGGCGTCAGCGGCTTTGATGGACAGCACTCGTTGGGGAACGTCACCTGTGCAATTTACCCAACTCCATACATCACCTCCCAGGTCGGATCGGGAAAGTCGGTTGTGCTGGGATGGTGAAAGCACTTGAACCAATTTTCTGGAACAGAACTGTGGTAATGCGACGCTGACCCCGATGGCGGTCATGGGTCGGAGCGCTTCGAGTGGCAGAGACTTTCCGTAAAGACAGTTGTCCTGTCCAAGCGATACGGTGTGAATCAGTCCGTGCGTTGTGCCATAGAGTTGGACATGCTGAGAGCATCGCATCGACCGTGAATTGAAGTATCCAATATCGGTCTGCTCGGCGTGCGATTGAAAAGTTTCGCCGTTGTTAAACGACACCAGATCGAAGGAATTTTGTTTCGGAGTGGAAACGGTTGGCTGCCCACGCCCGAGGTAACTCATGAATCGATCGGGGCAGGTGACAGCATGGATCACCGTGTGACCGAATTGGTTGCGAAAGAACTGGTTGGCATCCAATGCGGTGAAGCGGTGGCCAGCGTCGATGACCTGGGTCCATGTTTGGCCGCTATCAACACTGCGGAAAAGTCCTTCGGATTCTCCTGCGGCTAAAAGGGTGGTGGGTGCACCGGGGATGAAGGCGATCACTTCACCGCAAATGGCTGAGGGTCCCAGTCCGTCAAAATTGCAATCGACAGGCAGTCGTCTCCATGTCTGGCCCCCGTTGACGGAACGAAACAGCCCGGCATTGGTCGCTCGCAGGATGGTCTGGGGATCGTCAGGATGAAAGGCGATGCTGCGAACGATATTTGCACCGTCTTTCAGCGATCCGTTAGCTTCACGCCATTGTTTTCCACCATCATTGGAAATCAGGATGCCACGATTGCTCGTCCTCAGTGCAACAGTGTTTGAGTCCGAAGGTGACACCACCACGCCGGTCAGTGTGGCTGATTCCATGTCGTCAGCCGGGGTGACCGGAAGGCGATAGTCATCGGGAATGCCTTCGGACAATGTTACGTGTGAGACAGTCGCCCGAAAAAACATTTGTGCATCTTGAGGAAGGGCGCGAAAGACAACGCCGGCTCCGACCTTGGGCCCAATCCGTTTGTAATGCAAACTGCCAAAGTCCCAGATCTTTCCATCACTGGATGTCCATGCAGTCCATGAGTTGCCGTGGCGAACAATTCTGAGCCATGGGTGACCGTCGGGAAGTTTCTGATAACTTTGCCTCGTTCCTGCGCCATCACCATGGTCAGGAGTTGTCCGAACCCCGTTGTGGGCAACTTGCATTACACCGAATTCCTGGCCCCAACCATAATTGTTTTTTTCTGGATGCTCGCGGACACTCAGGCCGACCCATGAATTGCCGTTGACCGGTTCGCCCTGCGTGCCAGCGCACTGTTCCACTTTGCATGTCAGGGTGAAGTCTCCGTCGACTGGTCGTGTGACAACGTATTCACCTTCACCGACAAACGAGAACTGATCCCGTGCAGGTTGCAGAATGTTGTAGCTGAGATTTTTCTCGCCGGCGATTCCCAGATTCCAGTGATCCAGTGATTGATTTGCGATGATGATTGGCTGAACCGGGGTGTCGATGGTAAGGATTCCATCGTAGTAAATCCTTGCCCACAACTGATGTTCACCTGCGGGTAGGACGCCGCTGTAATCGAGCTTGGTTCCCGCTGCAGAACTGATCTGCATGGTGTCGAAAAAGAAGTCAATCTTTTCAATTTGGTGGCCGTTCGGATCTGTCACGATTTTGGCATCGACCTTGCCGCTCGATTCGGTCGCTACCTGGATCGTTGCGATGGGAAGAGAAGATTCGGGATGGTGGAACAGGGCTTTAGCAGGAATGTCTTGACGTGGCAGTCCGGGGCCTTCCCATTCGAGTTGGAAAAATGGTTTGTTGCGATCGACAAAGTAGTCCAGGTGCAGGGAATGATCACCCTTGGCGAGGTGCAAAGCGGTGGTCTTGGGCTGTGGGCCATGCAGTCCGTCCCATTGCAGTGACTGCTGACCATCGATGGAAATGCGATACCCGTCGGTCCCTCTCATGTGGATCAGGTAAAAACCGGTTGCTGGTACTCGCAGCAGTCCGTCGAACCTGAAACCGTATCCTTCACGCCTCTTGCCTCTCAGTTCCAGATCCAGTCCGCGGCTAATGCCCCGCTGGATGAGTTTTCCCGTCGTGAGTTCGTCAAGCGAGACCCAGTAGTGTTTTTCGTCACGGCTTAGAACTGCCGTTTTCGAGGGCGGGTAAATCACGTTGACCTGGCGAGTTTCGTCTTTGGCCCACAATTCGTAATGCAGTCCGCGTTCGATACCTGCCAGGTCTTGGGCGTCGTTTGGAATAATCGCAGGCGTTGGTGGTGGAGCCGCCGTGATGGGCAAAATGGTCGGGTCGGATGTCTGGTCAAATAAATCAGTCAACGAGAAGCGGATGGTAGGGTTGGATACCAATGTCGGAATCAGGACATGCCGGGTGATTGGCATTTGGTCTGTCACGACCGAAGCAGGTACACCTTGGCAATCAGGATTGTCAAAGACCTCGATCCGGTAACCAAATTGGGGTGCGGCGGTGGTCGGTACATCCCACGAAACCTGGATTTGTTTACCATTGCCTGTTGCCTGTAGGTTGGAAAACGTGGCTTGATCGAGCGTTGGCAAGGCAGGTTGGTTTACTTTGAAAACGTGTTCCTTCCCATATGCAAGAGGTTCGCCAACGAGCAATTGTGGGACGAGTTTGCGATTTTGGCTGACCTCCATTGCCAATGCGGTGCCATTTTCGATTTTGTTAACGATCCAGTGATCATCGACAGCACGGCCTTCGGGGTACACGTTGATGGTGACTGTACTGGAAGGATGCCACTGCTGGTCCTTACGGAAATAGCCCCGCCGCCTGTGGATGGATCTGGCAGAGCGGCCTGAGTGTCCGAAGTCTTCCAGGAAACCAGCATTGCCGGTGAAGGCTGTTGCCGCGATTGGCAGTTTCATGATGCCGTACAAGTACCAGCGGTTGGCTTCAACGTCTTTGACCCAGCGTCCCATGTATGATCGGTTGGGTTCTTGAGGGTTGGGTGATTTCCAGATTCGCATCACCATCGTGTACCAGTGGTTCTGACGGATGTCAGGCCATGTGCCAAACAATGCACCGCTGGCGCCTTCGCCGATGTATTGGTAGGCGTAGGTATGCTCAGAGGCCGATACCACGCGAACCGGTTCGCCATCGTCGTTGCTGCCCCAGAACGACCAAACCGATCCCGGACGAAAGGCTGATTGAACCTCGGGGTCAAGATTTGGGCGATGATCGTCGCCGACCGTTTCCACTGAGCCTGCAAAACCACCGTAGGCACTCACGCCACCAGGGATGGTGGCGATGTTGAAGTTGGCACTGTACGTCGATTCGGACCACCACGGCCAGCGAATATCCATCATGATGATGTCCGCGCCGGAGTCGACATTCTCTCCATACCATTGCCCATGCACGGGCTGTCCGGTGATCACGGTCAGCAAGGGAATGATCGAACAGAAGATCTGTTTGATGACGTTTGTCATAGAACCAGATGGTGTTTTCAATGAAAGATTGAGATGCTCAGAATGTCGATTGCCGCGTTACTGTTTGCGACATGCTGGTACCTGAAGGATGGTCGGGTCTGGGCCGTGGACTACTTTGTCTTGCCGTTGGCGATTCATTGAAAATCCATGGCGTGTCCTTGGTCCGTCAGCAGGAAATGAGTGTTCAAGTACGCATGCGATGCGAAACCAGCCGCACTCACCATCGCCGGAAGCACGGAGGGTTGTCGAAGCCTCAGGCTGATCCATCGAAGTTTTAAGTTGATTTGGCGAAGTATCAAGTTGATTTGGCGCCGGATGGAAAATTCAAGGGTTGAGAATTTGGACGTGGGCCACGATGCAGTGGGGACATTGTTATCTTAACGAGATCGTGCCACGATTGTGTGCATTGATTCTGAAACGTACTGAGAGCTTGAACTCTGTGAATGCTGTTGTTTTTATTCAACTACGAACACGGCGACAGCGGCCCGGATCCTCGTCAAGACAAGGTAATGAAAGTGTGTCATGAGTGCTAGGGAAATTGATCCGGGGCTTCATCCGGAATTACTTGCTGAAGATGTCTTCATTGCTTCATCGGCAATCCTGCGTGGACGTGTCAGCATGGGGCCGCAGTCAAGTGTATGGTTTGGTGCGGTGGTTCGCGGCGACACTGAATTGGTGACGATTGGATCCAGATCCAATGTACAGGATCTATCGGTCTTGCATGCTGACCCAGGGTATCCGTGTCTCATTGGTGATGACGTGACGATTGGTCATTCGGCTGTGGTGCATGGCGCGACCGTACAGGATGGTGCGTTGATCGGTATTCGTGCTGTCGTGCTCAACGGAGCCACTGTCGGTGCTGGTGCGATTGTGGGAGCAGGCGCGGTTGTTACCGAGGGAATGATGATTCCAGCGGGTCATCTGGCGGTGGGGGTTCCAGCGAAGGTGGTCCGTGAACTGACTGCTGAGGACATCGCACGATTGAAGCAGACAGCGGAGCACTATGTTTTGGCAGCAGTTGCTTACCAGGAATCAGACTGAGGGCACGCACTCGCACTGCGGCCATGGTCTGTTTGCGTTTGGTAACTTTCTGCGACCGTTGATGGCTGGCAGGCAAGTTCTGATTTGCTGAACTGTTGTTCCTTGTTGCTGTTGTTCCTTGTTGCTGTTGTTCCTTGTTGCTGTTGTTCCTTGTTGCTGTTGT
>JAPKCI010000158.1 GCA_028823035.1 Rubripirellula sp.
GCTGACACGCCGTCCCCGATGGCAACCGCGGTCAACCATGCATCGTTGGGAAGGTCGTTGGCTGACAGCGTCCAGGAGACGCTGGCTGACAGTGGTTCGCCCTTTCTGTTTTGTGGCTTTAGGTTTGCCGTATGTTTTGGTTGACCGTTGACGAATAGCTGGACCGAGCGGGCCCGAACCCAATGTGGTCCCAGAATATTAGCGGTGATTTCAAGCCGCGGGTTGCTTGGATCGACTTGCTTTGTGGCTAGCCCGACTGTGTCACCCGGGCCAAACGTGTTCCCCGGTTGGTCTTCAGTACGTTTCACTTGAAGGTCGAGAAGCAAGCCGTAACTGACGATGACACGACCCTTCAGGAATGAATCGACCGCGTCATCAATGCTGATGGATCCGGGCTGAAGGTCATCCGTCTTGATGTAGGTTCTCGCTTGGCCCACGATGTACCGAGACACATCGTGGGAATCACTGCAGCCGACCGGCGTGACATGCAGCCCATGGTTGATCAGTCCGCACCAGTCCGTGAACAACTCCATCGGGTCTGTCTGTACCGCGCCTGAATTAATCAACTCCATGGCATTGAAGTTTTGCTGCCAGTCATCCAGGTTGTCACCGGTGAGACTCAGGTGGTGGCGTGGTGAGAAGGGGCGGAATCCTGCGTGCAAATCCCGGGCGTGGTTCAAAATTGCAACGCGAATGTTCGGGGTAGAATAAATGTCGGTGAACAGCTTTGACCAGTCGAGCTGTTGGTGATCGGGTGTTTTGCCGTTGGCTAAGGCGGGAAAGACGTTGAAGTGACCATGTTTCGTAGTGACCTCGTTCCCAATCACGGGTGTGAAATGATGGGTCACCCCGACCGATTCGGCGATCGGTTGATAGTCAATCTGTTTGTTGTGATCGGTTGCAATGGGTAGTTCGATACCCTCGCCCGCCAAGGTGGCCATCCTTTCTTCGATGCTGCAGTCACCGTGGCCTGAGTGCGTTACGGTGTGCACGTGGGTGTCGCAGGCGACCCAGTTGCCGGTGTCGACCTGACGTTCGAGCAATAGCGTGCGCTTTGCCGTTTCACCCTCTGAGATGCTGACGGAAGAGGATGAAATGGAGTACTCGAATCCTCTGCCGGCTGTGATTTTGTATTCGCCTGGCGCTACAACCAGGTTGGCGATACCGCTGGCGGTGTAAACCACTCCCTGGCGAATTGCCAGGCCATCACCTGATGCTGTTCCCACAGGTACCAATGATCCTTGGCGATTTGTGAGTGTGATTCTCGCGGGGATCGGCAGGTTGCTTGGGTTGGTGACCACCAATTGCAGAGTTGATCCGCTTCGCAGGGATGCTGGAGTGATGGGGTGAATTTGAATCTGTCCCACGCGAATGTCGTCCGGGGTTGCGTCTTTTCTGCAGGCGATCTTCAGTTCGTTGTTGCCGTCTTTGAGTGTTGAGGCAGGAATCAGGAAATCGGTTGTCAGGTCGTTCTCGTCCCGGACCAGTTGGCCCAGACGTTTGCCATTGATTGTCACCGTCCAGGTTTCCTTGACGTCGGACTGCCGCAGTGTCAGTGTCCATGGGCTGGCGTTGGTTCCAGATTCAAATTGCACTGTCCGTTGTTGCCCATCGGATCGCTCAGGGAATGTAGACCATTCACGAGGCTCAGCATTACGAAGGTGGCACATCTCTTTCTGAATCGTGATCGCTGGGGTCGCCGCAGAACTGGCGGGATTGGGGCTGAACCACAACAGCATGATGATGCAGCAGAATTGAACCGACTTCGGTACGGCGATGGGGATCTGCATGCTGTGCTTTCGTGGTGGGTATTGGAGCCGGGAAAGATCCGCCCGAGGTCGGGGGGAGAAGCGGGTTCCGAGGTCGGTAACCGATCCGTTCATTGGGAACGAAATGCGGGGCATTCATCCATGATGGCCGCGGTGTCAGATAGATAAAAGCTGTTGAATCAAAAAAAACGTGATTTGATGACAATCTGGTGCTGCCCATATCAGTGAGCATTCAGAGTTCATAAACTTGCGTTCGCGGCATCGCTGGTTGGCCGTCTGATTGTTCCCCAAGCCAAACGACGACTACTAAGTTTTCTTCCATGTCTGACAAGCCCAAAATCTTTTTGACGCGTGAACTGCCGCCCGAAACGATGGCTATTTTGCGAGAACAATCCGAATTGACGATGAATCCCGAGGATCGCTACCTCACAAAACGGGAAATCATCGAGGGCGTTGCCGGCGTTGATGGATTGCTATGCCTTCTGACCGACACGATCGATGATGAGATTCTGGCCGCAAACCCCGCTTTGAAGGTGGTCTCGAATTTTGCGGTCGGTTTCAACAATATCGATGTTGAGGCGGCAACGGTTCGGAAAATTCCGGTGACCAACACCCCCGGAGTCTTGACTGACACGACTGCCGACATGGCTTTTGCTCTCTTGCTCGATGCGGCTCGGCGAGTCTCCGAGGGCGATCGGTTTGTCCGCACCCAAGCATGGCAGGGTTGGGGGCCGTTGCAATTTCTGGGATCAGATGTCAGCAACGCCACCTTGGGTTTGGTGGGGCTAGGACGGATTGGCAGGGCGATGCTACCACGTGCACACGGGTTCAGCATGAAGGTGTTGTACTGGAACCGCACAAGATTGACGGAACAGGAGGAAGCGTCGCTGAACGTGACCTACTGTGAACTCGATGATCTGCTGAAAGAATCCGATTTTGTCTCGGTGCATGTTGCCCTGAACGAAACGACTCGACATCTGCTCGGCGCTCGGGAATTCGCTTTGATGAAACCTCAGGCTTGCCTGGTCAACAGTGCCCGCGGTCCCGTGGTTGACGAAAAGGCCCTTGTCACCGCGTTGCAGTCGGGGACGATCGCTGGGGCTGGTCTTGATGTTTATGAGCAGGAACCCTTGTTGGAACCCGAGTTGTACGAACTGGACAACGTCGTGATCGCTCCCCATCTTGGAAGTGGTACGATTGGCACTCGAACCAAGATGGGCAACATGGCCGCCGAAAATTGTCTTGCTGCCTGCCATGGCCAACTTCCACCTAATCTGGTGAATCCGCAAATCTATGCTTGATACCTTCGCACCTTTATTGTCACTGGCTCCTCTCATTGCGGTTGCCATTTTTCTGGTCGGCCTGCGGTGGCCTGCTGCCAAGGCGATGCCGCTAGCTTATGCAACGGCCGTCGCGGTGGCGTTGATCTTCTGGCAATTGAGTCTGACGCAGGTGTTGGCAGCTTCGCTCAATGGTTTGGTGATCACGTGCACGTTGCTGTACATCATCTTTGGGGCGATTCTGCTGTTGAACATGCTGACGGAAAGTGGCGGGCTTTCCGTGATTCGACGTGGATTCACCAACATCACGCCCGACCGTCGTGTGCAGGTCATCATCGTGGCGTGGTTGTTTGGATCTTTTATCGAAGGCTCTGCAGGCTTTGGAACGCCTGCTGCAGTTTGTGTGCCGTTGCTGGTGGCTTTGGGATTTCCCGCCAAGTCGGCTGTCATTTCAGGAATGCTGATTCAATGCACGCCTGTCTCCTTTGGGGCTGTTGGGACACCGATTCTGGTCGGTGTTGCAGGTGGTCTGGACGGTCAACCGGAAGTCGTGCAATACGCGTCGCAACTTGGTTTGGATGATTGGACCCTGCTGTTGCCGATGATTGGATTGAGGGTCGCTGTGTTGCATGCGATTGCCGGAACAATGATCCCATTGTTTGTTGTTGCAATCATGACAAGGTTCTTTGGAGAAAGCCGCAAATTTGGTGATGGCCTGAAAATATGGAAGTTTGCCATCTTTTCCTCGCTGGCAATGACGATTCCGTATGTTGCCATCGCCGCAACGCTGGGGCCGGAGTTTCCTTCACTGTTGGGATCGTTGGTGGGATTGGCGATCGTTGTACCTGCCGCCAAACGGGGCTTTCTGTTGCCCGCTGGCGAACCTTGGGATTTTGAAGCAAAAGGCAGCTGGGACGAATCTTGGAATGGCACCATCAGCAGCAACTTGGGCGAAGCATCGCCGAATCTTTCCTTGTGGAAGGCATGGTTTCCCTATCTCGTGATTGCCTTGTTGCTGGTTGCGACTCGGTTGCCAGCCTTGCAATTAGGGCCTTTGCTGAAATCAGTTGCGTTTCCTGTTGATCCAGCTACCACCCAGAATCTGTTCGGAACACCGGTGACGATCAAGCCCGTGCAGCCGCTCTATCTACCCGGTACGGTATTTCTTGTTGCCTGTCTGGTGACGGTCGTCTTGCATCGCATGAGCCGCGCTGCGGTCGGACGGGCGGTCAAGCGTTCGGCAAGCATGCTTGTTTCTGCATCGGTTGCCCTGTTGTTCGCTGTGCCAATGGTGCAGGTATTTCTCAATAGTGAACAGGGAGCAGCTGGTTTGGATAAGATGCCCACGGTTCTGGCAGAGGGCGTTGCCTCGCTGGCAGGTCAGGCGTGGCCTGCCTTTTCAGCGCTGATTGGAGGTTTGGGTGCTTTTGTGGCAGGCAGCAACACGATCAGCAATATGACATTTTCGCTCTTCCAGTTCGGAGTGGCCGAACGAATCGGTGCGAATCCGATTTGGGTCGTTGCACTGCAGGCGGTGGGCGGAGCGGCGGGGAACGTGATTTGTGTTCACAATGTCGTTTCAGCCTGTGCCGTGGTGGGCTTGGTGGGACGCGAAGGAGATGTGATACGGATAACAGGCTTCGTCTTTCTGTATTACATTCTTGTAGCTGGTGTGCTGGGAATGTGCCTCGCATGATCTTGACGCCAGATGATTGGCATTTCGTTTCGTAGCTGTAACCGACTTTTGAGACACTGAATTCATGACCATTGTTGAACCACTGAATCCACGCGAACGCCTGTTGATGGGGCCGGGGCCAAGTACCGTACCCCAACGTATCCTTCGAGCGATGGGGGCTTCGACGTTGGGCCACCTCGATCCGCAGTACATCGGGTACATGGACGAAACCTGCCAGATGCTGCGAGATGTGTTTCAGACAGAAAACGCTCTGACTTTTCCTGTTTCGGGCACGGGGATGGCTGGGATGGAAGCCATCATTGTCAATCTGGTGGAACCGGGAGACGAGGTGATCGTCTGCATCAACGGTGTTTTTGGCGGGCGAATGAAAGACAACATGGAACGGGCCGGGGCAACCGTTCACACCTTGGAAGTCCCGTGGGGCGAAACATTCACCCAACAGGCCATCGCTGATATCGTCGCCCAACATCCCGCAGCCAAGTTGCTGGGCATCGTTCACGCGGAAACGTCGACAGGCGCTCTGCAGGATCTCAGCGGGATCGGATCGATTGTCCATGATGCCGGCATGCTGCTGGCCGTCGATGCCGTGACGTCGCTTGGTGGGCATGATGTCAAAGTGGACCAGTGGGGAATCGACGCAATCTACTCGGGGACACAGAAGTGTCTCTCCTGTCCGCCCGGTCTGTCGCCTGTTTCTTTCTCTCCGCGGGCCATCGAGAAGATGGATGCTCGGCAATCGAAAGTGCAGAGCTGGTATCTGGACGTTTCGATGTTGAAAAACTATTACACCGGAAGTGGTGGACGTGCCTATCATCACACCGCGCCCATCAATATGGTGTACGCCCTCCGCGAAGCACTGGCAATCGTCTTGGAAGAAGGTCTTGAAGCACGCATCGCACGCCATCAAGAAATGTATCTGCTGTTACGCGCTGGGCTCGAGAATCTTGGGTTGACTTACATACCACGTGAGTCGCTCTGCACCTTGAACTGTGTTTCTGTTCCAGAGGGTACCGACGAGGCAGCGATACGCCGACGATTGCTGGAAGAATATGATATTGAGATCGGTGGTGGACTCGGCGTGTTTGCTGGAAAAGCCTGGCGGATCGGTCTGATGGGGCACAGTGCCAATCGACGCAATATCGGTACGCTGTTGTCGGCGCTGAAAGATTGCTTGGGCTAGCCGTTGCTGTCTTGAACCACCAAGCCTGTCCGTGTCCGCCAAGCATGCCGGGCGTCATGGCAGGTTGACGCAGACTCTTCCACCACATCTTCCACCACATCTTCCACCACATCGACCACCGAGTTAACTTCGGACTAGGAATTCAGGTGACTTCACTCGACGGACTCTCGTCCATTTTTCCATCGCAACGGTTCGTTCGGGATGCGGCTTTTCAGGCCGCATTTGAATCGGACGGGCTGACTGCGTTTCGTGCCAAGCCTCTCGCAGTTGTGATTCCTGAAACGGCTGACGAGGTTGTTGCTGCTGTCCGCTGGTGCCATGAGAATTCTGTGCCGTTTGTTGCCCGAGGCAGTGGGACCAGTTTGTCTGGTGGATCATTGCCGGTCGCCGATGGAATCGTGATCGCACTGAATCGCTTGAACCGTATGATCGAGCTCGATCCCAGTGAACGTATTGCAATTGTTGAGCCCGGGGTGGTCAATCAACACGTTAGCGATGCTGCAGCGCCGCATGGACTGTATTACGCTCCTGACCCCTCAAGCCAGAGTGTCTGCACGATTGGCGGAAATGTTGCTTTTAACTCAGGGGGAGCTCACTGTTTGAAGTACGGAATGACGTCCAATCATGTGATTGGATGCAAAGCAGTGTTGGCTACTGGCGAAGTGGTCACGATGGGTGGCCGCAGTGTCGAGGCTGTCGGACCGGACTACACCGGTTTGTTTTGTGGCAGTGAAGGTCTGTTTGGAATTGGTCTGGAAATCACGCTACGGTTGCTGCCCAAGCCGGAACGATTCCACACGGTGTTGGTTGGCTACCAGTCATTGCTTGCCGCTGGTGATGCCGTCTCGGCGGTGATCGATTCGGGGCTGTTGCCTGGTGCCCTCGAAATCATGGATGCGTTGGCCATTGAGGCAGCCGAGGCCGCCGTTGCGTGTGGTTATCCGCCAGGAGCGGCCGCGGTGCTAATCGTGGAACTGGAGGGGCCCGAGGAAAAAATCGAATACGAGCGTCGGCAGCTCAATGAAGTGCTGGCGACGACCGGAGCTTTTGCCGAAAGAGTTGCGGTGGACGAGGCTGATCGGCTGTCGATTTGGCGCGGTCGCAAGTCAGCCTTTTCAGCCGTTGGTCGTTTGAGTCCTGACTTTTTGGTGCAGGATGGGGTTGTGCCACGCAAGCGGCTGGGCGAAGCGTTAGTGCGAATCGAGCAGATGTCGCGTGAATCGGGGATTCGGGTGGCGAATGTGTTCCATGCCGGAGATGGCAACCTTCATCCTCTGATCATGTTTGATGGCAAGCAGCAGGGGGCATTGGAGCGAGCTGAGGAACTGGCTGCCAAATTGCTGCGGATGTGTATCGACATGGGCGGATCGATTACTGGTGAACATGGAGTAGGCGTTGAAAAACGGGATTTCCTGCCTGAGATGTTTGACCCGTCAACGATGGCGATGATGGAGCGACTGCGTCTGGCCTTTGACCCGAAGCTGGTCGCCAACCCCGGCAAGATGTTTCCGAGCACCGAGGCACCCAGCCTCGGGCTCAGTGGTTTGCATCCGCTTGAGAAAGCTGGGGTGATCAGTCGTGAGTGAAACCGTCGCTGTCCCTGAAAATCTGGACGCATTACAGACGCTGTTGGCGAGTGAATCTGTCGTGTTGCCAGTTGGAAATCAAACCAAATTGCCGCTGGCAGTGGATGAACATGCACGTCTGGTTTCGCTGCGCGAACTGAGTGGGATTCTTGAGTACGAACCTTCAGAATTCACCTTCACGGCCTATGCGGGAACCCCCGTTGCCGAGGTCAATGAGGTCTTGCGTGAACGACAGCAGTACTTGCCATTCGATCCAATGCTTGTCAAAGCGGGTGCGACGATGGGGGGATCAGTGGCTGCCGGTTTATCTGGTCCCGGGCGTTTTCGTTACGGCGGGCTTCGTGATTTTTTGCTGGGGATCAAATTCCTCAGCGGTGACGGCGAGGTCATCAATGCGGGCGGCAAAGTCGTTAAGAATGCCGCAGGATTTGATATCCCCAAGTTCATGGCCGGTAGCCTGGGACGCTTTGGCGTGATGGTTGAATTGACCTTCAAAGTGTTTCCCCTTCCCAGCCATCGCCAGACAATTGCAGTCCAATGCAGCTCTTTGGCGAATGCAATGCAGCGGATGTCCGATGCGGCAACTTCGCGTTGGGAACTTGATGCGATCGACTATCGGCCTGGCACCAACACGGTTTTTCTGCGAGTTGCAGGGCCGCTGGAAGTGAACCAGGTGTTGGTGCAGGAAATCTCGGATCTGTGGGGGCAGGACGTCAAGCCGATGCCAGATGCGGAAGCGTTTTGGCAGTCAGTTGTTGAGTTGGATTGGTCAGACAGCGACCTGTCTTTCGCGGCAAAGATCCCTACTCACCCGGTTGTGCTAAGGTCACTTGTTCCTTGGGCTGAGCAGACAGCTGGAGTTGACCTGCATGTCAGTGTCGCTGGATCGGTCGCTTGGGCATTGTGTGAATCGCAGCATGAAGTCGATCAGCTTGACCACTTGCTGGCCGAGAATTCGACCGCAGGGTTGGTTGTTCGCGGCGACTGCAGGCAGCCAAAAATTGGTTTCTGGGCCAAACAGGACATCGCTTCCGCTGTGAAGATGGCAATGGATCCGACGATGAAATTCCCTCAGCTTTGACCACCGGAAATCGACTCGATGTTGCACGAGATAGAACCTGAACAACATGGACCGTTGGGGCCCGAGATGGCCGCGGCTGTGAGTACCTGCGTGCACTGCGGATTTTGTCTGGCAGCATGTCCGACGTACAAGGTGCTGGGTCAGGAGGCTGATTCGCCGCGCGGGCGCATTGTGTTGATGAAAGAGGTGTTGGAAGGTTCGCTTCCGTTGGAAACCGCCTTGCCGCACATTGATCCCTGCTTGGGATGCCTTGCCTGCGAGCCCGCCTGCCCCTCGGGCGTCCCGTACCGTGACCTGATCAGTCCCTTTCGGGCGAATGCTGAAAGCCAACGTCGACGCACTTTGGGAGACAAATTAAAGCGTCTGTTGACACGCATGACGTTGCCTTATCCCAGCCGTTTTCGCCTGGCAGCAAGGACGGGTCGCTTTGCCAAACCATTCGCAGGTTGGTTGCCTGGCAACTTGCGTGTAATGCTGGGGTTGTTGCCCGATCGGTTACCCGCCAGACAAACATGGGATCCAATCTATCCCGCAGCAGGCACCAAGCGGGGCCGGGTTGCCTTGCTGGTCGGTTGCGCTCAAAGCGTGCTTGAACCCGACATCAATACCGCAACGATCGAGGTGCTGACCAGAAATGGAATCGAAGTGGTGGTGCCACAAAATCAGGCTTGTTGTGGTGCTCTCAGTTGGCATGTGGGGGACTTGACCCATGCCAGATCGTTCGCCCGCAAGAATCTTGCCGCATTTCCAGATGACGTTGATGCGATCGTCACCAACGCTGCGGGGTGCGGGTCGGGAATGCACGAGTATCCGCTGATTCTCAAAGGTACCGATAGCGAAACCGCAGCACGGGCATTTTCCGAAAAGGTCTGTGACGTATCGGTTTATCTTGTCGGCCTAGGAGAACTGCAGCCGTTTCCAGATCGTGGACGCAGGATTCGCATTGCCTATCATGACGCCTGCCATTTGTCCAACGCACAGGGAGTGCGGACGCAGCCAAGGGAACTCTTACGCAGCGTCCCGGGCGTCGAGTTGTGTGAAATTTCTGATCCCCATCTCTGTTGTGGATCGGCGGGTACCTATAACATCGATCAACCTGAAATCGCTACTGCCCTTGGACGCGAGAAGGTTGGTAACGTGATCAGCACGGCAGCTGATCTGGTGGCCACCGGTAATATCGGCTGCATGACGCAATTGGCCACTCACCTTGATCAACAGGGTTCATCGATTCGCGTGCGGCATACGATGCAGGTGTTACGTGACGCCTATGCCGCGGCAGATACTTTGTCTTTATGATTCCCGCATCCGTGATTTGAAACTCTTGCACTCCACTGATTCTCTGGCTGGACACCCCAATCCATGGCACTTTCCCATTCCGAGTTATTGCAGCTGAAACGATGGAACACACCCACGATTTACAACGGGTGGGAACAGATCACGAAGCGGGATTGTGCGGCGGATGCCTTCAACCCCGAAGAAACTCGCGACTACATGCCGCAGATGGGGCCAATGGTCGGCTATGCAGTGACCCTGGTGATTGAGCCTTCGAAGAAGTCTCACAAACAGGTTGCCAATGCATGGGAAGACTATCGGCATTACGTGGCCAGCCAGCCAGGTCCAAAGATTGTGGTGGTGCAAGATGATGACAAGCCACAGGTGATCGGTTCATTCTGGGGAGAAGTGAACAGCAATGTGCACCGTGCCTTGGGCTGCGTTGGGACGATCACCGATGGGGCGATTCGCGATGTGGACGAAATGACCAATGCCGGATTCAAGTCACTCGCACGTCGGCTTTGTGTTGGGCATGCTCACTCCGTACCCGTGCGGTGGAACTGTGAGGTCGAAGTATTTGGCCGGAAGATTCAACCGGGACAATTGATTCACGCAGATAAACATGGGTTTCTGGCGGTCACCGAGCCAGAAGAGAGTGAGCTGCTGGCTGCCTCTTTGTTCATGGACGCGAACGAGTGTGAAACCGTCATTGCAGCAGCGAGAGACTGCGCGGGGCTGTCGAGCCAGCAGGCGGTGGAACAGATCAACGCCGCCGGAGCGGCATTTGGTGATGCGACCCGCCAGCGTTTTGCATCCGACGGTGAATGGTGAACCGGGGCTGGCGATGGCTCATCCGTTCAGCCTGGTGTGTCACTGGACATCCAGCATGAACGTCCCGTTGTCCGCGACGTCAAACATCGGCCCGCAGTACCGTCCGCAACCCTGTGGTCCACCTGGTCGATAGACTAAGCCAAGTGAGATGTTCCAGTTTTCTTCTTCGTGACCACCTCGGTTCTTGCCCTCGTAGGGGATCAGGTACGTCACGCCGCTGCTGAGGCTGCAACGCTGGTTCAGGGGAACATTGAAACCGGCACCAAGTAATCCGTCCTTGTTGTCGGTCCAGCCAGCCATCAAGTTGTACTCGCTGTGCTTGGAGAGTGGGCGTCGGAAAAAGAATCGGTACTGATCAGTCGGCTTGATATCGATGTCACTGGTGAGCGTGGTGCCCATTTCGTCAGTGATCGAGGCCGAAGTTGTCTCTTCTCGCAGACCGGCCATGAACTGGAAGCCGAATGTGTTGCAATCGCGTGTCCGCCAACTGAGTTCTCCGCGAAGCTGTAGCGAGTCACCCTGGAAGTACCAGTCCTGATTCATGTAATCGAGCACCAAGCCGTATTGAACCCCGTAATCGACTCGCCGAAATAAACCGCCGGTGACGAATACCTGATGCCGGGTCTCTGTCGTGAATGCTGCGCCCGACAGGTTGCTTTGCGTGCCTCGGACACCGAACTGTGACGCAAGTTCCAGCCCCAAAAGCCGGTTCAGCGACTTGCCGCGGTTGAAACCCTCGTAGAAGCCGAAGCTTCCGCTGCCGCTGCGAAGAACACCATTGCCGGTGTTGATGCCAACGTGATTCAGAGGCCCAGTGTAGCCCTGGACACCTGCAAAAAACTCATAGCGGCACCAGTTGAAACGGATCCGCGGCAGTAGCGTCGGTTGGGTGTCGCAGGGATTGCAGGCGTCGCAGCCGCAATCGCCCAGAATTTCCATGTCACAGCCGGTGTCTTCGAAATACATTTCGCCTGGCTGGTACATCACCCCATCGCACTCAGAGCAGCCCTGATTGCAGCCTTGGCAGCGAGAGAAGATGCTTTCGATCCCGCAGCCCATATCGAAGAAGCCCCGCGGTTGGTCGATGCTATAGGACTCTTCGTAGCCACATTCACTGCAGTCGCAAACCGGACCGCAGTTGCCTAGGTGCGGCCTGACAAAACCGGTTTGCTCAACACTTTCAACGTCAACACTTTCTACGTCACTGAAAATCAGTCGTTCTTCGGACGCGGTCAGTTCGGCCAATTGTCTGACGGGTGGATCGAAACGTCGGGACTGGGGTGACTCAGCAAGAGATTGTGGCGGCGTAGATGATCTGAGCCGGTTGGGTGGTGACGCCTGTCGCTGGTTAGCGGAAACCGGCTGACGACTTCGTATCCGAGAGTCTTTTTCAGCTGCGAATGCAGCGGAAGACTGAAAAAACGCTCCCAACGCCAAAAAGGTGGCGATGTAGAGCAGTCTGAATGTTTGGTATGACGTTATCATGGCTTTACTTCACCAGCGTTTGTGACCGCTTCGGTTGTCGAAATACGACCTTCGTGGAATCCTTCATCTACATCCATCGGACCCTGCTAACCCGCATAATGAATAAATCTTGCCTAATCGATACTTTTTCACATGCGAGCCGGCTTCGTGGGAAGATGTATCCACGAACAACCTCAACGCTGGCTTACGATCGTTGGTTGGTTAACGGGCTACTGATCTGTCTGATGTTCAGCCCGGCGGCTGCGCAGGATGCTGCGGATACGGCAAATGAGAGTGACAAGGCAGTTCCGGCAACGGCAGAATCCAATGTCGCCGCGGCGGTTTATCCCCTGGCCGTGGCTATCAGTGGTGACGACTTGTACACGGTTGATCTCGATTTGCCGGGTGTCTGGAAGACCGAAGCGGCTACCGGTTTGTTTGCCGAAGGCACAAAACTGTTGCGGAAACCGATGAATCGACCACGTTGTGTGGCAATGCATCCATCGGGCGGCATCCTGGTTGGCGATACGGCGACGAGAGAAATCTACTGGATTGAGTCTGCCAACGCGAAACCCAAGCCGCTGACCAATGGCTATCTGGGAATCGTGATGGCCTTGGCTGTCAGTCCCGACGGCAAGACCATCTACGCCGGTGACGCCGAAAAGCGTGCTACGTTCAAGTTGCCTCTCGAGGGTGGCAAGCCCGAGTTGGTTGCCCGCGTCAATGCCCGAGGACTCGCATTCGATTCCGAAGGAAAGCTGTGGGCTGTCACACCCGATGCGGCCGCGGTCAAACGCATCGATGTTGCCAGCGGCGAGGTCGAGGACATCGTCACCGGAAGACCCTTCCAATATCCCAACGGTTTGTGTTGGGCCGGGGACCACGGATACGTGACCGATGGCTACGGCAAATGCATCTGGAAATTCACGCCCGATGGAAAGACCGAAAAATGGTACGAGGGAGACCCGCTCGTTGGGCCTGTCGGCATTGCCGTCTCAGACGACTCGATTTTCGTGGCTGACCCGAAACAGAAGGAAGTGTTTGAGTTCAACCGCGAGACAAAAGAAGCAAAGGCGAGATTGAGTCCCGCTGCCAAGTGACGAACTCATGCAGCAAGGTGTCAGCACCTTGACGGTGGAACCCAATTCTCACCGGGCACGGTTCATTCGTTCTCGAAGAACTCATCAAATTCCTCTTGGTTGTGGTGCAGGGTGAGCACGTGCCGCCACTTCGCGAGGCGTTGTTTTAACGGCCCCTCGTCCGTGTAGGGGGCCTCGTCAAGGGTGCTAACTTCTGCTATCGATTCCCCGTCCTTATCGATGAGGAAATTGTATTGGCCAACGCTGCCAAGCTTGTGGTATAGGGTCCAGTGGATGTCGGCCCCTGTGCCCGGGTCTATGCCAACCCACTTCATGGCCTTTTGCCCTTCGGATTGGATAAACTCAACCCGGGCCAACACAAACTCGCTATGAACTTCAGGCACGTACAACACCGCCCCCGGTCCTGCAACCAAGGCCTTGATGGTGTCCATGGTGTGGCTCTGTGGTTTCTTATCCGTTTCCATTAACTGGCTCCCATGTTTTCTTCCGCCACTTCCGTGGTAGTGGTGTAGCGCTGGTTGTTATGATTTTCTCTACCGGCCGCCCATCCGGTAGGTGTGTCATGTTCAAATCTTTGAACGCCTTCAAAACACCCGCCTTCTCCCGTGGCCGTACCCGAATGAAGTCGATTTGATCCCACGAAAAGCCCTCTTTGAAGTTGGACTCGTCGCCGCTGGTACCGATGCCCCTGATGGCATACTCCACCGCGTCCTCTGGTGAATCACTAAGCGATTGTGTGGTGTGCTGTCGCACGTAGTCCGGCATCTCCTTCCCCACCTGATCGAGGTTCAATTTGTCCCACCTGTAGAACACCCGGTGGCCCCGGATTGGACCTCAAACAAGCGACCCCGAACGACAAGATACACAAACTTAAAACTGCCAGAAACTTTGGTTTGAACAAGATGGTGTGAGTCTTTCTGTGTGGGCCAGAATTTGTCATGCCGAATAATCGGAGGGAGCGGGGAAAGTATGAACCTACTGGTGAATCGTTGGACTAAATGCATGTTGGAATGATTGAAAAACGGCTTTTTATTGTTGATGAAAGCGTAACTGGACTGTGCTTGGCTATCCACTGGATCTGCGCCATGCGTGTCGTTGAGAGTTGACCGTATTGCGTCAGTTCCGATCGATTGATGGTGGTGCCGTCTTGGATCAGGCGATAGCAGGGGTGACCGAGGCAAGCAACAGAGTGATTCGTGGAACGCGTCCGATCGGTGTCGTTGGTGTGGGACCAGATTGAAGTAATTTTCGTCCATCGTGTTTCTTGGCGATGTGTTTCTTGGCGACGTGTTTCTTGGCGATGTGTTTCTTGGCGACGTGTTTCTTGGCGACGTGTTTCTTGGCGACGTGGGGCTTG
>JAPKCI010000159.1 GCA_028823035.1 Rubripirellula sp.
CAGGCAACTGTGAATCAGGCAACTGTGAATCAGGCAACTGTGAATCAGGCAACTGTGAATCAGGCAACTGGCATGGAACTGCTTCCTGCATCAGTCGACCAACTCGCTCTCAACCCCACCCAGGGGCGATTTGCGACTCCCATTACCAAGTTGACCTCGGTTGGAACGGTCACTGCCCAGCAAGCCATCCCACTGCCGAAAGCTCTGCCTTCCACCGGTCCACCCGCCGTTGAAAGCAACGCTCAGTCGACGGGCTTGGCGGCTACCGGAAATGCCGAAAGGCTGGTGAGCGACGGGAACGATTTTTACCAACGACAGCAGAATCAGGCTAAATCGATCCGCACCGCCCAAGGCGACAACGGGCTTTCTCAGATCGGCACGCCAATGGTACCCCCATCGATCCGCCTGAGTGGACAATACGGAGCCGGCCCCAATGAGTCACCAATCAATGAGTCACCAATCGACCTCGCCCGCATCACGCAGGCAAACAACATCAGTCAGCCGACCGAGATAACGCAGGCGTTTGCACCTGCCGGGAACTATCAAACGGCCCATCCACAGCCCGAACAACAGATCTCGCAGGGGCAATATCTTCCCTTGAGTACGCCGATTCGGTCCCAGCAGTCACGTTTAGGCAGCCCTCAGCGGTATTAGTTTGCCTGACCCATGAATCCAGAACGATTCCTCGACCGTCAGGAAGAGCCTACGCGCCGCCGCCAAAACCTGCTATTTTGCTGAGTCCCGCGGATGTCGGCCTGAAATGGCATCTTTGCCGCGGCCAAAATTCAGCACAATCTGAACCGTCACAGTGGCGGTGAGCAACCCCATTTCTGATAGCGTATCGATGGCTAAACCCCAACATAAATTGAAAAAAGCGAACCACGGCCGGCGTCCAGCCAGTGCCAAAGCCCGGAAAGCAAAACGTAAAAAGGTGAAGACCTGAGGGTAACGGTGGCTAAGAGTAAATTCATCATCGACCCTGCTTTGCTAGATTTCGATCATCCGATCGCCGACATCGAAGGCATTCGGGAGATGAATCCGCAGCGTTTTGAAATGGAGCAGCTAACGGCGATCCTGTACGAGGATCTCGATGAAAAGTCGTGCGCTGCGTTCAAAGAGATCACCGAGAACGAGTTCTGGGTACGAGGTCATATGCCGGGCATGCCTCTGATGCCAGGCGTTGTCATGCTTGAAGCAGCCGCCCAGCTGTCGAGCTACTTCACGCAAAAGCACGACCTGCTGGGAGCCGAGATCGTCGGGTTCGGCGGTTTGGACGACGTCCGCTTTCGCGGCGTGGTGACCCCCGGCGACAAATTGGTGCTGATGGTCAAGATGATCAAGAACCGTCGCGGTCGGATGATCGTCGCAGCCTTTCAGGGTGTCGTCGACAACAACATTGTTGTCGAGGGCACGTTGCGCGGCATTCCCATTCCAGTGGAAGCTGTCGAAAGCTTGTTGAAGACACGCAACAGCTTGTTGAAGACACGCAACTGAGCTTGGGATTCCGCTTGAGATCCATCATTCATACCGATCCACCGAGCCAAATCGCACTCGATAAAGGGCTCGATTTTCTGGTCGTCGCCCCGCATCCCGACGACGCGGAATTGGGCATGGGTGGCACCATTGCAAAAATGGTCTCCGAAGGCTGGCGGGTAGGAATCCTCGACCTGACAACCGGCGAACCGACGCCGCATGGCAGCGAACCGTTGCGACGACAGGAAACACTGGCAGCCTCCGACGCACTGCAGATCACTTGGCGAGGAAATGCTGGCCTGCCCAACCGCAAATTGGAAGCAACACTCGAAGCCCGTGAACTCGTCGCCAGCTATTTTCGTGTCCTGCGTCCACGATGGATCTTTGCGCCTTATTGGCAAGATGCCCACCCGGATCATGTGGCAGCCACCGAACTGATCGAAGCAGCCCGGTTCTGGTCCAAACTTAGCAAAACAGAGATGCCAGGAGAACGCTTTCACCCTGAACGCATCTACTATTACTTCTGCATCCACTTGCGTCTGGCGGTGCAGCCAGACTGGATCATCGACATCAGTGAGCACTGGGAACAAAAATTGGCTTCGGTGATGGCCTACCAAAGCCAGTTCGTCGAGGGTCGTCCCACCGAACCGCCCACCATGATCGATCGCATTCGTGACGACGCTGCCCATTGGGGACGTTTGATCAATCGCAAGTACGGTGAGCCGCTGGCCACCAGAGAACCCTTAGCCATGCGGTCTCTGCGGGATTTGATCTAGTTTCGCTGCTGATATCCCCACCGCTGCTGCGTCGAACCTGACAAGGCCAACGGTGCTGCGTCGAACCTGACAAGGCCAACGGTGACAAGGCCGACCGAGCATCCGGCCTACTCTGCGTTGACCCGCAACATCTTCAGGGTGCGATCAGCAGCATTGATTTCGAACTTGAAATGGTCCAGAAAGCTCATCCCCAGTAGCGGCTCGGCTGCATCTGCTGCTGCGTCCAGCACGGCCGCATCCACGTTCTGAACTTCGAATTCACCGATTCGCACTCTCGGCAAAATGACCCCGCGTGCCGCAATCGTGTCACCATTGGCCACAACCAATTCCATTTGGGGAGCATTTGCCGAGATCTCTACCCCCAATTCAGCCGCAACTCTGGCAGGCAAACAGATCAGTGAGGCCCCACTGTCGACCACCATCCGTGTTGTTTTGTTTCCTACCACAACATTCACATACATCGAACGATTTTCAACGTCCAACGGAATCGTCTCACTGAACACTTCCTGCTCGAGCCGTTCCACACGCTTGTTCAGTGCAAGCAGGATTTGGTCCGCAGTTGGCATGGCCGGAGTTTGAAAGTTGACACTCATGACTCGCAGAGCAATCGCAACCTTCTCGTCCGCCAGCACTTCACGCAAAGCTGCTTCGATGCTGTCGAAATTTTTACGGATCACGAGAATTTTTTCAGCGTATTTGGACTCAGCATCACTGAGGACAGCTCGCTTGGTAGCCATCAACGTTTTGGTTTTCTCACGCTTGTTAACCAATGTTTCCAGTTGGCTGTTGGTTACATTCAGCAGACCGACGATACGATTATTCGCAGCAGTGTCACCGGCAACCCGTGCCAACTCAAGACTCAGATTGGTGTGTTGTATTTTTAACCGCTGCAATTCCTGACGAATGGCAGCCAACTGAATCCCACCCATATCCCAGTCCCTCTGCAGCAACCGCAGTTCGCGTTTTTCACGCGTCAACCCGCTAATCCCGCGAGTGATCGCGGTTGTGCCCGTCGCCTGAATCTGCTTGGCACTGCGTCGCAGCGAGACCTGTCCCAAAATATTTTCAGCCTTGGCGACAACTTCGGGGCTGTATTTTTCCGTTTTTGGCTCATCGGCCTCTAGCGATGCTGGCAAGAACGCTAGGATGAAGGGCACGAAGGATGTGCAAAGCAATGACTTGATCCGTTTGCCCCATCGCCAATCGTTGATCGGTGCGCCGCAAAGTCGGCTCTGCCGACCTTGGTCTTGGCCATGCTCGAAATTGATATTTTCACGCATTGTGATCATTGATGCTATAAAGTGGGACGATGTCGGGATCGTGATTTCTATCATCGCAGAACGTTCCGTGGTCAGGTAAGCAGAAACCGAAGGATTGTATGATGGCCGACCCTCAAGCTGGAATTTCCTTACCCTTCAGTCTAACAGGCATCAGCCGTCTTGCATCAATTGTTTGCCTGGCGCTGCTCGTCTCCGCATTATCTGTTTTGGAAATCCAACATTCAGCCAAGGCTGAATCTCCCGCCAGCAAGCAGCCCTCGCTCACCCTGCTTCGTAACGAGTCCCGTGCGTTGTTACGCAAGGAAGCGGTGCTCGACAGCGGCCCAGCCAAGGACGCGGCTGCCACAGCCTTGTGCGATCTCTATGTCATTCTGCGGCTCGACTCTCGTTACAGTGGCAGCGACATGCTCAAGGGCGACGCCACGAAGATACGCCGTCGATTGATCACAATTTCCAAGAAGAAGGAACTGCAACTCAAGCGTAATGGCGTCGCTCGGCCCGCCAACCTGTCTTCCTCGGTCACTTCAATCATTGCAGCAACCATCCTGCAAAACCAGAATAACGCCGCTGGCGGCCAAACCGCCGCACAGAACGGCGGGGGTGCGACTGGTACTGGATCCGACACCCCTGCGAACCCGAGTGATCAGCAGGACAACACATCCTCTGCAAGTGGCCAGACATCCTCTGCAAGTGGTCAGGATCAATCAACCAACCAAGACGGCCCGAGCGGCCTGGCTGCCGCAGGCATGCTGGATACCGGATGGGAACTGATTGAGCTGATTCAACGAATCATCGCCCCTGACTTCTGGGAAAGCCGAGGCGGACCAGGCTCCATTCGTTACTTCGCCATGCGACGAGTCTTGGTCATTCGCGCAACGACCGACGTGCATGAGCAGATTCGTGACCTTCTGATGGCACTTCGTTAAACCGGTATCCCAGAGCGTCAGATCGACATGTCTTGCATGCTTTGTCCGAACGGATTTGCCGCCACCCATTCGCCAGCACCGTTTGCCGCCACCCATTCGCCAGCACCGTTTGCCCACGTTGGCTGGTCAGCAGGTCGATGCCCGGTAACATTGGATTCACGGGTCGTGGGGCTCTGACATGGTATTCCTCAGCGTCTCTTTCATGGCATCACCGAACAACAGCTGGTCACTGAATTTGCAGCAGTAAACAGCAACCGTCTGAAAATCGTGATTCGCCAAAGCGAGGTTCAGCAGGTCTTCTGCCGACAGCGTTTCTCGGCCAGCGCGACGCGTCAGGGAAAATTGCAGCCCGCCCAACCCTTCATAGCTGCGATAAACCACCTCTGTGCAAACGAGGCGATCGGCACGAGTGAAATCAAAGTCAAAGTCATACGGCTTGCCAATGTGTGAACGGGCTCGCTGAATGGCAGCATTGATATTCGCAGTATCCAACCGTGGTCGTATCACGGCAACGGAATCGTTTCCAAAAGGCGACGACATTTCTCGCTCCCGGACTCCATCCTTCATGGATTCAACCACCGCATTGTCGCCAACGTACATCGCCACATGTGGCCAATAGCCCGGTAGAAAGTAATTGGTGATCGCGTGCTCTTTGCGTGTGACGATCACATCGCCTGGTTGCAATAAGTCGAGGATCTGTTCAGCAATCGGCGTGGGAAGAGCGGGGACGTGCTCGGGATTGGTGCTCAGATTTGACACCACCCGCGAACCCAATTCCTGGATCGCGTAAATCGCCTTGGTCAGGTTACCCAGCACGACACGGTCTCGGGTATTGCGTCCAAGTTCCTTCACGCGTGCTTTGAGGTATTTTCGTTTTCCGACCGCTGTGGCCTCTCGTCGATCTTCGATCACGTTCATGACCGACGCTAATGTTTCATCCTCGTCTGAAAGTTCTCTTAGGAACTCAAAATTCTGCGCAAAAAATTCATTGGCATTTTTGATTTTTAACGCGTTTCCTGGATTCGTCAGTGAGACTTGGATCTTGTCAAAACTTCGAGCTGGGATTCGAAAATCATCATAAGCCTCATTCAATTTTCGGCGAACCAGATCGTTCTTGCCAAACTGGTCACGCAACGAACGGGCTGCGTCCACTAATACGAGAGTCGCTGCATAGGCGAGCGCAAATTCGCCAACCTGTTCTCGTGAGGCCTTGCCCACTTCGTTGCGAACCGCCTGAATCATCTCTAACAGAGCGGACCTCGAACCGTGGTAGGATACCCACAAGTGAGCCACCTGTTCATCCTCGCTGGGCGAGAAATATCCCCGTTCGCGAGTTTCGAAAACGGTTTGTAAATGAGTTGCCGATTCAAGCAACCAAACCATGTGTTCCGCGACGGATATCACCGTGCGAGCCCCTGCCAGACTCACCCCGCTTACAGATGAAACCTCGGATAACCGTTCACTCATGGGATCCCCCAAGCAGCAAGAGACAAAACAGGACAATCACGAAAGAGCGCGGGCAGGTGATCTGCCATCTCCCCACGCTTGATTACACAAAGCAGCCCGAGCCAAGTGGCCTGGAAAGCTGGAGCCTGTCCAGATTTAAAGCCAATGATTGCGGACTTATCACGATAACAACTTCAGCGATTCAGCGTACCGATAAATGCGGAAACTGAATCGCTATCAATTTCACCCAGCGCCGCTGGCAACTGGTCAACCAGACGTGTCGAGACCGTAGGATCGTAATAGTTGGCAGTCCCGATCTGCACGGCACTGGCGCCAGCGACCAGGAATTCCATGACATCGTCGATATCAGCAATTCCACCGATCCCAATGATGGGAATGTCAACGGCGGTCGCAACCTGATACACGCAGCGGAGCGCAATCGGCTTGATGGCAGGCCCACTCAAGCCTCCCATTCCATTTCCAAGCATCGGTTTCCTTCGTCTCCAGTCAATGGCGATACCCAATACCGTATTGATCAAACAGACGGCATCAGCCCCGCCATCGGCAGCCCCTTGGGCAATGTCCGCGATCCGCGTGACATTCGGGGTCAGCTTCGCGAGGATGGGAACGTCCGTGCGATCGCGTGTTGCCGCGACTACCTTGCGACAAGATTCCGCGTTGGTACCAAAATCAATCCCGCCACTGACGTTGGGGCAGGATAAATTAAGTTCCACCGCAGCAACGCCATCCTGACTGCCGACACGTTCAGCGAGTTTGACAAAATCGTCTTCCGTGCGTCCCGCAACACTCACCACAATCGACGTGCCGACCTCTTTCAGGTAGGGCAGGTGATGTTCCAAAAAAGCATCCACCCCATCGTTATCCAAACCGATCGCGTTGAGCAGACCGGCTGAGGTCTCTACCGTTCGCCAGGGTGCATTGCCAACCCGTGGTTCAGCCGTGATGGTTTTGGGCAACACCGCGCCAAGACGCGAGACATCCACGATGCCCTCCATCTCTCGGGCATAACCAAAAGTTCCCGATGCAACCATGATTGGGTTTTTTAGTTGCAAACGGCCCAGCGTTACAGACAGATCCATGACAACAACAAGGTTCGAGGAAAATAAATGCAAAGAATCCGATATCCAGTCGTCTACGATCGAATCAACCGGGAATCGATCTCCGACAAAAGGCGACTGGCCACATGTGATTTACTGCCCTGAATGCTGACCAACACATCCCCCGCAGGATTCAACAGTTCCACATCATTGGTCGCCGCGTCGATGGCACTCGGACCGTTGCTGACCATCAGGTCGCAGTGTTTACGTTCCAGTTTGACGATCGCGCGAAATCGCTGATCTTCGGTCTCCAAAGCAAACCCAACGACCCATTGATCGGGACGCTTGTTTTGTCCCAGAGTCGCCACCACATCAGGTGTCTCGATCAACTCGATCATCAACGGTTGGCCAGTTTTGGAAATCTTCTGGGACCGGACCGCATACGGCATGTAATCACAGGGGGCTGCTGCGCCGATCAATCCGTCACAGGCAACGAATTTCGCACTGGCTACCTGGAACATTTCATCGGTCGTCATCACGGGGATGACTTCTGCCCCGGCAGGATAATCGACCGCCACTGGACCGCTGATCACCGTCACCTCGTGACCTAACTCAATCGCAGCAGCCGTTAACGCAGCACCCATCCGTCCGCTCGAAGCATTCGTGAGATAACGCACTGGGTCGAGATACTGACGCGTGGGCCCCGACGTAATCAAGATACGAGCCACGGGAAATCACTGGTTCAGGGTTTCGTCGATCAGTCGCTCGACGGTGGCCGCCGAAATGGACATTTTGGCTGCCGCCAATGCAAATAGACGCTTCTCTCTCTCGTCCAGGCGACCATCGGCCGCCATCATCCGTATCAGATCACGCATCAATGATTCGCGTTCAGAAACGTCAGCTGGCACATCCAGGGTCGCCTCGTCGGATAAACCCGATTTGATCGCCTGCGACAAATCATAGTTATCCAATCCCAGGTCGATACACCGGTCGGCTACCAGATTGACCTCACGCTCACCCAGCGATCCGTCAGCGAACGCCATCAGCACCAGATTCCTCAGATGCTGTCTCCGCTTTGCTAGTTTTTCACTTGTCATGCCACGATTTTAACGCGATCAATGCCATCATTCCATGCCCCAAAAGCTGCAAATTATTCGGTTGGTGAACCTGCCCCGGCCACATCGGTACACAGCCACTATCGCTGCCAGGTCACGTCGACAACGCCAGTTGGCACGTCCACCCACGCTAACGCTTAGAAAACACTACAGGGACGAAGGATTGGCCCAGCATCTCAGCAGACCGGGCTGCAGCATCTCAGCAGACCGTGTCCCAGCATCTCAGCAGACCGTGTCCCAGCATCTCAGCAGACCGGGACTGCAGCCTTGCCTAAAGGCCCAACCACGAGTTGCGGACCAAATGAATTGCGATGTCAAAGCCGGTCAGGCAACGCCATCCAGGCAAGCTATGGCTGCGATCGAACCGCTTGGGTCGCCACGATATGTGGCGTGCTCAACCCCGTCAGAAAACCGCGATTGCCAAAAACACTGACTCGATTATTCAGGTGTGGACGCAAATTGACTCCGGGGATCGGTGTCACATAAGCGATTGTCCGGCCGCTGTTGTCGGTCAACGCGAACGGTGGGCTATTGGTACGAGCGGAATAAACTTGCACCAGATACCCCGTCTCGCTCGCTATTTTGGTCGCTTCACTTTGTGCGGGGCCCTGATAAAGCGGGCCGGCGTTGCTGGTCGCTGCAACAGGCATTCTGTACGAGGATGGCAGCACTGGAAACTTGTTATTGGCCGGCACGAACGGCAGTCCATCGCTTCGAATTACAACGTCACCATCGCGGCGATGTGCTACTTGACGGTACTGTTCGATGCGTTCTGTGAGCATTCGAGCGCGACCTGCGATCAAAGGATCCCGCGCCGAGCTTGCCAAGCTGAATGCCGCCCGGGCAACCGGAGCTGCCTCGGCAGCCGTTGCTCGCGAAGCCATCAGCCGTGAAAAAATCAATCCCAACTGTTCGATGTCCGCCTGACGTGTTTGATGTTCAATTTGCATCAACCGTTCGGCCGAGACGTAGGTCAATTTTTTGGTAGCTGGCACGACCCGGTTAGGTAACGCTTGCTGCGCCGAAGCCTGCCTGATCGATCCTGCCGGACTCGGATTTCCGATGCCACGAGCGACAAAGTTTCCATCGTTAGGAACTGGCGTCGGTCGCAGAAGGGATGCTGGTGTGACGAGATTGGAATACAGACGTTGATCACGTGCTTCGGCGGCGACCCAATTCGAATCAGCCGGCTGATGATTGGCGTCGGGTGCGGAAGGTGTTTCATTGATTTCAACCAACTTGGGGCGGCCGATAATACCGATCGCAGCCACGGTGTCTTGGTTTGATTTGGAAATGGAAATCGTCTTGGTTGAGCGATTCTGCTGCTCAGCGGAGCGGTATTCGTCGTTCAAGCCACTGCCCACAGTTTCGTTATTTGACGCCCCTCTACGAGCAGAATCGTTGTCACGTGTCAGGATCGACTCACCAGTACCTTGCTCGGTGTCGGCTGTGTTCCGAGACTCGCGAGAACTGCTGGCAGCAATATCAGGCTGTTTCGTGTCAGGTCGATCCCTGGGAAATACTTTGATGTTTTCCCCCGTTGAATCGTTGCGCATCAACGCCACCAGTTCTTCACTGCTGTTAACGATCTGATCTCGGTGAATCCAGCGATACTCGCCCGATGGAGGCACGATGCGATACCACAACTGTGGTCCGTCAGGGCCTTCTCGTTCACTCTTTCCTAGCACTGTGACTAGCTCACCCTCGGCCAACTGAACTTGCCATCGATAGGTCCGTGCCCGCCCCAGATGTGTACCGATCCATGCAACGGTTCGATCTTCGATAATGACCCCGTTGGCGTCACCACCGTTCTTTTCCACTGTATCAGCAGGTACCCAGCAAAAACTCTCTTCGGGTGGTCGAATACCAAGCCAACCGTCATCCGTTTCAGCATAGACCTTCAATTCCTGACCCTGACGAAGTGGATCAGTGCGATAGTAGTCGTCCGCAGGTCCGCAGCGGGCAAACGTATCAGGCGTAGTGACGTAAATGGAGTATGGCTCGAATGTCAGATCGTTCTGCGCCACCAAGACGGGATTCTCAGCACGGCCATCTGTGGCCATACCCAGCGTCAAAAGGCACAGGGCAATGAGGTTCAGGGCAATGAGGTTCAATTGCATCCATCGGCTGGGTGCGCCGCATTGAATGGGAGGCATCACGGGGAGTCCTACAATGAGTGGAACTTGTTTCAGGTCTTTTCCAAGTGTTCGATAAACAAGATTTTGCTGATCGCACAAGAGGAATCGGCAAAAAGCGAGTTTCACGGCGTGACACATTGTTTTTTGTCACGGATCAACATTTACCAACCCGGGTTCCAATCCTTAGAATGAAACCAACGTGTTGACGTGGTTGGTAAACGCCCCGAGCTTGATCAGTGAAGGCAAGGGATGGATATCGCCCAATTCGATACCGCCCAATTCACAGGCTTCTGGTGCAAACAGGCTTCTGGTGCAAACAGAGGCGTTGCATCACGAACCGCTTTGGGCTTGAAGGACAATCACGCGTGAACAAACGTTGGGCTTCGGCAGCGTCTAACACCCTGGTGGATGGCATTGCTGCTGTCGACGTCACCACCGCACGACCTTTCTCACCATTCATTCTCGGCAAACCCTGGTCTCACCATGTCACTTCTGATTAGCTGCGAGGTCGGAGGCAACGAGGTTCCCGAGCAGTTAGTCGACCCGGCCCTTCGTGATGTTCTGCGTGTCAGCGGAGATCAATCTCTCGCCCCACAAACTCCATCGTCAGCTGGTGCATTGCATCATCATCCTGGGGCCTCGATTGGACAGCGAGGATTGCAGAAACGTTCACGAAAAAAGCTGCGGCCTGGAAAACTGCCAGCCACCTTGTCGCATGACGCTCCAGCAGCCTACGTTGCCAAACGCATGGCTGACCAACTGAAGGTCCCCTTGTTTATCAATCGCTATTCCAATGACCTCATCGATGTAACCCATTCGTTGCATCACCGTCGATTGTTTCCTTCACAGACTCGAAGCTGGTTGCCAGCGGAACGTCAGCTGTTGATCGATACGATCTACGCGCCCTACCGCTTAGCAGTCAAGCAGGCCATTCAATCGGGACTCGACCGCTGGGGTTATTTGATTCATCTCTCGATTCGGACGTTCGATATTCAGAACGACGGAAAGCTGCAGCGAGCGGACGCTGGGTTGCTATACGACCCGGCTTGCGAACACGAAGTCGATCTCTGCCTCGATCTGGTCGACGAACTTTATGACGAGGTGCCAATGTTGCGAGTACGGCGCAACTATCCTGGCCGCGGCACAACCGACCGTCTGACCAAATCGATGCGTGCGGATTTTGCTACCGAGAACTACTTTGGGATTGAACTGATGCTGAACCGTGCCTGGGTAGGGCGACCACTCGCGATTCGTGACGAAGTGATCGACGGCATCGCTTGGACGATGCAAGCCGTGACGGAACTGGGACAGTCCGAGGCGGCCTGATTTTTATTCAAGGTTCACACCCCAGTTGGCTGGCGTCAATGCCATCCGAACTTGCAAGAAAATGCAGGTCGTGCTGTGAGCCGCAAGTCTGATAACCTTGCGACAGGTTCGGAACACCACAACTTCGGAACACCACCACTCACCGGGCGAAACGAAATTCGGGACGGCTACATTGATGTCCCAACAGTTCAGGTAAATCCAGGTGCGTCAAAAATCGGTGCATAGGCTGGATCGTTCTTTCTCGAGACAGACTCCTTTAAATGCACCCGGTGTCATTTTGACAGCAGCACAAATCAAAACAAAATCGACTGAGGTCCACCCACCACGGTTGATGTCGTTTGTATTCTTTTTTGCCAACGCTTTTCTGGCTGCCTTTTTGCTCTTCCAGATTCAACCGCTGGCAGGAAAGTTGATCATGCCGACCTATGGCGGCGCGACTTCTGTGTGGACCGCATGTCTTTTGTTCTTTCAGGTAACTTTGCTGGCCGGTTACGGCTACGCATTCGTGCTTGCCACGGTATGCAAACCTCGCACGCAGATTGTGATCCACTCAATGCTGCTAATAGGTGCAGTCGTGATCACGGAAAAACACGCGTGGAAACAGGTCTTGTCATTTGACATACCGGTCATCGATGTTCTGCTTTTGTTGTCGGTGAACATCGGTTTCTCGATTGTGTTACTCGCCGCAACATCACCACTCTTGCAGACATGGTTCCATTCTGTCCATCCATCCACCTCGCCTTACAGAATGTACGCGTTTTCAAATGCCGGATCATTGCTTGGGTTGATCAGCTATCCTTTCCTGATTGAACCAGTCTTCATGCTGGGGCAACAGGTTCAAGGTTGGGCTTGGGGCGTCGTTCTGTATTCGATTTTGACGATTCCTGTTTTGTGGCAGGTTGCCAAGGCAACCCGGACAAGCGGCAACGCGGACGCGAATGACACACGCCCTGCAAGCAAGAAGCCATCGACTGTCCAATGGGTGTGGTGGGTTTCTCTGGCCGCCTGTGGAGTCTCACTTCTGCTATCGGTCACAAATGAACTCAGCAGGAACATTGCCCCGGTCCCATTGATGTGGGTCTTGCCATTGATGCTCTACTTACTGACCTTTATCCTCACTTTTGAATACGAAAAATCCTACCATCGCGGTGCCTATTCGACGGTTTATATCGTGTTGATCTTGGGTCTCAGCATGCGGCTTTTTTTCTCAGCGATGATTCTGGAAGTCATGATGCTGCTCGCTGTCATTTTCGTCAGTTGCATGATCTGTCATGGCGAACTGGTTCGATCGAAACCAGATGCAAAATACCTGACTTTATTTTATCTTTCGATTTCCTTTGGGGGAGCTTTGGGGGGTATCCTGATTTCAGTAGTCGCTCCGCTTCTGTTCAATGGTTACTACGAATTCGGACTGTCATTTGTCACCTGTTGCATGATTGTCTTGCTGGCGTATCGCATTGATCGATGGGCTACGTTGACTGAAGAAGACAGGAGAATCTCAAAGCGTTCGACTGCAATTACATTCAGTTTCGTGGTTCTGGCTTTGGGTGCCATCGTGTTGTTCGCGTCCTCGAGCGCCAGTCGCGGAAAGGTGATCAAGAAACGCAGTTTCTTTGGATGTGTTATGGTGCGACGCCTGAATCTACCCACGCCACGTCTGGAACTGATCCATGCCGGAACCGTTCATGGTCTCCAGGCTATTGGCGAAGATCAAAAGCGATTGCCGACTGCATACTACGGTCCTGGTTCGGGGATTGGCCTCGCCCTTGAGTACTACAAAAACAGGAACCGCGAGAAAGGCATCAATCTCGCAGCGGTGGGTCTTGGAGTTGGGACTCTCTCAACCTATCTCTCCGATGGAGATTCTATTCGTTTCTACGAGATCGATCCAATGATCATTGATCTTGCCAACACGGAATTCACGTTCCTTTCAGACGCACGGAAACGCGGAGTTAATGTTTCAACGGTTGCGGGAGATGGACGAATCAGCTTGCAACGAGAAACCGAAGCAGCAAATCAAGAACCCTACGACCTGATTGTGGTCGATGCTTTCAGTGGTGATTCCATTCCATCACATTTGTTGACTCGCGAATGCTTTGAGATTTACTGGAGTTTGCTCTCGCAAGATGGGACGATCGCAATCCACACGTCAAATAACTTCATTGATCTTGAGCCGGTCATACGCTCACAGCAAGTGCACCAGAATGTTGAGGCTCTTGTGGTTCGCGACTTGCCCGACAACGATTTTGAACTTCAGAGTCATTGGATCTTACTGACAAAAAACATGCGGATGGCAACGTCTGAGAATGTCTTGAAGTTCCGGAATGCTTGGGAAGATGAAGACAATATGATCGAGTGGACCGACGATTATTCGAGTTTACTGCGGATTCTCAAATTTTGGTAAACACCCGGTTTTGCAGTCGGGAAACGTGCACCCATGATGCTCGCTTGTAACTGGGGTAAGAGGAAATTGCAGGAGTTAAGGATTTCCTGAATGCGAGCTTGAATGGATAACCAGTCATGACCGGCAGTGTTCTTCCCGCACCGTGGCAACGGTATGATTTGCAGGCCGAACCACACGGATTCGCGTTGAACTTACGGCAAATCGTGTTTTCGACTTTCGACTCGATGCCGAAGCAAAATGGGTCAACGTTTTTGTTTGCCCGGCTTGTTGGCATTCGGATGATCGAAACCAGTGCTGAAGATGTTTTCGCACAAATCTACAGTTTGAGTTTTGTGGCCTCAGTAACGATTTGCAAAGTGTGACGAAACGGGGGCCGTCTGACGCGGTTTAACCCTCTCGGCCGTGCAGCCATTGGCAACGTAAGTTGTTTCGTTATCTCGCAGTTGGAAATCAGTCGATGCTGGTCTCCGCAAACGGGCATCGGTTATTACAACCCGGCCTAGAGCCGCCGAGGACATTCTGGCGGTTTTTGCGCAATGTCACCACCGCATCACAGTCACCACCGTTTCACGGCATCCCATTTTCACGGCATCCCATTTTCACGGCATCCCATTTTCACGGCATCCCATTTTCACG